>JBEKDJ010000054.1:0-20061 GCA_050014415.1 Thermodesulfobacteriota bacterium | reverse complement strand
CACGCCTGCGTGCCGTAACGCACTCTGGTATGCAGGACCGGCTTTGGGCGGGATGGCGGTCCTCACGCTTGCGTGTTTGAACGCCTTAGGGCGTGAGCACGGACGTTGATCAGGAAGCCCGCCGAAGACGGGACCTTACCCACGGGTCTCCACTAAACGTCAACATAGAGGTGGATTGAAATGGAAGAAAAGGGAACAAAGCCTCGGGTGGGGATCGTCAATTTCGAACGGAGAGGCTATCCCAGGTTTACAGTAGATTTGCCGATAGAATACTATCAAGCCAGCTCGACCATCAGTCATTCTGGACGAGTGATCAACGCCAGCGGAGGTGGGTTGTTGGTTTACCTTCCGGAGAAGATGGAGGTTGGTCAACATCTGCAGTTGAAACTCTTTTTCGCGAATGGTTCCAAATTGAATAGTATTGAGATGCTGACGGAGGTGGTTTGGAGGGACATTCATTTGGGGAGGGACGGGGGAGATTATCGATACGGAGTGAGGTTTGTGGATATCGCCGCAGAGGAACTGGACAGGCTAAAACAATTTTTGGTGGGTCTTTCGCAGTAGCCCTCCTCACACCGCCTGTCCCCTAATTGAGAATGGCTTCCCTCTCTTGTCAAATGAGGCGAGAAGCTTTATAATGGATGCCGAAGGAGTAGAGTGATGAGCGGGAAGAGTAGCTTTCCTTACCGCAAATATGATCGGAGACCTCACCCTCACATAGTCAAACAGATCTTAGAGGACGGTGAATTGATCGAGATGATGAAAGAGGTCCTCGTTCAGGAAGGAAAGCCCTGCCCTTTTTGCCATCGAAAATTGAAGGGTGAGCGCAAGGAGAGTGAAATCTGGTGAGACGTGGGTTCGAGAAGACATGGATGAATAGACGAGAACCTTTAGCCTAACCCCCGCTACGTCTGGCAACTGAAAAGGTCCACCGCGAAACCCAAGCCGAATATCCAGTCCCCCCCAGCAGGATTAAACAGGATTTCCCAAAACGCAAGTTTCAAATCCAGAGTTGGCCAAGCCCACCCTTTCCCTATTCTGCAACATCTGGGTGCACAGTTTGATTTTCATCATTGAATTTCCGCGTAAATGAAAACTTGAACGGTTCAACAATGAGCATCTGAGCTGCGTTATTCACACTTCCTGTGGGAAGGGTAAAAGGCAGCGCGGCGACAAAAATCCCTGTCCCAATGATTCCAGCCGCGATTCCAAGGGGTCTAGCAAATAGTGTATCTAGGATGTTCCATTCGGCTGTGACAGGGTTATCCTTAGCCTTTTCGTCCAAGGCCCACGCTCCAGAAAAAAGACTTCCAATGATCATCGAAACGGCCAAAAGCAGCAGTAAACCTTTTCTTAATCCTTTCATAACAAATTCCTCCTTGTTAGTTTATTCTGATTGAGATCTATCAAAAACCAGATGGGTTGTCAACCTAAATGGAAACTGGGCAGTATCGTTTGTTTTCTCCACTTAATCGGGCCCTCGTACCTGCCAGTAAGGAAATAACCATTGAATATGGATATGCAATTTTCTTGCCAAACACAGAAAACCCTCCAAAAATAATCTCCAACTCACAGTTTTAAGGTTTGCCGGGGATCGAGGAAGAAGCCGACTTGGCCGAACCGTTCGGAGGGGCTTCAGGGGTTATCCGGTTCTTGCACCCGCACAGAAACCAAGGTGGAACGGCTGCCAACAGGCCAAAGTCTCTTTTTCTCTTAGAACGAAAATTACTTACTTTTTCGTCTTGGATTTCTTTTCCCTATTGACATCGGGAGGCCTTATAAGGGTTAGGCCTGTTGGCTACCATGCTGCAGCATGATTTCGTGGAGTGTGGGACCGGTTGTTCACTCACCCAAGACGCTAGACCGATCAAGCCTAGGAGGGCGGGCGGCCAGACAAAGAGCATTCATTCAAACCAAAGGCGTCGAGAAAAAGAAAAACAGAGGATGAGCAACTCCGAAAAATGGTCACAAATGCTCAAAAAGGACTTGACAATTTGTTAAAAAATCGCTATATATCCTCAAAATTCAAAGAGAAATTTCTATTTTGGCTGATGATGGAGTGGACTTTACTTCTCAATTCTACTTTTGAGCCGTTGAAGGTTGTGACCTGGAAGAAAGCAATCATCATGGTCATGCTCGAGAAGGTCGAAGTGGTCGAAGAGTACGAACGTGTTATTCGAGGAGTCAGTTTCGCCTTGCGACTCCCAGCCGTGATTCGGCTGAACCGATTTATCAGAAGGAAGACTCCCATCGTCAAGTTTTCCCGGCAAAACCTGTATGTCCGTGACAAGGGGAAGTGCCAGTATTGTGGGACCAGTTTCGAGTACAAAGAACTGACATACGACCATGTGATTCCACGCTCAAAGGGTGGACAGACTGAATGGACCAATGTCGTCACCTGCTGCATGGCTTGCAATCTCAAGAAGGGGGGAAGAACACCCGAAGAAGCGGGGATGTCTTTGATTCGGAGACCGAAAGCCCCGATTTGGATCCCCTTGCTGACGTTGAGCCTAGGGATCGAGGAACCCCCTGATCCATGGAAGGATTATCTCTACCTTAATGTGGAAATGAGTTCATGAATTTTCCGGTGTCCTAGAAGATCAGTTTTTCAGAGCGCTAAACGGTAACATTTTTCTTTTCGAAGAAGAAGGCGCTCTGGCATTCAGTCATTTGAGCTTCATTTGGCATTTGGATTTTGGTGATTCTGTTTAGAGTTCTTGAAGTTTTGTGTCCCTATGAGATTTCTTTGGGCTCCATGGAGAATAGACTATATTTTAGAAAAGAAGCAGAAGGGCTGCATCTTCTGTAACAAACTTTCGGAGAAAAGAGATCAGGCGAATTTGATCCTTTATCAGGGCAAACATACGTTTGTGATGATGAATAAATTTCCCTATAACAATGGCCATGTGATGGTCGTGCCGAAATGCCATTGTCCGGACTTGGAGCAACTGGATGACAAGGAGCTTCGAGATCTTTTTTTTCTATTGAGGACCTCAGTCCGGATATTGAAAGCAATGCTCCGTCCGGATGGATTCAATATTGGAACGAACATTGGGAAGGTGGGGGGAGCCGGAGTCGATGACCACATTCACTTCCACATCGTCCCACGATGGATCGGAGATACCAACTTTATGCCTGTATTGGGTGAGACAAAAATCATCCCGGAATATCTCGAGAAGACCTATGAGAAACTCCACGCTGCCTTTATGGACGTTTTCCAGAGAAGGAGAGGTCAGAGAGAAGGACGGCAGAAGTGAAGCGGTGGAAGATGAGACAGAACAAGGACTGCGTTACCCTCCGAAGAAATTCCCCACAAAAAAATCGCTTGCATTGTGAAATGAATTATGGTATAAAATAGTACCATTGTTAGTCTGCTGGAAAAGCGGGCTGTTTCGCCCGCTTTTTTTTTAGAACGCCGATCATCGAAGGCTGGAGTCAAGATGTCAAAGGAAATCATAGATCGCGTACGTACCGTTGCCAATCCTATTCTTTCCAGCGAAGGGATGGAATTGGTGGAGATACAGTACCGAAGAGAGGCAAGGGGATGGGTCCTTCGCCTTTACCTTGACAAGGAGGGTGGGGTTACTCTTGACGACTGCACGCGCGCCAGCCGGGAAGTCGAAAGGAGTCTGGACGTGGAGGATTTTATACCCTCTCCTTACACATTGGAGGTGTCGTCTCCAGGCCTCACCCGCTCCCTGAAGGATGAGAAGGACTTCCTGAGATACTGCAACCGGCTCATCAAGGTCAAGACCCTCAATCCTATCGAGAACCGAAGGCAATTTATGGGGAAGCTCTTGAAGATCTCTGAGAACCGAATTGAAATAGAAACGGACGGAGGGGTCTTTCAGATTCCTCTGTCCAACGTGGCAAAGGCCAATTTGGAAATAGAATTCTAAAATAGGTGGGGAGAGATCGATTATGCCATCCAATCTCAACTATGTCATTGATCAGGTAGGAAAAGATAAGGGGATCGACCGGAAAGTGATCATCGAAGCATTGGAACAAGCAGTCCTCACCGCCTCTCGGAAGAAGTACGGGCATCAGGGGGAGATCGAAGTCCACTATAATGAGGAGGTGGGTGAGGTAGAGTTGTTTCAATTCAAGCAGGTCGTGGAGGACGTGACGAATCCATCGTCAGAGATCTCTCTTGAGGAAGGGAGAGAGCTGGACAATGAGGCTCAGGTTGGAGATAGCCTGGGAGTTAAGCTTGATACTGATTTCGGCCGTATCGGCGCCCAAACTGCAAAGCAGGTGATTATCCAAAAGGTCCGAGACGCCGAACGTGAGAATGTCTATAATGAGTTTAAAGACCGCAAGGGAGATCTCGCGAGCGGAACAGTTCAACGGATGGAGAAGGGGAACGTTTACATCAACATTGGGAGGGGAGAGGCCGTTCTTTTCTCTAAGGAACAGATTCCGGGGGAAGTCTATCGACAGGGGGAACGACTTCGGGCTTACATACTCGAGATACAGAAGAGTTCGAAAGGACCACAGATTTTTCTTTCGAGAACCCATCCTGGCTTTTTGATCAAATTGTTCGAATTGGAGGTGCCGGAGATTTCTGAAGGGGTGATTAAGATCATCAGCGCAGCTCGTGAACCTGGCGAGAGGGCGAAGATCTCTGTCTTTAGTTCGAGTCGGGATGTCGACCCAGTGGGGGCATGTGTCGGGATGAGAGGTTCGAGGGTCCAAAGTGTCGTCCAAGAACTTCGGGGCGAGAGAATTGACATCATCCCTTGGATTCAAGATCAAGCCAAATATGTTTGTAATGCCCTGGCACCGGCAAAAATCTCCAGAGTCTATATCGATGAGGAGAATCGATATATGGAGGTCATTGTGGCAGATGATCAGCTTTCCCTAGCCATTGGGAAAAAGGGCCAGAATGTCAGATTAGCGTCCAAATTGACCGGTTGGAAGATCGATATCAAGAGTGAGTCTCGGATGGAGAAGATCTCAAGTGAGATTTTGGAAAGGTTCAAGGGGCTTCCACATATCGGAGATGTGAGCAGCCGGGTCCTTTATAACGAAGGATTCCGATCCATCAAGGAAGTTGCAGAGGTGGACCCAGAAGAGCTGGCCAGAGTGTTGGGGATAGAGAATGAGAAGGCTGTTGAGATTGCAGAGGGTGCACTCCGGATGATTCAGAGAGAAGAGAGTCCTGAGGTCAGCGTGGGTGGTCCGCCTCCCGAGGAGCCTGCACTTCATCCGGTCGATCGCATGGACGGAGTGGGGGAAAAGACCGCTGCAATATTGGGGGCCAATGGGTTTCGGACCGTTCAGGATGTCTTGAAATCAAACATCGAGAATCTATCTGCTCTTCCAGGGATCGGTGTCAAGAAAGCAGAGAAATTGATCCAATCAGCCCGGCGTTATGTCGAGGAACCAACGGGATGAGTCATAAGGGACATCTTCCCATCCGGATGTGTATCGGATGTCGGAAGAAGAGGAAGAAGGGGGAAATGGTTCGATTCAAACAAGGTGAAGACCGGATTCTTTTCATCGATGAGAAACAGAAGCTCGACGGGCGAGGATTCTATCTCTGCCCGGATGAGATGTGTCTGAGATTGGCACAGAAGAGAATGCAGATGGGCCGGGTCCCTAGTATCAACGGATCAGGGGTATCCTTCGATTCAAGGTTTCTCCAGAAAGGGCTCCGTTGATGTCTATTGAAAAGGCAGTCATGTCTGCTTTAAAACCTTTACTAAGTCCCGCTTTTGGTGGGATTGAACCTCCGAGTCCTAGGGCCCTTGAATCCTTCAAGAGGTCCCGTCACAAAGCCTTAGAGGCGTCTCGCCGGCCAGACGAGATACCTATAAAGAGAAGTTTGTAGAACTTACTGGTCTGACAGACCCAGCTGTCTTTTGGTGCATTTTCCGTGCAACCGAAAGGTCCTAGCATAGGGGAGGAAAAAGAATGGCAAAAGTGAAAGTCCTCGATCTTGCGGCCTCAGTAGGGATGGAGGATGACAAGCTGCTTCTGAAATTGAGACGGATGGGAGTAAAGGTAAAGGACAAAAAGTCTTTGGAGCCCGAGAAGCTATCCCCATCTGATGAGAAGATCATAGAAAGGGATTCTGAGAAAGAGGTCATTGAGAAACGGGTCAAACCCACCGTCATCCGGAGAAGGACGAGGAGCCTAGAGCTGGAAGTAGTGGCACCGGTCCCACCCCCGCCATCGGAAACAGCAGGGCTTGAGGCTGCTGAAGAGAAGATCTCCGAAGTCGTCGTGGAGAAGGCCAGAGAAGAAGTAACAGCGCCGAAAGAATCAGTAGAGACGAAGGGCTTGAGAAAGGAAGGGAAGCCTTCTGACAAGCTAATGACGGAGAAGAAGAAAGCCGAAATGGTCATAGAGACTGCTGTGCCTGGTGGGATGAGAGTGGAAGAGAAGGAGCCCATTCCTCCAACCCCAGTTGAGGTCTCGAAGCCGTCCCAGGTTGCCGCGGAAGAAGTGGGGAAAAGAGCAGAAGGGAAAAGAGAAGCTGGGGCACCCATAGGAAGAGGGGCCGCCATAAAGACGGGGGAGGTGAAACTTCCGAGCAAGGAAGAGCTGGCCGAGAAAGAAAAACTCGCTGGAAGGAAAAAAGGACTTATAAAAAGGAGAAGAGTGGTTGAAGAGAGGATGGTGCAGGAGGATGAGCTCGAAGGGGAGGGACGGTTGGAAACAGATCAGAAGACTGGTTTCAGATCGTTCAGACCCGTGAAGAAGAAGCTAGTAGTAAAAGCTCCCAAGAAGACAGAAGTCACTGTCCCGAAACCGATCAAGAGGATCATTCGAATCTCCGAAGTCATCGCGGTCGGGGATCTCGCAAAAAGGATGGGAGTCAAGGGAGGGGAATTAATCAAGAAACTAATGGACCTGGGAGTCCTCGTCAATATCAACCAGATGATCGATGCCGACGTGGCCTCGCTGGTAGCCAGTGAATTCGGTTATGAAGTGGAGAAACTCTCCTTAGAGAAGCAGGACCTGTTGGAACGAAAAGAGGATTTGCCCGAGCAATTACAGCCGAGGCCGCCGGTCGTTACGATTATGGGTCATGTGGATCATGGAAAAACAACACTCCTAGATGCCATTCGGAAGACGAATGTCGTGGGAGGGGAGGCGGGAGGCATCACCCAGCACATTGGAGCATACGACGTCCAATTAGAGAATGGTCATGTCGTGTTTATTGATACTCCTGGCCATGAGGCGTTTACGGCCATGAGGGCGAGAGGGGCTCAAGTGACAGACATCGTCGTCTTGGTGGTCGCCGCGGATGACGGGATGATGCCCCAGACCAAAGAAGCAATCGATCATGCTCGGGCTGCGAAGGTTCCCATGGTCGTAGCGGTCAACAAGATTGATAAACCGAATGCAAATCCAGAAAAGGTGAAGAAGGAGCTAGCGGATTATGGGCTGGTTCCTGAGAAGTGGGGAGGAAATACCCTTTTTGCTGAGGTATCAGCGAAACAGAAGACAGGGACGAAGGAACTATTGGAATTGATTCTTCTTCAATCAGAGGTTCTGGAATTGAAGGCTAATCCCGACAAGTCTGCTCGTGGGGTCATCATCGAATCCAAATTGGACAAGGGAAGGGGACCCGTGGCGACCCTTCTTGTGCAGGAAGGGTCACTGAAAACTGGCGATGTCTTCATCGCAGGCTCTCACTACGGCAGGGTCAAGGCGATGTTGAACGATAAGGGACAGAAGATCATGGAGGCCCTGCCCTCTATTCCTGTCGAGGTGGTTGGCTTCACCGATGTCCCGGAGGCCGGTGAGACCTTTATCGTTGTCTCCGACGAACGGATGGCTAAACAGATCACGCTCTACCGGCAGGAAAAAACACGAGAGAAGGAGCTTTCCAAGTTGAGCAAGGTCTCGTTGGAAGAGCTCTATGAGCAAATCAAGAAGGGCGAGGTGAAGGAGCTCAATGTGATCATCAAGGCCGATGTGCAGGGGTCCATCGAAGCAGTCAAGGAGGCCTTCAAAAAACTCTCCACGGATTTGGTCAAAGTCAACATCCTCCACGATGCGGTTGGAGGAATCACGGAAACGGATGTGAACTTGGCCTCCGCTTCGAATGCCATCATCATTGGATTCAATGTGAGGCCCGTTCCGAAAGCTCAGTCCCTCGGGGAGTTACAGCAGGTTGATATTCGAACGTACGCTGTGATCTATGATGCCATCAATGACATCAAGAAAGCCATGGAAGGATTGCTTGAGCCAACCTTCAAAGAGCACTTTCTGGGAAGGGCACAGGTGATACAGGTTTTCAACATTCATAAAGTGGGTACGGTAGCGGGCAGTTTGATCGTGGACGGCAAGGTAGTCAGGGGATCTCATGCCAGGCTCCTGCGGGACAACGTGGTCGTCTATGATGGTCGAATTGCCTCTCTAAGGAGATTCAAGGATGACATGAAGGATTGTAGCCAAGGCCTCGAATGTGGCATCAAAATTGAGAATTTCAATGACGTCAAGCAAGGAGATATCATCGAATCCTATGAGATGGAGGAAGTTCAACCACAATTGGCTTGAAAGAAGGCGGTGTTACGCACAACGACAGGCCTATTAGGAAGGCTATGATTAGCATCGGGGGCGGGGGAGCAAGATGGTGATCGGGATTTGCCAACTCGACCTTAGGATTGCCGAGAATCATTCCCTCAAAGGGAAGCGTCATGTGATCCGAAAACTGATTGATCGGGTGAAGCACCGGTTTAATGTGGCCATCTCCGAGGTCGGAGACAATGACCTTTGGCAACGGGCACAGATCGGTATCTGTGCGGTGGGCAATGATCGCCGACACATCAATTCCAGTCTGGACAAAATCGTTGATTTCATAGAGAAGATGCAACTTGTTGAGATGGTCCACACAGAAATAGAGATCCTTTCCGTTTGAAGCGCGCTCCAACTGAAGTGAAAACAACCCACACCCCATCGAGGGGAGAGTGGGGGGTGAAGAATGGAGGGGTCGAGGGGTTGAGAAGAGATGGCAGTTGGGAAACGCTCAGAAAAAGTGGGTGATCTGATCCATAAAGAGATCTCTGAAATGCTTGTCAAATCCCTCAAGGACCCTCGAATCGGATTTGTCACGATTACGAAGGTTGCGGTCTCTGAAGATTGCCGATTTGCGAAGATCTATTTCAGCGTGATGGGGTCTCTGACGGAAAGAGAGAAGTCGGTAAAAGGGCTCGACAGTGCAAAAGGCTATATTCGAAGGGAATTGGGAAGACGAATGGGTCTGAGGTATACGCCCGAAATCATGTTCCAGTTCGATCCTTCCATTGAATATGCCATTCATATTGGAGAGGTCATCGAACATCTCCATCAGGAAGAGGAGAAAGACGAGCATGAGAACAGGGATTGATGGTCTTCTCATTCTGGACAAACCTGAAGGGATGACCTCTTTGGCAGTGGTGAAAGAGGTGAAGCGTCGGTTTCACGTGAAGAAGGCAGGGCATATCGGGACACTGGACCCTTTTGCCACGGGAGTCTTACCCATCGTCATCAATGAGGGAACGAAGTTGGTCCCGTTTTTGAGAGACGAGCCCAAGGAGTATGAGGCAGTCCTGAAATTGGGTGAGGAGACGGCGACAGACGACTTCACCGGAGAGGTTTTCCATAGAAAAGAATGGGAAGGGATCACCCCTGGAATGATTCAAGCGGTCTTTCAGACATTCTTGGGGAAGATTCAGCAAATCCCTCCGATGTTTTCGGCGATCAAAGTTCAAGGGAAGCCTCTTTATCGATTGGCCAGAAGAGGGCTCGAGGTCGATCGGAAGGAGAGGGAAGTAGAGATTTTCGACATCCAGGTTCAGGAGAGTGACCTCCCTCGGGTTCGCTTCAAGATCTCGTGTTCAAAGGGGACTTACGTCCGCGCCCTGGGAAGGGATATCGGAAGGAAGCTCGGGTGTGGTGCTCACCTCCTCCGTTTAAGACGGGTGCGAAGTGGTTCTTTCACGATCGAACGAGCGATCCCATGGGGGAGTTTGAGGGATCTCTCCGAGGCACAAGATCTTTCCCCGTGGCTGATTTCCTTGGGGGAAGCCTTGGCCAGCTTGCCCGAAGTGATTGGGGACGAGCGTTTGATCAGGATGGTCCGCCATGGAAAGGGAATGGCCGTTCGAGATCTCTCACCTCACACCCTTCCGGCTTTTGAGAAGGGTGACTGGTTGAAGATGTCCTCCCCTGAAGATGGGTTGGTTGCCATTTTGAAATCAGAGGTCAGAGACACGGACATCCAATTGGCGAGTCCAGAGATGCTCGCTCTTCGTGCATTGAGGGTATTTCGCCCGAATAAAATGATCAGGAAGTCACAACTACTTTTAGGTTGAAGGAGGGTTTCATGGCGCTTGTTCAGGAGAAGAAGAAAGAGATCGTCGAACAGTTTAAGACCCACGAGCGGGACACGGGTTCGCCGGAGGTTCAGATCGCTCTGCTGAGCGAGCGGATTCGATATCTCACAGAGCATTTCAAGTTTCACAAGGGGGATCATCATTCCCGAAGGGGTCTGCTGAAGTTGGTGGGCCAGAGGAGAAGGCTCCTCAACTACCTCAAAGAAAATAAGGTGGACCAGTATCGAATGATCATTGAAAAGTTAGGTCTCCGGAAATAGCTACTTTTTCCTATTTGCGAGCGAGACAAGTTCATAAAAAGGAGTGAAAAAAACTTATGGTTCAGAAATTGCAAATCGATTTTGCTGGAAGGCCATTTTCTATTGAAACCGGGAGGGTGGCCAAACAAGCGAACGGTGCTGTACTGGTTCAGTATGGAGATACCGTTGTCTTAGTCACCTCTGTGACATCGAGTGAGAGACGAGAGGGGATCGATTTTCTCCCTCTTACCGTTAATTATCTGGAGATGACCTATGCCGCGGGCAAGATCCCGGGAGGATTTTTTAAGAGAGAAGGAAGACCGAGTGATCACGAAATCCTGATCTCCCGATTCATCGACCGCCCCTTGAGGCCTCTTTTCCCAAAAGGGTTCCGGAATGAAACCCAGATTATCGCGACGGTTCTTTCAGCCGATGCAGATAACGATCCTTCCATCTTAGGAATGATCGGAGCCTCTGCCGCTCTTTCCCTCTCCGATGTCCCCTTCGGTGGTCCGATTGCAGGAGCAAAGGTAGGTCGGATCGACGGGGAGTATGTCCTCAATCCCACCCACGAGGAATTAGAATTGAGCGACATTGATCTCTTTGTTGCGGGGAGCGAAGAGGCGATCATCATGGTGGAGGGAAGTGCAAAGGAGGTCAAGGAGAAGGAAATCCTGGATGCGATCCTGTTTGGTCATCAATCCCTCAAGCCGGTCATCGACCTTCAAAAGCAGATCAGGTTGATCTCCGGGGTGAAGCCGAGGGAATTCGAACTCCAAAGACCGGAGGAGACGCTTTATCAGAAGGTGCAATCGATCGCTCAAGAAAAACTGGCAGAGGCTTATCTCATTCCAGAGAAGATAAAGAGGCGAGAGCGGTTAGAGGAGGTCTTTGAGCTCATCCTTCGTGAATGTAAGGCCGAAGTCGCAGACTCGACTCTACGAGATGAGGATTCTCAGAAGATGGTGAGAATGGCTTTTGAGGAGATCGACCGTAAACTGGTAAGAAGCATAATCATGGCAAAAAAGAAGAGGATCGATGGAAGGGGACTTTCGGAAATCCGTCCCATTTCTTGTGAAGTGGGTATTCTTCCCAGGACCCATGGCTCCGCCCTCTTCACTCGTGGGGAGACCCAGGTTCTGGCGGTGGTCACTTTCGGCACTTCTGAGGATGAGCAGAAAATCAACTCCCTGATGGGTGAGACCTACAAATCCTTCATGCTGCATTACAATTTCCCTCCTTTTTGCACAGGAGAAGTCTCCCCCCTGAGGTCTCCGAGCCGAAGAGAGATTGGACATGGGGCGTTGGCAGAAAGGGCCATCTTACCCATTCTTCCTTCTAATGAGAATTTTCCCTATACGATTCGAATTGTTTCAGAGGTACTGGAATCGAACGGCTCCTCTTCGATGGCCACTGTGTGTGGATCGAGCCTTTCTTTGATGGATGCAGGTGTTCCCATCAAGGCACCTGTGGCAGGAATCGCAATGGGTTTGATCTTGGAAGAGGGCGAGACCGCTGTCCTCTCCGACATTCTTGGCGATGAGGATCATATTGGTGACATGGATTTTAAGGTTGCAGGGACAGCCGAAGGAGTCACCGCCATCCAGATGGATATCAAGATTAGCGGGCTATCCAAAGGGGTGATGGAACGAGTTCTTGACCAAGCACGAGAGGGAAGACTTCACATCCTGGAAAGGATGACAGAGACGATTGCAGAGCCCCGGAAGGATCTCTCAAGGCATGCGCCGAGGATTGTCACGATCCAGGTCAAACAGGAGAAGATCCGTGACGTCATCGGTCCAGGGGGAAAGAATATTCGAAGTATTGTGGATCAGACCGGGGTAAAGGTAGATGTAGAGGATTCGGGACAAGTGAAGTTGGCCTCTCCGAACTATGAAGCCATCGAAAAAGCCATCTATATGATCAAAAGGCTCACCCAAGAGGTGGAAGTGGGTGGCTTCTACACGGGGAAGGTCATACGGATTCTGAGTTTCGGTGCGATCGTTGAACTCTTCCCGGGAACAGATGGTCTGGTCCATATCTCCCAATTGGCAGAAAGTCGAGTCAACGAGGTTTCGGATGTCTTGAAGGAGGGCGATGAAGTTCGGGTAAAGGTCATCGATATCGATCCGCAAGGGCGTATCCGGCTGAGCCGGAAGGCCGCCTTGAGGGAAATGGAACAACGAGCAGCAGGCAAGGCTTAAGAGAATGGTAGAAAGCAGAAGGCAGAGGCAAGCCAGGGAAGGACGATGAGCCGAGAGAGTAGACAATCTCGTGATCCTTTGAATCATTCGCGGATTACTGCGGGTTCGGGTTATCAGAAGACTGTTCTTGAGAATGGCATCAAGGTGATTACTGAAGAGATCCCTTATCTCAAATCGGTCTCCATCGGGGTGTGGGTTGTTACCGGATCTCGAGATGAACAACCCAGTGAGAATGGCATCTCTCATTTCATCGAACACCTTCTCTTCAAGGGGACGGAACGGAGGAGCGCTTTCGACATCGCCAAGGAGATTGATTCTGTGGGGGGGACTCTGAATGCATTTACTGGAAGAGAATATACCTGTTTTTATGCCAAGGTCATCGATCAGAATCTGCCTTTAGCCATTGATCTTCTTTCTGACATCTTCTTACATTCCCTGATGAATTCAACAGATGTGGAGAAGGAGAGAATGGTCATTCTCCAGGAGATCAAGATGGTGGAGGATACACCCGACGATTGTATCCACGACCTTTTCAGCCGAGCCTGCTGGGGGGACCATCCGCTAGGCTTCCCGATTCTCGGAACCACGGAACTCGTTCAGTCTTTTAGACGGGACGAGATCTATCGATATCTCAAGGAGAGCTACCAGCCCAACCGGATTATCATCTGCGCTGCGGGGAACCTCCGGCACCAGGAGGTGGTTGACCTCATTGGAACGGCTTTTGGCCAGATGCCGAAGTCGGAAAAGGTGAAGGAAAGGTCGAAGCCCCATTCGATTTGCAAGACGAGTCTCTGCAAGCGGGAGTTGGAACAGGTTCATTTCTGCCTGGGCACGAAAGGGCTTCAATACAATCACTCGCTCCGGTTCGGTTCGTACGTTTTGAACACCATTCTTGGGGGCGGAATGAGCTCAAGGCTCTTCCAAGAGATACGGGAGAATCGTGGGTTGGCTTATTCTGTTTACTCTTACCTTCCTGCCTATGTCGATGCCGGACTCGTCGTCGTTTATGCCGGAACAAGCGAGAGCTCCTATCAGGAGGTGATCGAACTCATCCTCAAGGAGTTCAAGCAGCTGAAGACAGAGCCCTTTAGGAACGGTGAAATCGAGACCGCCAAAGAGCAGTTGAAGGGGAATCTCCTCCTCAGTCTCGAGAGTTCAGATAGCCTGATGACCCGGCTTGCAAAGAATGAAATCTATTTTGGATTCAGCCTCCGAGTGGAGGAGATTCTTAAGGGCATTGACGAGGTAAAGGAAGAGGAGGTGCGTCGTTTGGCCTGCGATTTCTTCGATGAACAATCCTTCTGTCTGACCATTTTGGGACCCGTCGATGGGCACGGCTTCAACCAGAACCTGTTGACCGAAACATATCTTCCAAGCCCCGCCTTGCCTACGAAATGAGATGGAGAGACTTGGGTGAGCGACACACAAAGGATGGGGCCAGTTAGAATCCAGATCAAACGCTTGAGAAAGGATCGCCCCATCCACATGCCTCAATACATGACCGAGGGGTCGTCGGGAATGGACCTCTTTGCCTCCTTGGAAGAGGAGGCAACATTGATACCGGGGGAAAGGAGGATCATCCCCACCGGGATTTCGGTGGCGATCCCTGAAGGGTTTGAGGGTCAGATTAGAGCACGGAGCGGCTTGGCTATTCGGAGAGGGATAGGCATCGTCAATGGGCCTGGAACGATCGATGCCGATTACCGCGGCGAGATTGGTGTTCTCCTGATCAACCTTGGCAAAGAACCCTTTGCGATTCGCGATGGTGAGAGAATTGCTCAGATGGTCATCTCCCCGGTGTTCCGGGCGATTTTGGAAGAGGTTGACGACCTTCCGCCCACTGAGAGGCAAGGGGGAGGATTTGGCCATACAGGTGTCTGAGAAGGGCCCGAGGCGATTTCGGACAACGATTGAAGCAGAGGTCAACCCTTCCCTCTGCTTTTTTGTTGGGGATTCCAGCGGATTGCAGATTGTAGATTGCAGATTGAGAAATCTCAAATCTAAAATCTGAAATCTATGAAACCCATGACTCCTTGAATCTCTTAAAAGGAGGGGGGATGGATCAGATCTTAGATCAATATCTCCATTATCTCGTCGTAGAAAAGGGTCTTTCCAAGAACACGATAGAAGGTTATCAACTTGCATTGAATCGATTTTTAGGGCACTTGAGAAAAAAGGGGATTCAAGAGATAGGGGACGTCAAGAAATTCGACATCAGGGCGTTTCTCCTTGTCCTAAGGAAGAAGGGGCTTTCGGCCAAGACGCTGGCGAGAGATCTGTCAGCGATTCGAACGTTCTTCCAATTCTTGATTCAAGAGGAAATCCTGGAGGTCAATCCGGTTGAGGAGATCGAATCTCCAAAGATGACGAAGACCCTACCGGAGATTTTGACGCTGAGGGAGGTAGAGCAATTACTGGAACAACCTGACCTTCGGACCCCTTTAGGGATCAGAGACCGGGCGATGTTAGAGGTGCTCTATGCGACCGGGATGAGAGTTTCTGAGCTGATTCGACTCCCGGTCAATCAGGTTAACTTGGAGAGCGGGTATGTCGTCATTTATGGAAAAGGTTCAAAAGAAAGGATGGTTCCCCTGGGAAGTGAGGCGATGAAGTGGGTGCATCTCTATTTGCAGACGGTTCGAGAAAGACTCGCCAAGGGAAAAGAGAGTCATTTCCTGTTTATCACTCGTTCAGGGAGAGGAATGAGCCGGCAACGGTTCTGGAAGAATCTTAAGGCCCGCGGTCTGAAGGCCGGTCTTCGGAAGAGGGTTACTCCTCATCTTCTTCGTCACTCCTTCGCAAGCCATCTCTTGGAAAGGGGGGCGGACCTTCGCTCTGTCCAGATGATGCTCGGTCATGTAGATATTTCCACTACTCAGATATATACTCACGTGACAGGGGAGAGATTGAAGAAGATTCATCAACGCTATCACCCGCGAGGCTAACAAAAATCAGTGCAAAATAATCAATGGGCAATGAGCAATAAGCATTGGAATCCCAATCCTCGAAGAAGAAGTATTCATTGCTAACTTTGCAATACCTATTTTGCAAATTGCAGTGATCATTCAGGTTTCCTTATGGATGTCATTACTACCCATACGAATGCGGACTTTGATTCCTTGGCCTCCATGCTGGCCGCCAAGAAGGTCTATCCTGGTGCTGTCTTGGTCTTTCCTGGGTCTCAGGAGAGGAGCGTTCGCGACTTCTTCATCCATTCCACGCTCTATGCTCTGGAGGTGGAAAGGATGAAGAATATCGATCTTCATGCCGTCAAGAGGCTGATCTTAGTTGACACGCGCCAGATGAGCCGCATTGGTAAATTTGCGGAGATTGTGGGTAGGCCTGACGTTGACATCCACATCTATGATCATCATCCGCCCTCCCCGGAGGATGTCCATGGCTCCTTGGAAGTGATTGCTGAGGTGGGTGCGAACGTCACACTCCTGCTCAAGATTCTCAGGGAGAAGGAGATTGAGATCTCGCCGGATGAGGCTACGGTGATGATGCTTGGCATCTATGAGGATACGGGAAACCTCACTTTTTCCTCGGTTCGAGAGGAGGATTTCAAAGCGGCGGCGTACTTGATCCGAAAAGGGGCCAATCTCAACATTCTTTCGAATGTGATCACCAAGGAATTGACAGCAGAACAGGTCTTCTTGCTCAATGACTTGATCAAGTCGGCCACCCGCTACAATATCCACGGGGTTGACGTGGTCATCGCCCAAGCATCGGCGGATCACTATATCGGGGATATTGCTGTCTTGGCGCATAAGCTGATGGAGATAGAGAATTTGGATGCCCTGTTCGTGCTTGTCCTTATGGAAAATCGGGTTTATTTGATCGGAAGGAGCCGCCTCGAAGAGGTGAACGTAGCCGAAGTCGCCAGCGAATTCGGAGGGGGCGGACATCCGACGGCGGCATCTTCCATGGTGAAGGGAATGACCTTGATAGAGGCCCAGGAACGATTAGTGGCGACATTGAAAGAGATGGTTCGGCCGAAGAGGATGGCCCGGGATGTCATGGTCTACCCGTTCAAGACGATTGAATCAGAGCAGAGCCTGGAAGAAGCCGGAGGAATATTCAGCCGCTATCACCTGAGCGCCCTCCCTGTCCTTCAAGAAGGAAAGGTGGTTGGCTTGATTTCAAAACAGGTGGTGGAGCGGGCTATCCACCACGGGTTAAGAGGGTCTCCGGTGAGAGAATACATGACACCGGAGTTCTTCGTGGTTTCTCCGGATACCCCTTTCTCTCGAGTCCAGGAATTGATTATCGGCCAGAATCAGAGACTCCTGCCCGTTGTCGAAGGAGATCAGTTGAAAGGCACCATTTCCGTGGGGGACTTGATGCGTGGTCTCAAGGACGAGATGGTGAAATCGATCAAGGAGCCGTCGGCCTTGGAGGGACAACCCCTCTACGCCCGCAAGAAGGTGATCTCCAGATTGATGGAAGCACAGTTCCCCGAAAAAGTGCAGAACCTTTTGAAAGAATTCGGCAACGTGGGGGATGAGCTGGGATTTCCCGTCTATGCCGTGGGTGGTTTTGTCCGAGATCTCATGATGGGGATAGAGAATTTTGATATCGACATCGTCGTGGAAGGGGACGGGATCGGATTTGCGGAGAAATTTCAAAAAAGGTCCACGAGTCGAATTCGCACTCATAAGAAATTTGGGACGGCCATTGTGCTTCTTCCGGACGGCTTGAAAGTCGATGTGGCGACGGCCCGCGTGGAGATCTATGATGCGCCTGCCGCCCTTCCCACTGTGGAAAGAGGTTCGATCAGGATGGATCTCTATCGGAGGGATTTTACCATCAATACGCTCGCCCTCCAGCTCAATCCCCAGGCCTTCGGAGAGCTGATCGATTTCTTCGGCGGAGTTAAAGACATCAAAGAGAAGATGATTCGGGTTCTCCATAATCTCTCCTTTGTTGAAGATCCAACGCGAGTCTTCCGAGCCATACGTTTCGAACAGAGACTGGGGTTCCAAATTGCAAAACATACTCAGAACCTGATGAGAAATGCGGTGAAGATGGGTTTTATGGAACGTCTCTCAGGGGGTCGTGTCCTCTCCGAACTCCTCCTCATTCTCCAAGAAGATAATTCGATCTCGGCCCTGAAACGGATGAAGGATTTCGATCTCCTCCGTTTTCTCCATCCTCACCTCAGGTTTAATGAGAAGACGGAAGATCTTTTCGAACGGATCCATCATGCCATTTCGTGGTTCGATCTCCTCTTCCTGGAAGAGCGGGAGGAGCGCTGGCTGATACGTTTTTATGGCCTGATCGATTGCCTCAAAGAAGAAGAGGTTGAAGAGGTCTGTCAGAGACTGTCGATGAACGACAAGATGTCTAAGAAGGTTCTGGATGGGAGACGCCGGGCGGATCAAGCCCTCCTCCAAATCTTCTCTTGGATCAATGGAGACTATGAACCGAGGCGGTCAGAAATCTATGGGGTTCTCGAGCCTCTTTCGACCGAGACAAAAATTTTCATGATGGCCAAGACGACCCAGGTGGTGACACGCCGATACATCTCCCTTTATTTTACCCAGTTGAAAGATACGAAGCCGCTCCTGAAAGGATCGGATCTGATCCGCATGGGGATCAAGCCCGGCCCTTCGATCAAAAAGGCACTGGCCGACTTGCTCAAAGCCCGATTAGATGAGCAGGTGGTGAGTCCTCAAGACGAGATGGAATACCTATCGAAGGAACAGTGATGCAGCCATCCGGCCATAGACTTCAGCCACTGGACTTCAGTCCTGGCCTGCAATGCCTATCCAAGGGACAAGGAATGGGATGATGGTCGAAAACGGTCGATACGAAGAGGAACGGTCTCCGTATACGGTTCGGTTAGAGATGTTTGAAGGTCCTCTTGACCTCTTGCTCCATCTCATCAACAAGAATGAATTGGACATCACCAACATTCCGATCGCCCTCATCACGGAGCAGTATCTGGAGTATCTCAAATTGATGAAGGTTCTTAACTTGGATATCGCCGGGGAGTATCTTCTCATGGCATCGACCCTCCTTCACATCAAATCGAAGATGCTGCTCCCCGTGTCGTCTGCGGAAGAAGAAGAAGAAGGAGAAGATCCCAGGGCGGAGCTGGTACGGAGACTTCTGGAATATCAGCAATATAGGGAGGCAGCAGTTGAACTGGAGAGAAGACCCATGCTGGATCGGGATGTCTTTATCCGGTCCACTCCTGCGGATGTCGAAGAATCCACAGAAGGAGAACGGATCGAAGTGAGCCTCTTTGAACTGCTGGAGACATTCCGCCAGATGTTGGAGAGGGCGAAACCAGAGGTATTTCATGAAGTCATCCTGGAACGCCTTAGCGTCGAAGAGAAGCTTCAGGAAATCCTCTCACTTCTCCAAAGAGAGCAGCGGAGCCTGGCTTTTCATCTCCTCTTTCCTGAGGAGGCCTCGCGCCGAGTGATCGTTGTCACTTTTTTGGCCATTCTCGAACTGGTCAAGAGGAAACGCGTCCATATCTTTCAAAGGGCTCCCTTTGAAACGATTCGGCTATCGCTTGTTTAAGGACAGGATTCAAGGGGTCGAGGAATCAACGCTTCAAGGATTCAAGTGAGATACTTAATAAAAGGATTCAAGAAGCCAAGGGGTTAGGTGATCATAATGAATCCGTGACCCCTTGAATCCTGGAATCCTACTTCTATTTTTTACTTAACTGGAGGGATCTATGAAGAGAAAAAGAATTGTGGTTGGGTTGGGGGTGATTGCTACGTTACTGATCTTCTTTTTTGCGGTTCTTTTCCTTTTCGGTCGAACTGCCGGAAAGTCGAGTCGTCTGGTCTTCGGAGACAAGATTGCCGTCGTGGAGATCAAGGGGGTGATCGCTGATTCGTCCGGGATCATCGAACAGATCCGTCAATTCCAGGAAGATGACGGGGTGAAGGCGATCGTCTTACGGATTGACTCGCCAGGGGGTGGAGTCGGACCATCGCAGGAAATCCATCGTGAGATATTGAGGTTAAAATCACAATCAGGAAAGAAGGTCGTCACGTCGATGGGCTCTGTTGCCGCGTCGGGGGGTTATTACATCGCGTGCGCGTCAGATCTTATCGTGGCCAATCCCGGGACGATCACAGGTTCAATCGGCGTTTTGATGGAATTCACCAATATCGAAGAACTCTTGAAGAAAGTTGGAATCAAAGGGGTTGTGTTGAAGAGCGGAGAGCACAAGGATATCGGAACCCCCTTCCGAGAGATGACTCCAGACGAGAGAAAGATCGTTCAAGACGTGATCGACAATGTCCACCAACAATTCATTGA
>JBEKDJ010000053.1:0-21028 GCA_050014415.1 Thermodesulfobacteriota bacterium | reverse complement strand
AGTTCAAGGCCATGGAAGTTTGTTCTCCTCAGCGATACGCAGGGGGATAATAAGGATGAGGTTGGAAAATCTTGCATCAACGATCTGGTCTTGGGAACAACTGTTGAGGACATTGTAAAGGAAAGCCCAGACTTTGTGCTCGTTGCGGGTGACCTTGTGAATGGCTGGTTTCGAAATGGGGGTACAGACTACCCCACTCAGTTTGGCAACTGGAAATCTGCTATGAAATCCATTTATCGAGCGGGTATCCCTGTTTTCCCGGTCAGGGGCAATCATGAGAGCGGGCCTGACCGTGTTGTTCTGTCCCCCCTCCCTGCGCATCTTGAGCCGCCTCCTGAAACCCCGACCTTATTAAAGCAAGCCTTCAGGAATGCCTTTTCCGAATCCTATATCCCGAAAAATGGACCTGAAGGAGAAGAGGGTCTTACGTATAGTTTTACACGCAGGAATGCCTTCATCGTGGGTGTCGATCAGTATGGCAGCCACCCGCACAAGGTCAATCAGGACTGGCTTGATCGGGAACTTGCCGGCAATGGGAGGCCGCACGTCTTTATCTACGGTCATGAGCCGGCATTCGAAGTCAGGCACCGGGACTGCCTTGCCTTTTACCCGAAAGACCGAGACGTCTTCTGGGACAGTATCGGGAAAGCCGGTGGACGGGTTTACTTCTGCGGGCACGATCATCTCTATAATCGGGCCGTGATTGAGGACAAGGCAGGCAATCCAATCCGTCAGGTGATTGCAGGCACTGCTGGCGGATCTTTGGTTCCATGGTCAAGTAAGTATAGAGAGCACGAGAGGGTGAAAGGGGAATATAGTGATGTTGATCATCATGGATATATCCTGGTGACAGTGGAGGAAGTGAAGGTAACTATTGCGTGGAAGGCCCTTCTGAAGGATGAAGGAGCCAACCCATGGAGAATTCTCGATTCCTTCTCATACGCCCTTCCCCCTACCCGTAACTAAATTCTTCACGTGCAAAAAACTAATTACTTCCGGCTATACCCTATTCCGTTCATTCATAATTACTATTTCAAGGTCACCAATAATGATGACCATAATAAAACCGCCAGCCATAAGGCGGCCATCCCCAATACGGGTAGAACCACCAGGGATCATAGTAATAAGGATAGGAGTGGATATCGGAATAGTAGTAAGATTCATCCCATAGATGAATCTGCTTGCTCAAAACGAGAGGATAATGGTAATCCATCTTTCCAAGGGGTTTGATCTCTTCGCCTGAGATTTCACCGCCTACTGTGATCTTCCTGCCCTTACTATGAATATAGGGATCTAAATACTTGTCAGACCGGATCAAAAACCTTCCTTCTGAGGCAGCGGTTATTTTCGGATCATCCTTCAATCCTAAAGGTCTCTGAAAGACCTCAATCAGGGTTGACCCATCCTTTTGATTCGTTGTTTCAATAATCTCTCCACCCCAAACGACCATTCTCCCTTTATAGGCATTCGGATCCTGAAGGACCTGTTTGAAAGTAACCAATGGGTCTGTTTGAGTTCTGATATCCTTCGAAATGACATGGACACATCCGATAGGAAGCCACAGAAGAAAAAGAATAAAAGCCCATTTAGCTCTTTGTGCCATTTGAACCACCTCCTGATTAAAAATTAAGCATCCCGGGATGTTCTGTCAACAAGCCGTGTCTTATGCAAGAGAGGAAATAGTGGAATTAGGGAGAGTCTAATCTCTTATGGATGTTCAAGATCCAGCGGTGAGAGATGGTATAATCAGCCAATACATGCCAAAACAATTTTCCAGGACTGCTTTTTATAGTGGTCTCGTAAAAAGTCTGAAAAAGCTATTTTCTGTCATTCCTGCGCAAGCAGGAATCCAGTCTTTTTAAGCATTTAGAATTCCCCTGGATTCCCGTTTTCACGGGAATGACGACTTTTTACGAATTCGTCTTTTATAGGAGTTTAAAAAGGATCGGGATCTTTACCCAGCAAGGAATAGCAATGCTCTCCTTCTTGGCGGCGATGAATTTCCAACGTTTGACAGCTTCCAAAGCGCACTGATCAAGCAATTCATATCCAGAAGACTCCGCAACCTCAATCTCTCCCACCTTTCCGTCCGGGAGAACTTCCACCAACAGGAGGACCTCTCCTTGATGTCCTCTTTTGCAGGCTTCTGAAGGATATTTCGGTTTGGGATTTTCTCCATACCGGGGATGGGCCAAGCCACCTCCTCGTCCGCCGCCGCCTCCCGGTCCTCCCTGCCCCATGCCACTCCTTCTGCCGCCCCCGCCAGGAACGCCATAACCTGCTCCTGGTCCACCCCCGATGCCGCTTCCACTCCCTTTGCCGTGCCCGATGCCCCCGCCTTCCCCGCCGCCTCTCTTTCCCGGTCCGGTGCCATCGCCCTCTCCGCCGCCGATGCCGCTTCCTTTTCCCGATCCACTTCCATCACCGGTCCCGGAGCCATAGGAGATGGTCTTGTTCTGCCGCTCCGTGCTGAGAGCCAATGTATCAACTTCTTCGAAAAAATCAGAAGCTACCGGCAAAGGAATAGGTTTTGTAAAGTCCTGCTTTTCCTCCGGTTCTGGTGGCTTTTTTTCCTCGTCAACGATTTTAGGCTCCGGTTGAATAGGCTCTTGGAATTCCTGTTTGATCTTTTCTTCTTTGACCGGTTCTTTCCTCTGAACGGATTTCTTTTCTTCCCTTTGATTTCGATCTTCTTTAAGAAGTGAGGGGGGTGCTTGTATCGGCTTTGGAATTTCTTTTTTCATCAAAATAGAAGGCCGAATCGAAACCCTGTAAACACGCGGTTTCACTTTATGAGCCGTAACATTTGAGCTCATGATTAGGAAGAACGCGAACGTCAGATGGAGGGCCAGCGAACATCCTCCCGTCTTCAGCAGTCTATAGGCATCAGATTGAGGGGTATCAATCCCTATATTTTCCTCTTTGTTCAGGCAAGATTCATGCGTACTAGATGTTTTATGAGTCATCTGTCAATAAAGAAGTCTTTAGACCTCAATCCTCCATATTCATCGGACTTTTTCATTATTGCCAGATTCCACCAATATTGTCAATATTAGTATTTTTTTATGATAAAAGGTAAATTCTTGTAATATTTTTATTGACAATATGGGAGGAATAATCTATTGTCATGACCAAAAAGCATGGCGATGTTCCCAGGAAAAAGCACAAAAGAGTAAAAAATCCAAGAAAGAGGAGGGGAAAAAAGATGAGAAAGTATTGGTGTGTGGTGCTGGTCTTCATTTTTGCAGTATTTTGGGGGGTAAAAACCTATGGCGAGGAGAATAAGGAGGAAGTCATAACGGAGCAGAAATCCGTTCAGAATGAAGAACAGCAGGGAGAGAAGAAAGAAGAACAGAAGCAAGAACAGAAAATAGATCAGAAGGAGGAAGAAAAAGCGGAAAAAAAGGAAGCGGTGCCTCTGGAGAAAGTAGTGGTGGAGGAGAAGAAGAAACTTGAAGGCACGGCTGAGGAAGGCTACCGCGAGTCGGAAGCGATTATGGGGCCTCTGGGGACTAAGGAAATCCTTGACACCCCCTATTCGATCAACGTGGTGTCAGGCGATTTGATGGAAAACCATCAGATAACAACGTTGAAGGAAGTAACCAAATACCTGCCATCTGCGCAGATCGAGGAAAGGGGGGGGCCGGATCTCGGTCGCCCGCAAACTCGTGGCTTCGAAGGGAGCGTCTCGGAAAATAACCGGATGGATGGGATGAATATTGCGGTGACGACCGCTTACCCCATGGAACAGTTTGAACAAATCGAAGTCCTGAATGGCTTGACCGGTTCTCTGTATGGTCCGGCCAATCCGTCAGGCGTATTCAATTTTGTTCTTAAACGCCCCACCGACATTCCTTTGTATCAGCTGAACTTGAGTTATGTCAATCAAAAAATTTTTACCAGCCATGCTGACTTGGGCGGTCGTCTTGGCAATAACGGTTTTTTTGGTTATCGGATCAATCTGCTTTACGGCGGTGGCGAGGGGTACGTGGGCCAAAGCACCCTCAGGCGCAAGTTGATCAGCGTGGCACTCGATTGGCGAGTTTTTAGCAATACGGTTGTAGAAATGAATTATAGCTATTACAACTTCATAAAAAAAGGCTACCCGGGCGGCTTCTCCTATGCCTCAAACATTCCATTGCCGGATGCATTCGATCCCACTCGTACAGGCTACGGCCAGGACTGGGCCGGTGCTGATCTTACGACACGCACTGCCAGCCTGCGGATCAAGCATGATTTCAACGAGGATTGGCATCTCGTTGCCGGGTTCCTGGATCAAGTCGCCGATCGAAAAATGTTTTCGGTCACCAACACATTCACCAATAGCACCGGTAATTACAAGACCACATTTCTCCCATCATTCAGTGATTGGGAGGTGGACAGCGAACTCTTATACCTGAACGGCCGCGTCAAGACCTGGGGGCTCACCCATGACCTCTCGCTGGGAACCAACGGCCACGAACGACGTATGAGGTCTCCCAAGACCAGCATGACCAAAACGATAACCCTCGGCACGGCCAGTATCTTCAATCCTGTCACTTATGACGAGCCCTCATGGTGGGTTGACAGTGACCGCTACAAAGGCAGTGTTCTACAACAACAAGCCCTGATCGTGGGGGATACCATCACCTTCAATAAATCCTGGTCGGCGATGCTCTCGGCCAGTCAGAGTTGGTTGCGCGCCCGCAGTTACAATGTAAAGGGAACAAGAACCAGTCGCTATGATAAAGACGGGATCAGCCCTGCGGCCAGCGTGATGTACAAACCTCTCGAAAACATGACCGCTTATATTACTTACGCCGACAGCCTCCAGCAGGGTGATACCGCGCCGACAACCGCCGCCAACCCAGGCGAAACGCTGGCGCCATACCGCAGCAAAGAGTGGGAATCCGGTTTGAAGGTCGCATTGAACAAGATGAACCTGTCAGCCGCGGTATTCCGTATCGAACGTCCCTTCGCTTATACCGACACCGACAACGTGTTCAAGGTCCAGGGCAATCAGGTCAACTATGGTCTCGAACTCATGGCCAGTGGAAAGATAATCGATGACCTCACGGTCTATGGCGGCATCACCTTGCTGGACCCCAAGCTCAAAGACACGGGCAGACCCACCACCACCGACAAACAGGTTGTCGGCGTTCCCAAGGCCCAAGCCAACCTTCTATTTGAATACCAGACGCCGTTCCTCCCCGGTTTGGCGCTGAATCTGAATTGGCACTACACCGGTCGGCGCGCAGCCAACGATACCAACACGTCTTGGGCAGATGCCTACAACACCATCGACCTTGGTGCCTGCTACACTGCCAAGCTGATGGGGATAGCAACCACTTGGCGCCTCACGGTAAACAACCTGACGAATGAAGAGTATTGGTCATCGATTTTCCCGGGCAGCATCAACGGAACCGGTGCTAGTGGCAGCGCATTCCTCGGATCACCCCGTGAGGTCTTTGCATCATTGCAGTTTAATTTCTGATGAAAGATTTTCCCGCACCCAACGGATGTTCTATGGGCCGTTGGGTGCACCCCATGAGTTTGAGAGGTTGAAATGGCAAAGATTCATTATGAGAGGGGCAGAATAGTTATCTTTTTATCAGTTCTGATCATGCTTTACTCATCTGTGGGATTCACAAAAGAGAAGCAGAGTCCGACAGGGGTCTCCGAACAGGAACATCACCGTCCAGGCTTGCATGGAAGTGCTTGACTTCCTTGCCGGTGAGGGGTTCAAGAAGGCGGGAAATAAACAGAACAGTAACTGAATGGACGATTCAGGTATCTGATAAATTCATTTTATGGAAGGAGAAATAGCATGAAAAGGATTGGGACTATATGTTTGTTTCTGATTCTCGCAGCATTCCTGGCATCACCTGTTCTGGCCCAGGAGGCGCAGACAAAAGAAAAGGTCGTCATGGAAAACCAAGATTATCGCGCATGGTTACCGGAACTCAAAAGTATGACATTATTTCGGGACATTGAAGACAAGCAGCTCATTGCTTTGCTGGAAGCAATGAAGCCTAAGATCACTCATTTAGAACCTGGTGATATGTTCCCCCCAGAGTTTGCTCCCGGAACATTCAAAGTATTCTTAAAAGGCTATCCCCAGAAAGAGTTAGCTCCCCGCCGGTTTAAATATGATATGCCCAAGTTTGGTGAGCCTGGCGCCATGATGGGCGAGATTCCCAGCCTGAGCAGTTTTCAGGAAGGGTTAGGTCACAAAGAACTTTTTACCATTAAAAAGAAACCTCTTCCCGAAGGTTGTGATCTTTTGGATATGACAGGAGAAATGCTTGTCGCGTATTATAATGAGCAGGTCTATCCGGCCCAAAGCATCATGTTGCGAAACTTACTGGGAATATTGGCGCAAAAGGTGATTGACACTCGCCAAGATCTTTTTAAAACTAAATACAATGTAGACATTTACAACATGCAGGAAGGGGATAAAGAAAAGCTGACAAAAGGTCTGATGAGATAGTGCAGACAAATACAATATTTTTCAGAGGGTTAGAATCATGAAGACTCTTCATATTATAAATTCATTTTATAAGAGGAGAAGGGGGATGGTCTTTTTTCTGACAATTCTTATGATGATTTGTTCGTCTGCTGGATTCGCAGACGAAAAGCAGAACCCGGCAGGAGTCTCCGGCTCAACGGTCACAACATCACCAAAAGGAATCTTCATGCAAGAGAAAACAAACAAACTGTCGGGAAAACTTGTCATCAAACATGCCGGCGGCCTCAATGCCGCATTTAGCGAGCTAAACAAGGAATTCAAGCGTTTGAATCCTGATGTTGAATTGGTGGCAGAGATGGGAGGCAGCGTCAATCTCGTACGTGAAGTTATGGATGGAAAGGAATGCGGTGTTCTGGGCTCCGCGGATTACGGGCTCATTCCTAGATTGATGTTTCCGGAACATGCAGATTGGTATATCATTTTTGCCTCAAGTCAGATGGCGCTCCGTTATACAAAGGAGTCTATGTATGCCGATCAGATTAATCAGGAAAACTGGCATGAGATTTTGCAGAGAGATGGCGTTACATTATGGCATCCTGCAGCGGATGGAGATCCAGGAGGTTACCGGGCGCTTATGGTTTTGCAACTGGCTGAGCAGTACTACAAGATACCGGGTTTCTATGACAAGATAATGACTTCTCATAGTAAAGTGCTGAATCGGTCTACGATACAGGAGAGTAAGTCCGGCTATATCTTCAGCTACGGGACCCATGCTCACCAGGGTGGCGTTCAACATATCCTATTGCCTGACGAAATCAATCTGTCCAGCAGCGAATTTAAGGGTTACTACCGGCAGGCTGCCTTGAAAATCAGCGGGAGCAAACCGGGAGAGTCCATGATTCTTCACGGGGAACCCATTTTTTTCGGGATAACGATCCCCAGGCGCTTCGCCAATCAAGATTTAGCCATTGAATGGCTACGACTATTGTTCAGCGACATCGGCATGACTATCGTTGAACAATCAGGCCTGATGCCCGTAAGGCCTGTCATTAGCAGCGATCTCGACAAGATACCCCAAATGCTCAAAAGTTATATCAGGTAAAATTGAAAAAACTCCATAACCGCAAAAGCAGGATTGTCATTTTTCTCACGGTTCTCATCCAAAAAGATCGTTACATAATCATCTGATAAGTAGCAAAAATTTATAACGGTATATTATTTTGAAAGTCCATAAGGAGTAACAGATGACGAGAAAAAAATCTATTATCGTTTTTAGTCTTATTGCAGCATTAGCAGTACTGACTGTTAGTTCATTGACAATGGGGCGCTACTCTGCGCCGATAACCGAGCAACTTCGAGTACTGTTCGGTCTTCCGAGTATTAGTATTGATGCCGAACATCGGCAGATTCTGGAGCAGTTGCTGTTTATGATGCGTCTGCCGCGAATCGGCGCGGCGTTACTGATCGGAGTGGCGTTGGCAATGGCTGGGACAACATTCCAGGCGATGTTTCGTAACCCTCTTGTATCACCGGACTTGCTGGGAGTAATGGCCGGATCGGCGTTCGGTGTAATCATCGGCGTCATCTTGGGGGTTAACTCATTTTTCATACAGTTATTGTCATTTAGCTTCGGGATAATTGCCGTCGGGCTGACATTGCTGATTTCCAGGATTTATCATCGCGGCGATAGGCTGCTAATCCTTGTCCTGGCAGGGATTATCTGCGCCGCCCTGTTCGGTAGTCTTAGTTTTTTAATAATTTACGGCGTCGAGCCAGAACAGATGTTTGCCAGTCTGGGATACTGGTTGGACGGAGGTTTGGGCATGGCAACCGGTCCTAAAGTATTACTGACCCTGCCGATGTTCGCGATCGGTTTTTCCGGCATACTTGTTTGCAGTAAAGCTCTGAATGTGTTGAGTTTGGGAGAAGAGGCTGCCACACTGGGAATCAACCCAATTTTCTGGCGGGTAATAGCCATTGGCTCCGCCACGCTGGTATCGTCACTGACTGTCACGCTTGCGGGAATGATCGCATGGATCGGATTGATTACTCCCCATTTTGGCCGGTTGCTGATCGGATCAGACAATCGACTGCTGTTGCCAGTCAGCGGAATAATCGGAGCACTAGTTCTGCTGATGGCAGATGACTGCACCCGCAGCTTATACAGTAGTACCATTCCCACCAGTTTAACTATTTCAATCATCGGCATTCCGGTATTCATGATTTTATTATATCAAAGTAAAGAAGGAGGTTTTCATGTCTGAATTGCTGAATGTCAAACAATTATTTTTCAATTATGGCCGCGGTGATGTTGTAAACAATGTCTCGCTATCGTTGAAAAAAGGTATAATAATGTCTCTGCTCGGACCAAACGGCTGCGGTAAAACCACGCTGGTTAAAATGATACTGGGGCTGTTGAAACCTCGCTCCGGAAAAATTTTTGCTTCCGGAAAGGATATGACCATAGTATCGCACCGTGAACGGGCCAGATATTTTTCTTATGTGCCCCAGCTACATCATGCAAATGTTTCTTTCTCAGTAATGGATATGGTGTTGATGGGGAGAACCGCATATGAAGGGTGCTTTCGGCGTTACAGCAATGACGACCGCGCGGCAGCGGAAAAGGCATTGCTTCAAATGCGTCTGACGGATCTTGCCGATCGTTCGTTTGCTGAACTCAGCAGCGGGCAACGCCAGATGGTTCTGATTGCCCGTACGTTAGCACAGCAAGCTCCTGTTTGTGTTATGGATGAACCGGAAAATGGTCTTGACTACGGCAATCAGGTTAAACTATTCCGGTTGCTTCGAGAATTAAGTTCTACTGGCATATCATTTGTCCTCACCACCCATCATCCCGAGCATGCCCTGTGGACGGGTGGCGAAGTGGTGATGATGAATCAGAACGGATCGGTTCTCACGGCCGGCAAAGCCGGACAATGTATTACCCGGGAGAACCTGATGAGCTTATATGATGCAGACGTGGTAGTTACCAAAGTCGCAGATCAACTTTGCTGTCTGCCGATGTTAGGGGTTGGACTTTGAGCAGTCTGAACAGTAATATATTCCAATTTCCACCAATGGAGTAACCTATGAAAATAATTATTCTCTTAATCATTCTTTTCTGCAATGTCGTAATACCAATTGAGAACAAAGCAGCGCCGATACCTCGATTGATCGGCGGCCATATTTCAGTAACGTGGCTGATTTATGCGGTATCGCCGGAAGCCCTATGCGCATGGAACAATCCCAATGTTGGGCGGTCACTGCAAATGCAAAAGCTCTTTGTGAAAAAAGAGGTACTTGAAAAAGAAGCTGTCGGAAGCCGGGAAATGGGAGGAATGAACGTTGAAAGTCTGCTGCTGCAGAAACCAACCGCCATCATCCTGGCCGATTTCGTCAGGCGGGAAATCATGAGCGAGAATATGTCGAAGAATGCCGAAATCGAAGTGGTCAATATCAAATTCGAGAGATTCGAAGACTATCCGGAATCAATCATGGAAATCGGCCGTGTCGCCCAGGCTCAGAAACGTGCCGCTCATTTGGCAGAATTCGTTGGAAATATGCTGTTAGATCTGAAAAAGCGGGTCGGTTCCATTCCTGACGGAAAAAGACTGAAAGTTTATTACGCGAGCAGTCCCAACGGCTGCGAAACCGCAGCCGGCAACACTGTCCACGATCATGTCATCTCATATGCCGGAGGTCAAAATGCCTTTCCTCCCGGATCAGCCTTAAACAAGGTTCGATTCAAAGTGACATTTGAACAGGTTCTGGAATACAATCCTGATGTGGTTATCATCAACGACCGTGAATTTGCGGCAAAGATCCGTACCCTGCCCGGCTGGAAGACTCTGCGTGCGGTTAAATCAGGCAAGGTATATATCATCCCCGACGCCCCTGTCAGTTGGATGGATCGTCCGGTTTCTATGTTCCAATTAATGGGATCATGGTGGCTGGCATCAAAATTGTATCCGGAAAGATTTCCTGAGGGTTATAAACCGATGACCGAAAAATTTTTCCAGGAATTCCTTCAGGTAAAACTAGATTCGGAAAAGTGGAAAATGATTAACACGGAGGGATTATAAAATGCTTAAAAAGCGAAATCTGATTATATTTACAATACTGATAGTGATTCTGATAGGTATATCGTTCGCTTCTCTGGCATCAGGACGTTATCCGATCAGTATAGCCGACCTGTTCTATATTTTTTGCGGAATCAAAATTCCGCAAATGGCTGAAAATCAATATCAAATCATCCAAGAACTTGTTTTCACGCTCCGGTTACCACGCCTGATTGTGGGAATATTGGTCGGCATAGCATTATCTATGTCAGGGACAACGTTCCAAGCCATATTTCGCAATCCTCTTGTATCCCCGGAACTGCTTGGTGTAATGGGCGGTGCCTTATGTGGTTTGATGCTCGGCTTCATACTGGATTTCAGTCTGCCGGTAATCCAGTTAATGGCATTTAGCGGCGGTTTACTAGCAGTGGGTATTACTTTGGCACTTGCCTATACCTACAAAGGCGATCGGATGTTAATGCTGATTCTATCAGGCATAATCACCGGAGGACTGTTTCTGGTAATCTTCAAATTACTTGAATACAAGATGAACGAGGACAAGGTATTGCCCAACCTCATGCCTTGGGCCATGGGCAGCCTCAGCCTTGCACACGGTAAAGATATTCTCCTGACCCTGCCTTTTTTTGCAATCGGGATTGCCGGTATGTTAATTTGCGGCAAGGCGTTGAATGTATTAAGTCTAGGAGAAGAAGCCGCCACGCTAGGAGTCAATCCCACCATTTGGAGGCTTTTATCCATCCTATCTGCTACTTTGGTGTCTTCGCTTACCGTGACACTGGCCGGGATCGTTGCTTGGATTGGACTGGTGGTACCGCATTTTGGGCGGCTGCTCACAGGACAGGACAACCGTTTGTTACTGCCGTTAAGCGCCCTACTTGGAGCAGCGCTGCTGGTTTTGGCAGACGATTTATCACGCAGTGCTTTTATCCGGGAAATGCCTTTGGGAGTGACCATGTCATTTATCGGCATACCTCTTTTCTTGATATTGTTATTCCGTATCAATAAAAGCAAAAGCATGATTTGAATAGCTTTCTCATTTTAATTCGTCAAAGGAGACTTATATGAATATACGCAAACTTGTTATTGTGATATTGGTGTAGAGTTTATCCTTTTATTTTTATAAGGGTTCGATGCCTTGAGACGAAATTAACTTTACAATAAAGATGGCCATAAGTCATCGTTTTTTCACGGGTATGAACGGCTCTGAGTATATTATGAAGATCAAATCCCTGGATGTTAAGCTGAAAAAGCAGAACCTTTTTGTCCTCCTTATCACCGCAGGTACAGCCATGTGGAATATGGGCGTGGCTTTCCTGGCAGGTTTACTCGCTTACTGTAGTCTTCAAAAACGATGGATCCACATTTAAAACAAACCCTTTTGCGGACAGGAGATTGAACGCAGACGGGCGTTTTTAATAAATATGCTAAATCTTAATGTAACTAAAATGAAACCGCCATCCATAAATCGGTTCTAAGGAGACATATTTCTATCGCTCAAAGTCTACTGGTGGGAGATGGTTCAGAATACGATTCACTTCATCGTTGCTCAGGTTATAATGGTAGAACTGAGCGTAGTAGTCCTTCACTTCCTGTTCGAGATTCAGGTCACTGAATTTGTCAGGATGCAGGATCTTGGCCAGGTATATCACGAATAAGAAGACCTCGCTGCTTCCATGCCCCCAGATAAATACCCCTTCCGGAGCAGTGTAAATTTTCTTTTCTGTCACAGCTTTGATCTCCTGCCATCTCGGATCGGTTAGGATGGCATCGGGTGATGTGAGACCCCCCACAACAATCACGTCGGGATTCCACGTAATGATCTGCTCCATGGAGACATCCACAAGGTACTGGGTTAAATCCTTTGCTACGAAGGTGCCCCCAGCCATTTCAACCAGCCAGTGTCCAAGAGAATAGCGTCCCTGGGTTCCGAAGACGTTTCTGCCACTAATATAATAGACTTTCGGCCTCTGACTGACTGGTATCTTCGATGTGATAGAGAGGACCCTGCTGATCTTTTTGTCATAGTAAGCACAATAAGCGCTGGCAATCTTCTTTGCCTTTTCTCCTAATACCTCTCCATATAGACGGATCTCCTCTTTGTATTCTGTGATGTATGCTTCCAAGTTTGCAGGCAATTTACTTCCAGAAAGAAGGCAGACCACAGGGATTCCAGCGGCTGACATCTTCTCTATTTGCTGGGGGAACGCCCAGTAAAAGACCAGATCAATTCCTAATTCAAGGATTCTCTCCACATCAGGATCACTGTAGGATGGCATCAAAGGAACCTTTTTCAGATTTGGGTTGAGCCTCTGTGCCCATGGGGGCTGACGTATAGACATGACTGCAACCTTATCAGCAGAGCCCAAGAGGAAAACCTTCTCATAGGATGGGCCAAAGAAACAGGCGATTCTTTTTGGCTCTGAAGGCACCTTCACCGTCCTCCCAATCCGGTCTGTGACGGACCTTGTCCCCTGGGCATTTCCCTCGACATGGCTTAGAGGGACAAAGATCAGAAAAGCAACCACTGCGGCCACGACAGAACTGGTCAGGATACATTTATACATGGTGGCATAAATCTTGTACGGTTTGTCATTCCGGGCTTGACCCGGAATCCAGTGTTTTTCTGGATTCCCGCTGGAGTTTACCCCGTACTTTGATACGGGGCGAGAATGACTCTGTTTGTCGCCATGAATGTCGCTGGGTCCAAGTCTTTTGTGCATATAGGCCTTCCTCACTCTTCTTTCTCGACATAGACCCAGAATCCTGAGTCATCAAGAATGATCTCATAATGAACAAATCCTGCCTTGCGTAGAATCTCGTGGAAATAGGCGACATCCTTCTTCTTATATTTATTGCTGGGTCCTTTTTTCCATTGCTTGCCCCACTTGACCATACCTTGGTTTATCTCTTCACCCAATTGGGATGAACCCATACCTCCCCCCACATATCCTTTTCCGCCGGGGAGGAGTACCCGGTGAATCTCCCTGAATGCTGCTGGCTTATTTCTCCAGAAACGCATAGATCCCCGGCTAATGACCAGGGAGACGATGTTGTCCTGAAAAGGCATCCTGTGCACATCTCCCACAACAAGAATGATCCTACCCGACAAACCTGCGACTTCGATGTTCACCTTTGCCATTGAAAAGATAAGCCACGAGTGGTCCATGGCAAAGGTCTTCAAGTCTGTGATCTTAGCCAAGGCAATAGCCAGGTTTGCAGGACCGGTCCCAATATCAATACACAGACCCTTACCTATCTTGCACCGATCCATAATCTGCCGGGCAATGACCGGATAGATCGGGGCAAAGACTTGGTTAGCGATTTCCGCATATTCCTTTGCCCTTGTTGAATCAAATCTCTTATAAGTCCTTGAGTTCTTTTTTTCTCCAACCATACTCCATCCCATATCCCAAAAAACATTTTGGTTCTTGAATTAATTAGAGTCTGTTTATAAATTGCCTTGCCGTCATTCCCGTGAAAACGGGAATCCAGTGATTTCAACTGGTTCTGGATTCCTGCTTCCGCAGGAATGACGAAATAATCGACTTTATGGACAGACACTAATTAATTTTTTCTCCCAATCTTAACCTGAACCTCAGCCTTAACCTTCTTTTTTAGCTCTGCCACGCACCTTTCTTCTCATTCTTGACCAGAAGATAGGCAAAGAACGGCGCCCCGATCAGGGAAGTAAGGATGCCGACAGGAATCTCTCCACCGGGCAGAATGCGCGCTAGGGTATCCATGACCAGCATAAAAATCCCTCCCAGAAGGGCTGAGAAAGGAATCAACACATCATGGTCCGATCCAACAATGATCCTTGCCATATGGGGAACTACCAAACCCACCCAGCCAATATTTCCACAAGAGGATATGGATGCAGCCACAATCAGGGTTGCGATAAGGATATAAATGACTCTTGCCCGTGGCACATCGATACCGAGGGTCATGGCGTCCTCATCTCCAAGTGCCATGGGATTGAGCCACCACCGCAAAACATAGATTCCTACAAGCCCCAACAGGATCAGCACAGAGGCTTTTATCGCATTGGCCCACACAACACTATTAAAACTCCCCATGGTCCAAAAAACAATCGCCGGGAGTTGCTGAAAGGGATCGGCCTTGTACTTCAGGAAAGAAACCCCGGCGGTAAAGAGCGCCGAAACAATCACTCCGGCAAGAACAAGGCTGGTCACGGAATTTCCACTGTGGCGACCAATCTGGTATGCAATGACGACTGCTATCAATCCCCACAAAAATGCTGATACCTCAATGCTCCATTCGGAGTTGCCCATCATAAGAATGGCCAATGCCGCACCAAAACTTGCGCCGGAGCTAACCCCAAGGATACCAGGAGAAACTAAGGGATTCCTAAAGAGACCCTGAAAGACAGCCCCTGAGACAGCCAGGGCTGCCCCAACTAAAACAGCCATGAATACGCGAGGAAGACGCACGGACCAGAGGACGAGCGAAGGCGTAGCGAGGGATTGGACTGGTTCTTGCCCTGACACAGAAGAGAAAATGACCTGCCCTAATGTCTGGAAATCAATTCGATAACGCCCCAGAGTGAGCGCCACTATGGCGCTCCCTACAAGGAAAAGGGTAGCGAGAATCAGGGTGAATCTATTGTCTTTCATTCCCTCTTGTCCATTTTTCAGGGATCACGACAGAAGTCCCTTGGGAAGTATTTTCAACAATAACCTTCATCCCGTAAACCGCTTCAAGCGTCTTTCGTCCAAAGACAGTCTCCCTCGGTCCTTCCTGTAAAATCCTACCCTCTTTAAGCATCACCATCTGGCTGCAGTACCTTGCGGCCAGGTTGGGATCGTGAAGACTGATGACAGTTGCCAGCCTCTTTGCCTTGGTTACTTCACGAACCATATCCATGATCATGAACTGGTTCTTGAAATCGAGATGAGAGGTGGGTTCATCCATGAGCAGAATAAGCGTATCCTGAAAAAGTGCCCTTGCAAGAACAATCAGTTGCCTCTCTCCTCCGCTCAGTTCATTAAAAGGTCGTTTGGCAAGATCACCCACTTTCAGTTCTTCCAGTGTCTTTTCAGCATCCCTATAATCTTGTCTGGAAGGAAGCTTCAGCTTTCCCAATCTGGCAGCCCTCCCCATGACAACCATCTGTAAAGCCGTGAAGGAAAAGACAACAGTTGTCTGCTGAGGCACCACAGCCATCAGTCGGGCGATCTCTCGCCTTGATAGATCTCTAATGTGGCTGCCATTGACCCTGACCTGCCCCTCCTTTGGCTTGAGGACGCCATTGATACACTTTAGCAAGGTAGTCTTCCCAGAGGCATTGGGACCGAGGAGCCCACAGATAGACCCCCTTTCCACGGTAAAACGGATGTTGTGAAGTACCAATTTACGGCGATAACCAAAACTCAAATTCAGAATAGAAAGTGCCGAACCATTCATTCCTGCGGTCCCATTCAAGATGCTGTTCCTCAGTGATAACTTCTTTTCATTTTCCTTATGACTTTACAAAAAAGCTTACTTGTTTATACGAAATATTACTTTTAGTGCCAAATTGGAACATTCATACTTGACATAATGCGCCTCTTGCGTCAAGATTCATTCTTAAGAAAGGGACGTCATCCCTATCCGAATCTCACGTTGGATGACACGGAAATTTCTGATGAGAAAGAAGACGGAAGAAGATATGAAGACCTTCGAACAGGTTGACAAAACAGCGATCTTGGAAGAAACGCTTGCGCGGCTGAAATCGCTCTATGAGCGGGAAGGGATAGGACCTGGAACGCTTGTCAAGATCGGCCTCAAACCGGGATGGACGGTCGTCGTCGGTACGAAGGGGGAGTGCGGCACGGCCTTCAGGTTCAGCGGACCTCATAAAGTGTATGAAGGGCATCAGGTGGACCTGGAGATTTTAAAGCGGTTTGTAGGCCGAAATCTCATGGATGTGGTAAGTGAAAGTATTGGCTCAGCCCTCATACCCATTAGGTCGGTCGCTGTGGCAGCCATGAGTGCCCTTTCTCAACCCTTCCTCTCGGCTGATTCCCTGGCAAAAAGGGGACTGCGAATTTGGGATGACCAGAGCTTATTGGAGAGCGTCATTACCCCTCATGACGTCGTTACCCTGATTGGTTATGGAGGCATGGTACAGAACGTGATGGGGAGATGCAAGGAACTCCACGTGGCTGACATGAGACCTCGAGAATCTCTTCTTACTACAATGATTGGTGAAGAGATTGAATATGAGCCCAGGCGGCTCACCCTTCACGGACCAGAGGAAGACGAGGCACTCCTTGGCAGATCGGATGTGGTGATCATTACGGCTTCCAGTCTAATAAATAGAACATTCGACGATCTCATCAAATATGCCTCTCATGCGAGAGTCTTGGGCCTTTACGGACCAAGCGCATCGATCATCCCTGACGTGCTTTTTGAACATGGGATCGATTTCATTATGTCCCATCATGTGATCAATCCGCAGAAGTTCATCGATTCAATAGTAAATGATATGAACATGGAATCTGCCCTCAGGAAGTATCAGAGATACCAGGTCATGCTTCCGGCTAACGGAGTATGACGGGGCGCATATAGACAACAGGAGAATCCCCATGAGAATGAATACAAATGTGAAGAAAATCGGTCTCATCTCTTGTCTGGTTACGATCCTGCTGCCCTTACTTGTGACAGCAGAGACAGGCCGAAATACAGGTTCGGGAAAAACCCGCTGGATTGCGGACATGAACGGGAGGAAGATAGAGGTCCCTGATCCTCTTACCAGAGTGGCCCTCTTCGGAGGCCCGACCGGGCAGATCGCCTACATCCTTGGAGCCAGAAGCCAGCTCTGCGCAGTCACGAGTACTCTTAGGGGGTCGGATCTGGTTAACGCCTTCGATCCAACAGTAAAGGACTTGCCGGGGCCGAGGAGCACAAGCGGCCAGATCAACATCGAAGAGCTGCTCATGTCCAATCCGCAGCTTGTCATTGCAGGAAACCTTGACGGTTCCATCGTGGAGAAGAAGACAAAGATACCCGTTGCCTATACGGAAAGCACCATGAATCACGGCTTTGATCTTCTCAGGAGGGAAATCAGGTTTTATGCCTCCATTTTTCAGAAGGAAGCCCGAGGCGAGAGATACATCGCCTTCCTCGACAAGAACATCGCCTTCCTCCAGTCCCGCACGAAGTTGATCCCGGCAGACAAACGGAAGAAAGTCTTCAATGGATATAGCACCACCCACCTCGTCACATTAGGCGGCGATACCTTCATGCATGAACGCATCCTGACAGCAGGCTGCCTCGACGCAGCCGCTGCCATCAGTACGTCAGGCGTCAAGGAAGGCCTCCATTCAGGGCTGTCGGAGATGTCCATGGAAAAGGTCTTGGGTTGGAACCCGAATATCCTGATCATCGATTCGGGAAAACCCGAGGACCTCTACGGCGATCCACGTTGGAAGAACATCAACGCTATCCGGGACAGACAGGTCTTTAAGCAACCAGTGGGTATCTTCATCTGGGACCGACCCACCGCCGAATCAGCTGTGCTCTACCCGCTCTGGCTAGCGAAGACCTCCTACCCTGAACACTTCAAGGACATTGACATGGTGAGGGAAGTAAAGAGGTTTTACAGCGAAATCATGTCCTTTGACCTAAGTGACGGCCAGGCACAAGCCCTGCTGAGCGGCAGTTTTGGAATCAAGTTCGGGGCGACTCAGGGAAAAAGGTAGCATTGTCCATGCCTTCCGAAGACAAAAAGATCGGGATCAGGATTGATGCAAGGAAGCTGCTATTCTTTCTCTCTCTGCTCCTTGTGGTGGTCGCCACGGCCTCCCTCATGCTCGGCCAGTTGAAAATCCCTCCTGGCCAGATAGTCAGGATCATCGCATCGCGTTTCTTCCCGATGGAACCAACGTGGACATCAACTCTCGAATCGGTTCTCTTCGATGTACGCATCCCCCGGTTGCTCGCCGGCATCCTTGTGGGAGCCGGTCTTTCCGTTTCCGGAGCCGCATTCCAGGGACTATTCCGGAATCCTCTCGTCTCTCCCCATATTCTTGGCGTCTCGGCAGGGGCCGGGCTTGGTGCAGCCCTTGCCATTCTTTTTCTCGGCAACATCGTTGCGGTCCAGGTCCTGTCCTTTGTCTTTGGGCTCGTCGCAGTAATGATCACATACGGCCTGAGCAGGGTTTACAAAACCACGCCGGTATTGATGCTGGTTCTTTCGGGGATCATCGTCGGCGCCCTCTTTTCTGCTGCGACTTCGCTCCTCAAGTATATTGCCGATCCTGTAAACAACATGCCGTCCATTGTGTTCTGGCTGCTCGGTTCGCTCAACAATGCGTCCAACAAGGACATGGTCATTGTGGGACCGATTATTATTATCGGTGTCACCATTCTGCTCCTCATACGTTGGAGGATCAATCTGCTCGCCATGGGTGAAGAGGATGCGCGCGCCCTCGGCGTCGACACGAGTCGCATCCGGGCTACGATCATCATCTGCGCGACCATGATCTCTGCGGCATCCGTTTCGATTGGCGGCATTATAGGCTGGATAGGTCTGGTCATCCCGCACATTGGTAGGATTCTGGTAGGCCCTGACAACAAGCAACTCCTGCCTGTTGCGGCCCTTATCGGGGCTTCGTACCTGGTTGCAGTCGACACGCTAGCCAGAACCGCAATGGAGACGGAGATCCCTATTGGCATACTCACTGCCATGGTAGGCGCCCCCATCTTTGCTTACCTGTTAAGAAAGAATCGATCGGGATGGTGAGCGATGACGCCCCTCGTTACAATACACAACCTTGCTTTCAGCTATGACGGGGATATCACCCATGCCATCTTCCGTGACGTGACCTTTTCGGTCGGTCCGGGTGATATTTTCTGTTTATTGGGGCCCAACGGTACAGGTAAGTCGACCCTCTTGAAATGCGTGAGTAACGTCTTGCAAGGCTGGCAAGGCTCAATTCTCTTTGATGAAAGGGAGATTTCGCGCATGAAACCATCGGACGTGGCCAAAGGGATCGGTTATGTGCCTCAGAACCAGGTATCAACCTTCCCCTTTTTAGTAAAGGACATTGTAGTCATGGGGAGGGCACCTCATCTCAGCGTATTTTCGTCGCCTAATAAGAAGGACAGGACGATCGCCTATGGAGCGATGAAGACAGTGGGCATCCTCTCCCTTTCAGACCGGCCCTGTACGACACTCAGCGGTGGAGAGTGGCAGCTCACTCTGATTGCAAGGGCCCTGGCTCAGGAGCCGAGGATTATGGTTTTGGATGAGCCCACCTCCCACCTCGATCTCGGTAATCAGGTGAAAATCCTTCGTGTCGTCAAAGAGCTAGCTGAAACGGGACTCGCGATTATCATGGCCTCTCATTTCCCTGACCACGCTTTTCTGGTGTCGAGTGAGGTCGCCATTCTCAACCGCGGCCATATTGAGCAGAAGGGTATCCCGGAGAAGGTGATCACCGACGAGAACCTAAAGGATACCTATGGTGTGGAAGTCAAGGTTCTGTACATTGGTGAGGGAGTTAATCGTAAAGCCTGCTTCCCTTCACTGAAGGAACCCTCTTCTCGTCCAACCATGCTGTTTCACAGTAAGTGACCATCACGATAAGAGCACAAATAGGCTGAGCAAGGAGCATGGATATGAGATCACGTTTTTCTATCAGGACACCCACAGTCGTATTCCTCGCGCTGGCCGTGTTCTCATTTACTGTATCTCCATGTATTCTTGCTGATGAAAATACGAAAGGTTGGCTGGCCGAACTTGAAGAAATCGAAAAAAGAGTTCGCTCCTTTATCCCTGATCCTCATTACCCGGATGATCTCTTTGTCTTGGTTACGATACAGGAAGCCCTCGCTGGGAGCAGGGAGAATAATGGTGGGATAGGGGCCTGTCTGGTTCGCGAAGCTACGGGTGAGATCGTAGAGAGAGGTCATAACCGTCAGTATGAACCCTATTTCCGCAGCGATCTTCACGCAGAGATGGATCTTCTGACGCGATACGAAGAGAGGGTCAAGGCACAACGATTCCGGACCTCTTCCTCCGGTGATCCGCGCAAGGTCGGAGGACTGGTGCTTTACAGCTCTGTCGAGCCTTGCCCTATGTGTCTTACCCGGATTATTAATATGGGTTTGAAAAAGGTTTATTTTGCCGTACCCGACCCCAATGGAGGGATGATTCAGAGGATTCAAGATCTACCTCCTTTCTGGCGGGACATGGCAGCGGGTAATATCTACGCATCCGCCAACTGTTCACCGGAGTTGAAAGACCTCGCAAAACGGCTATTCCATCCTAAAAGAATTAATAGATAGACAAGGAAATACATCCAACTGTCGATTCAATGCAACCATTCATGACGGGTTCTTCACCCTCGAAAGATGAAAATAATCAATTATTCTCCTCCCCCTTGAGAGACTGTGTCGTAATAGGGTGAGGGTTGAATATAAAACGTTCTTTGACAATTAAATAGAGATAGACGGACGTCAAAGCGGTTCTGGTGATAGCCAATTACCTCTCACG
>JBEKDJ010000052.1:0-21225 GCA_050014415.1 Thermodesulfobacteriota bacterium | reverse complement strand
AGGTTGCCCAGCGTGCTTGGTGCGATAAGAATCCTGGCTATTTCAAGGATCGTTATCCTTATGTGAAGCGGTGGCGCCAGAGGAGGAAATCCTCCTTGGGGCCATCCGGTCAAGGGGTGATACAAGACAAGATACCCCTCTCGAAGCCTTGTCTGAGGCTGATTCTCGTCATCCCGGGGGACAAAGACGGGATGATACAAGACGAGATCCGGCTGCGGAGGCAGAGCCGGCGCACCTTTGTGGCCGATGGATATGGATAGAGCCTGATACAAGACAAGATCGACATAGGAAGAGAGTTTCCTTAAAGTGGAACCATCGAGATTGAGGTGGACCCAGGGAGGAGACTCATGGAACCGATGGTTTGGAACCAGATCAAGCATCTGTATGAAGTAGAGAAATTGAGCATTCGGCAGATTGCCAACAAACTCCGCAGGGCCCGTAAAACGGTGACCCGGGTGATTCACAATGAACGAGTCATGCGATCTTACCCGGATTCGATCCTGCGGCCCTATGAGCGACTCATTGATCAGTGGTATCAGGAGTATCCCTTCTTAAAGGCTTCTCAGGTCTATGGACGGCTCAAAAGTTATGGATTTAAGGGGAGTTATGTCACGGTCTCTGTCTGGACGCAGAAGTATCGTCAGAAGCGGAAGCAGGCTTACCATGAACTGACATTTCTCCCGGGGGAGGAGGCTCAAATCGATTGGATCGAGGAGCGGTTGCCCTGGGGAGTGGCTTACGGATTCGGAATGATTTTGGCCTACTCCCGATACCTCTATGTGCGGTTTTATCCCCGGCAGAATCTGGAGTTCTTTCTGGAGGGCCATATCGAGGCTTATCGAGAGATGAGAGGGCTCGCTCGCCGACACCGGTATGATAACATCAAGACGGTGGTGATCGAACGAAGTCCTGAAGTGAAGTTCAATGCCCAGTTTTTGGATTTCGCCCGCCATTTCGGTTTTTCCATTCACCTGTGCAACCCTTACCGGGCCAATGAGAAAGGAAGAATCGAGAGGGCACTCCGGGATCTACGGGATTGGCTTCGGGTCAATACCTTCCAGGATTTCAAGGATCTAAACCGCAAAGTCGGTCTTTGGCGGATCGAGAGGAATCAGAGGATTCATCGTTCCACCCAAAAGGCTCCCATCGAGGCATTAAAGGAAGAGAAGCTCAAGACCCTTCCAGCGATTCCCTATCGGCCTTACCGGGTCGTCCTAGCCTCGATTAGCAAAACCGGGTGGGTGGAGTTTGAGACCAATCGCTATTCCGTCCCTTCCTCCTATGCCGAAAAGTCCTGTGAGATCTTTGCCTATCCGGACCATCTCGAAGTGATGATCAAAGGGAATCGGATCGCTTTGCATCGAAGAAGTTTCGGTCGAAAGGAAAAGATCGAAGATCCTACCCATCGGGAGATGCTCCTGCGGATGACACCCCAGTTTAAATCTCAGAGGATCTACCAGTTGATGGACCAGATGGACCCGGCTTTGCACCACTTCCTACACGAGGCGGGGCAGGAAGGTCAGAACTCCCTGGATATGGCCTATGAATTCTTTAAACTGCTCAAGCACGTCTCCAAAGCCATGCTCCTTTCTGCCGTCCGGGAAGCTAACCGCATCGGGTCCTTCAAAATCCGATATGTTCAGGGCCTCCTTCAGGTGCCTCAACCCCAACCCCCAAACCCGGTCTTCCCCCAAGAATCCAAACTCTTAGAGATCGACTACGAAGGGAGGAATCTCAAAGACTATGACGAACTTCTCTGAACTCTGGAAGTCCTTTAAGCTGCTCGGAGATCCTGCCTCTCTCTCCAAGGAGGAATTAGCATTCTTGGAACGATTCCTAACCGAGCAATATCAGCTGAGAGAAGAATGAGGATCCAATACCTGATGCGAGCCTCCGGAATCAAAAGGGTCAAGCTCCTTAACGACTTCGACTGGACTTTTAATCCCAAAATCCCCCGTGATAAGATCATGGAGTTTCTTCACACCGACTGGCTTAAGAAACCCTGCCACCTGCTCCTCATCGCCCCTGCAGGGGTCGGTAAAAGCCACATCGCGACCTCCATCTGCCACGATGCCATTGTCAAAGGCTATCAAACCGTCTTTGTCTCTCTCTTTGATCTGACCGCCAGGCTCTCCAGAGCTAAAAACCTCTATAGCCTGATTGATTTTTACGCCAAAGTCCCTATCCTTTGCCTCGATGAACTGGGCTATGTCTTACCTCCCAAAGAACAAGCGGATGCCCTCTTTCAAATTATCTCCAAACGAACCGAAGTCGCCACCACCCTCGTCACCACGAATCTCGTCCCTTCCGATTGGGGAAAGATCTTCGACGCCGTGACCGCCACCGCCATCCTTGACCGCCTCAGTATGAATGGAAGGTTTATTACCCTTGAAGGGAGATCCTATCGCAGGAAAAAATAAAAGACCTTGTGCAAAATAGGAGGAAATAACTCAAAACAAACTTCTCAAGAACAATCCGCCTTTTACCAAGATCGCTCCTATTGGATTCCCTACATTCCCATCTCCATTTACAGGGAACCATCCCTGTTAGTTTTGGCTCCCTCTCGACTGTCGCCCACATGGTGGTTCTTTACGCGGGGATCGGGAATGAAAAACCTTCGGCAGTGGGGAATCGCGCACCGGATCTTTTGGGTCATGGTTTCTGCCTCCAGGACAAAACCATGATCTTATTCCGAGCGTCAACCCTGGGGAAGAATAAGAATCAGATCAGAAGAAGATGCGTTTTAAACTTATAGGAAGAGGGGAAGAACATCCAAGAAGGGGATTTCCTGACCGACCAACCATAGGGACTCCTTCACCGGCTAAAACCGGGGATTTTCTCCCCGGCGGCGATAACTACGGGAGAAATGCAGTCCATATCGATAGTAGAGAAGTATGCGATGAAGTCTTTCTCCTCTTCTGTGAGAGTATTGAAATCCCTTGCAAGTCCGGGTAAGGGGATTTGAAACTGAACCATGATGATGCTCCTTGTGTTCAATACTGAAAAGGAGCATGAACCCCTTAAGGTATAAAGGAAATTCTTATATCAAACCTGTTTTCAAAGAGCAGCAAACGTTATTTTCTTGGGTTAACTAACCCCATGAAATGTACATTTTTTGGGTTAACTTTTTCTAAAACACTAGATTTTCGAGGCTACATCCCTGGGAAACGCAATAAATTTGGGTTAACTTTGCTTTTTCATGCTCATAACATCTTGTTTTTAGTGATGATTTAAGTATTGAACAGGCTTCAATTATATTTTAAGCAGCGACAAAATAATTTGAATTGCTTCACGGTAGCCCGTGTATACTCCAAAGTAGTATCGCCTGATTTATTGACATAAATATTGGTGCAATGGTCAAGAAAAATTAAAAATTTATCTTGACAAACATATTAATACATAATATATATGATGATAATTCGTAACACGTATTATGTATATGTATATAAACTGGAGGACAGATGGAAGAATACAAATCGTTAAGACAAGGAAACCTAGTGGATGTGGTCTTTTCCACGATCAAGCAGGACATAATCAGGGGAAAGCTTGACCTAGGGGATAGGTTTCCACCCCAGGAAAAATTGGCCAAACAATTCGGCGTATCCCGGACGGTAATTCGGGAAGCGCAAAAAAAACTGGCTTCCTTGGGTTTGGTGGAAAACCGTCAAGGGAGCGGTACATATGTATCTCAACCACGAGTAGATGAACTCATTGCTCCCGTTCTGCCCCTTGTGGCACTCGATGCAGACATCATCGCCGAACTGATGGAGGCCAGGTTTCATGTGGAGTCGGCTGTCAGCCGTATGGCGGCGCAAAGGGCCGATGATGCGCAGATTGAACGACTAAAGGCAATCGTGAACGAAATGGTTGAAAAAACGAAGCAGGGGGGGAGGATGGAGGATATAATTCAATCCGATCTTGACTTCCACCTGGAGTTAGCAGCTATCTCCCGTAACCGTGTGCTGGCAAGAATGGTAGAAACCATTCGTGAGATGGCCTATCGTTTTCTTCTATCATTTTATCAAACACCAGGTGCACCGGGCCGGGCCATCCGTGACCATATGCGCGTCCTTGAAGCAGTTGAGGCGCGAGATCCAGATTTAGCTGAGAAAGAGATGAGATCGCATTTGGCGCAAATCGGCGAATATATAGAAATCTATTTCAACATTCCGCTTAAAATGCCAGATGATAAAATCAAGAGTCCTAAGGTTTAGTAAATCCATAATATAGATGCGGAGAAAAGGCGAAAAATGAAAATCTACGCCGATGTAAAAAAAAATACATATCAGGATTCTATGAAATTGATGCGGTTGCAGGCTACTTTAAATACCATACCGGGAATTATTGCTTGCAGTCTTGCGATGGGAACACCACAAAATAAAGCTCAGCTCGGAGAGGCAGGGTTGTTAACGCAAGAAGTTGAGCAGGCTGGGCCCAATGATCTCTGTATCGTGTTAAAAGCAGAATCTGCAGGGCCTCTATCTTCAGCAAGAGAGAGAATTACCGAATATTTCAACCGTAAAGGGATAATAGAAGCATATTCTGGTGAGGAGCAAATTTTACCAAGATCTATTGGTTCAGCCTTAAGACGAATGCCGGAAGCGAATCTAGCTGTAGTTTCTGTTCCAGGCCCTTATGCCGCTTTGGAGGCTACTAAAGCCCTTAACAGTGGTTTGCATGTATTTTTATTCAGCGATAATGTTCCTTTGCAAGACGAGTTTGAGCTCAAGGCCCTTGCAGAGCAAAAGGGGTTATTGATGATGGGGCCCGATTGTGGTACCGCAATTATATCAGGGATTCCTTTAGGGTTCTCAAATGCTGTAAGACGAGGAAGAATAGGGATTGTAGGTGCTTCTGGATCTGGAATGCAGGAAGTTTGTTGTCTTATTAGCAAAATGGGTGAAGGCGTTTCACAAGCTATAGGTACGGGAGGCCGGGATTTATACAAGGAAGTGCATGGAAAAACGTTCGTTATGGCAATGGAATCTCTTTTAGATGATGAGGAAACCGATGTAATTATATTGATGTCAAAACATTGTGATGAAAAAATTGCAACACGGATTGTCAAGAAGGCTAGAGCATCAAAGAAACATATTGTCGTATATTTCCCGGGTCTTGAATCGTTAATAGAAAACAATATGGAAAACCTGCATAAGGCGCTAAATTTGGAACACATTGCAGCAACTGGTGTAGCCTTAGTTCGTGGGGATACTCTACCAAGACCAATAACCAAAGAGATAATATCAGAAGAAATGAGGGAAGTAATTATATCAGAAACCAATAGGTTTTCTCCAAGGCAGAAATACATAAGGGCTCTATTCACAGGAGGGACCTTCGCAGATGAAGCTAATGTAATATTTGCCAGTTTTTTTGACAGATTTTATGCTTATCCGTGTTATGGACAAGCTTCTTGCTTGGATAGTCCAACTAAAAGCAAAGAACATTGCATAGTAGATTTAGGAGATGATTTTTTTACTAGAGCAAAAGTGCATCCGATGCTTGATCCAATGCTGCGAGTTGAAAGGATAACTAAAGAGATTGAAGATAAGCAGATTAGGGTATTCTTGCTCGATGTCGTTTTGGGGTATGGCGCTCATTTGGATCCAGGAGCAGCATTAGCAAAAATCATACTAGATTCCAAGAGAATCGTTGAACAACAAGGTGGCTATTTATCATTTATAATATTCTTATGTGGAACTGAAGGGGATCCTCAAAACCGCACTAACCAAAAGAGAAAATTGGAAAATTCTGGTGCTATAGTCACCGATAGCAGCACGAGAGCGGCTCTATTAGCAGGATTGATTGCTTCACAATAAAAAATTGTCTCATTAGTTATCGAGCAAAGAGGTAAAAAATGGCTAAGCACGATTTGGTACTTAAGTTATTCAAAAATCGGCTATCGATCATAAACATTGGCATAGAGAACTTAGTTCAGCATCTCTCTAATTATAATGTAGACATGATTCAAGTAGATTGGAGACCTCCGGCGGAAGGAAAGCCGGAGATATTAGAAAAGCTTCGAAAGCTAATAAAATAATTGAGGGGTTATAGAAATGGATACAGAAAAGGCAAATCAGGAAGCTCTTAAAAAGATTCTGGACGCGCACCCTGTGTGGAAAGATGTGAAAATAGCAGGGGAAGTTATACCTGGTATGAAAAAGAACCGTATTTTTCATACTGGCCCCCCAATTGAATGGGAAAGGATGTGCATCCCCATGAAAGCCTCAATAACCGGAGCAATGGCTTTCGAAGGTTTTTGTAGCAATATGCAGGAGGCGGAAGAGCTGATAAAAAAAGGAGAAGTTGAGTTGGACATCAACCAAAACCATTCTTCTATTGGTCCCATGGCTGGTACCATATCGGCATCGATGGCGGTTTGTGAAGTAGAAAATACTACATTTGGTAATAAGGCTTATTCTGGACCTATTAATACAGGCAGAAAGCCCCAGATCTACTGCGGAATGTTTACAAAGGAGGCAGTGGACATCCAAAAATGGATAGCAGATATATGGGCCCCTGCTACAAGCAAAGCCCTTCAGATTATAGGAGGTATCGATGCCAGGGTATTAGTAGGGAAGTCAATACTTATGGGAGATGAACAACATAATCGGAACCAAGCCGCTACTGCTCTTTTTCTTACAGAAATTATTAGAGGTTATGTTCAAGCTGATTTACCGAAAGACACATTCCTTGAAATTCTTAATTTTATGAACGACAATATTGCGATGTTTTGGGCAACTCCTCACTTGGCTGTCTGCAAATCAATGCTTGACCCCGCCCATGGTATTGAGAATAGTACGGTTGTTTCAAAAATGTCTAACAATGGCGTTCAATTTGGAATAATGGTTAGCGGGCTCAAGGGAAATTGGTTTACAGCTCCTTCTCCACCAGTAGAGGGATTGTATTTCCCTGGTTTTAAGAAGGAAGATGCTTTGGTCGATCTGGGTGGAAGTAGGATTAAGGAAACAGCAGGATTTGGAGGAATGTGCATGGCATCGAGCCCTGCGATGCTTTTGCAGGTACCAGGAAAGCCGAAGGATGCGATCGAGACTACACTAAAGATGTACGAGATTACTGTAGGCGAAAATCCAGCATATCAGATTCCTTATCTCGACTTTCGGGGGATACCGACAGGTATTGACGTCAGAAGAGTTGTAGAAACAAATATCACTCCATTGATTTGCACAGCAATAAACCATAAAAAGGAAAACGTCGGATATATAGGAGTAGGTATAGTAAATGCACCCCTCGAATGCTTTGAAAAAGCGCTAATGGCAATGTGAAGTGTTAAAAGGGATGGAAGGGAAGGAATATTTATTGCTTTGGTAGAGCGTATGGCAACTAGCTTTTTGTAGAGATGTAGTACTCTGAGAGTAGCTTCAGTATTCCCCAATATCGTTTTAGCTATTTTTAGAACACGAGGTTTATCAGCCGATATAGAAACCCATAGATGCTATGAAATCAGTTAAGCGAAAAGCTATAATATAGGTCACCTCGAAAGTTAATGAGTAAACCTTAGGGAGGAAATACTTGTGCATAAATCGTTTGTACGCTTCCGGATCATTGAAAACGAATACCGCGATTCCATGGTGTTGATGTATGTGTCTGCCCACCTTAAAAAAGCGGCGGGCGTGGAACAGGCCCTGGCCATTATGGGTACGGAAAACAATAAAAAGCTCTTGAAAACCATCGGGCTTTGGGGCCCAGAAGCCGAGACCGCCGGACCCAATGATCTGATAATCGCGGTGAAGGCAGCCAATGAGGGAATATTTGAATCCGCACTGGACCAAATCGAGATGATCCTGTCCAACCGTATCGAATCAAAGTCAAAAGGAGAAGCCATTTATTATACGATTGAAAGCGGGGCACGGGCCCTGCCGAAAGCGAGCATTGCCGTAATTTCCGTACCGGGCCCTTTTGCAGCGCGCGAAGCCCGCCGCGCTCTCGAACTTGGAATGAATGTCTTCATCTTCAGCGATAACGTGGATGTTGAGGAGGAGGTAAAACTTAAGCGGTTAGCTGAAAAACGCGGCTTGCTTGTAATGGGCCCGGATTGCGGAACTGCCATTGTGAACGGCACGTGTCTGGGATTTGCGAATGCGGTCCAAAGCGGCTCCATAGGAATCGTGGGTGCATCGGGTACGGGGATCCAGGAGATTTGTGTGCTGCTGGACCGTGCGGGGCTCGGAATTTCCCATGCCATTGGAACAGGCGGAAGAGACCTTTCCGCCGCAGTGGGCGCCATAACCACGTTAAGGGCGATCGACATGCTGGAAGCCGACCCGAAAACCGATCAATTGATCATACTTTCCAAGCTTCCGGAACCTCAAGTGGCGGAAGCAGTGCTGGCCCGGATTTCTGCAGGTTCAAAGCAGACTGTAGTCAGCTTTTTGACCCCTGATCTTCCAAGGGGAAAGAATTCGGTCAACACTCTTGAGGAAGCGGCAATGGCCGCGGCAGCCTTTGCAGGAAAAAAAATCCCCTTGGACAGCGGAGAGGATGAAAGTATTGAAAAAGAAAAGGCCTTGCTGGCTCCGGGCCAGCGTTTCATAAGGGGTTTGTATTGCGGCGGCTCCCTGTGCGAGGAAGCCATGCTGGTTTGGCAGAACATGCCGGGAGATGTTTGGTCCAACGTGCCCTTGCGAGCGGACCTTAAACTGGTTGATCCTTCTAAAAGCTACGGACATTCGGCGATTGACCTTGGCGATGATTTTTTCACTGCCAGCCGGCCTCATCCCATGATTGACCCGGCTGGCCGCTGCGAGCGGCTGCTCAGCGAGGCAATGGACCCTGAAACCGGTGTAGTTGTGCTGGACGTGGTGCTGGGGTATGGCGTGCATCCGAACATGGCAGGCGAATTGGCGTCAGCGATAACAGAGGCACGGACTCGATCCAAAAAGGAAGGCAGGCATTTGGCTGTTGTGGCATACGTTTGCGGCACAAAGGCAGACCGGCAGGGCCTGAATGATCAGGAAGAAAAATTGCGAACGGCCGGGGCGATCCTCGCCGCGAGCAATGCAGGTGCTGCGCGTATGGCGGCCCGCATTGTCGGAGATGGTGGAAGGAAATAGGCAATGGGACAAGATAAAACCCAATTTCTCACTGCGCCTGTCAAGGCCGTGAACATCGGGTTGAGATCCTTCTATCAAGACCTAATCTGGCAGGGCGTAGATTGCGTACACGTGGATTGGCGGCCACCCGCCGGCGGGGACACCCGGTTGGCGAACTTGCTCGACGAATTGAACTTCGGGGAAATCGCTGCGCACATCCGCAAGGCCAATGGCCTTGCGGTGGAAAGGATCCTGGCCGGAAACCCTGTTTGCGAAGACGTGGTGCCGGCGATTGAGGTAGTACCGGACATGAGCCGTGATATGATCCTCTACTCCGGCCCGCCCATTGCTTGGCAGAAAATGTCAGGTCCCATGCGGGGAGGCATTGCCGCGGCGCTCATGTATGAAGGCCGGGCCAAAACTCCTGCTGATGCCATGGAAATGGCCGGCGGAGGCGCCGTTACTTTTTCCCCATGCCACGAACACGATACCGTAGGCGCCATGGCGGGCGTGATTTCGCCCAGCATGCCGGTCTTTGTTGTGCGCAACTGCTCCTTTGGTAATACCGCATATTGCGCGTGGCGGGATCTGGCACAGGCAAGCGGCGCATATGATGCGGACACAATCCAAAGAATGATCTGGCTGCGCGATACGGGCATGCCTGCCTTGGGCGCTGCCATTCGCTCCTGCGGGGGCGTGAAGCTGAAGCCCCTGTGGGCGAAGGCACTGATGATGGGGGATGAGCACCATAATCGCGTGAGCGCAGGCACGTCCGTGTTCACGCGGATCATCGCACCGTACCTGGTACGGGCGGCGGACCGGGACGCTGCGGCGCAAGTGCTGGATTATTTGGCGGAGTTCGATCTAGCCATTGTGCCTATTACCATGGCGGGCTGCAAGTCCGTGATGAATGCGGCAAGTGGAATCGAAGCAAGCACCGTGGTTACCGCTATCGCCCGCAATGGTGTGGAAGTGGGCATTCGCGTCAGCGGTTTAGGGAACCAATGGTTCACGGGGCCGGCGCAGTTGGTGAAGGGTACCTATCATCCTGGTTTCTCTGATAAGGATGCATGCCCCGATCTGGGGGATTCGGCGATCATCGAGACGTTCGGTTTTGGCGGATGTGCGATTGCCGCCGCGCCCACGCACGTAACCGTGCGTGACGAACCCGGGGCCGCGGAGCGGTATACGAAAGAGATGTATGAGATCAGCTTGGCCGAAAATCCGGGCTATCCCATTCCAACGCTTGATTTCCGGGGGATTCCCTGCGGGATTGATATCAGGCGCGTTGTGGAGACCGGCATTCTACCCATCGTGGATACACCCATTGCCCACAGGGAGCCTGGGAAATACAGCGGGGTTATAGGATTCGGCATGTCAAGACCGCCCATGGAATGCTTCCTTAAAGCAATCAAAGCCTTTGAGAAGAAGTATAACCGTTAAATGCCTTCTTTCTCTTCATTTTCGATCGGCAAGGCAGCGCTTCTTTACCTGCCGCAAAAGCCTGTTCGCACGAGCGTGCACTCCGTTTTTACGCATGCCCGCAATGTGGTTATGAGAAACGGCCTGTTGCTGACCATCGCCCACAGTAAGGCAGGCCATCTCCCGGGCGGGATTCTTTTAGAGCCCGATCATTGGCAGGCTTTTTCCTCCTGCCCCTGGGAGGAAGGGAAACTTCTCTGGCTCAGCAGAATATCCGTTGACGATCCGGATCACGATTTCACTCTGCACTGGGCCAATGCGCAGGTATGGGAACCGAAATTGAATGTGAGACGGTTCGGAGAATCCAGGGAGATTTTGGCCCGAATGCAGGTGGTTATCGAACCCGCCGAACCGTGTTCAATTGCAAAGGAAGAATTGAGCAGAAGGAGCGCGGCCCTTATCTCGGCTCTTCTTAAAAGGAATCTCGACAAAACGGATGAGGCTGTTGGTGCGCTTGTAGGATTGGGGCCCGGGCTTACACCTTCTGGAGACGATATCCTGGTGGGCATGATGCTTGCGCTTCATTTGCTCCGAAGACACGGAGACCATGTTCCTTCGGCCCTGCGGCTTCTTTCCAGCAAAGTGAGGCAACATGCGGGAAGGACAACCGCTGTAGGGGAGAGCTATTTGCGTTACGCGGCCATGGGCCACTTCGCCGAAGTAGCCGTAAATTTCGGCAAGCAGGTACTTTCAGCCGAGGGCAATTGGAGCGCGGCGGCAGACAAGTTGCGCGATTTCGGCAGCAGTTCCGGCAATGACTTGATGTACGGGTTTGCAGAAACTGTAAGAGCGTTTGGGTTCAATTGAATAGGATTTTTACATTACTTTCTATCATGTGAGTGGAGGGGTTGTCGGGAGGATTCGGGAGCACCCTAATCTAAGAAGGAGATCGAGTTATGGGAGCCGAAAATGACAATCCTCTAGTTCTGGTGGCCATGGGTGGACACGCCTTCATCCAGAAAGGTGAGAAAGGGACCATCGAGGAGCACGAGAAGAACTCCGATTACATCGTCGGGTTGCTGATGACGCTGGTGGAACGCAACTACAACATAGTTATCACGCACGGCAACGGTCCACAAGTGGGAAACCTTCTCATTCAAAACGAGCTGTGTCGAAAGGAGGTGCCATTCAACCCTCTCGACGTGCTGGTAGCGATGACGGAGGGGAGCCTTGGATACATCCTCCAGCAGAGCCTCCTGAACCAACTACGCAGCAAGAACATCCCCCGGTATGTGGTCACGGTGGTCACACAAGTGATCGTGGATGAGAACGATCCGGCTTTCGATAAGCCTACCAAACCGATTGGGCCATTCCTGGCTAAGAAAGAGGCGGAATACCGTCGAGATACCTTGGGATGGGAGATTATCGAGGACGCCGGCAGGGGTTGGCGGCGCCTTGTGCCTTCGCCGCAACCGATCCGGGTTATCCAGCGGGACATGATTAGGGAGGCGGCACGGGTCGGACACATTGTAGTGGCGGCGGGAGGCGGCGGAATTCCGATCCGAAAGGAACCGGATGACGGACCCTACCGGAGAGTCGAGGCGGTGATCGACAAAGACCTGACCTCGAGTCTGCTGGCGGCCGAAATCGATGCGTCGGTTCTGATCATCCTGACCGCGGTCCCGAACGTCTATTTCAACTTCGGCAAAGCGGACCAGCGCCCGTTGGGAGCAGTAACCCTGGAAGAGATAGAGGCCTATCACAAAGAGGGACACTTCCTGCCCGGGAGCATGGGCCCGAAGATCCAGGCTGTCATCAATTTTTTAAAGGCCGGCGGCAAGCGGGCCTTGATCACGAATCCGGAGAGCCTCCACCAGGCTATCGAGGGGCGTGCGGGAACGCATCTGATCGGACGCATCAGATGAGGTAACTGTAATTGCCGCTAGGGTAAAATGAAAAATCGCCTGTTAATAGTAGGCTATGAAGGCTTTGGATGCCTCTCGGTCGATTGCCAGAGCGCATCATCAGCGTTAGAAAACTCAAAATGAAGTGAATCATAGCGGGTGCCACAATATTTGTACTTAAGTCGGGCTGTAGCTCTGGTTTTTTGCGGCCAAGAAAAGAACCTGAAGATTAGGAGAAAACCCAATGACTCTTGCAGCACTTGCTCTTAGTGACCTGCCTGCGATGAAATTGCTTGAGCAGCATTGGCAAGTGCCCGACCCTGTCGATATCCAGGAATCCATTGACCATGCCTGGGACCAAATGCAAATTGACTTTCATCTCCCTAAAGGGGCCAGTGTGGCTATTGCCGTGGGCAGCAGGGGGATTGCCAACCTCCCTCAGGTGGTAGCCAGAGTGGTGCAGAAGCTTCGGGCGATTGGCTGCCGTCCGTTTATTACACCCGCCATGGGTTCCCACGGCGGGGCTACGATTGAAGGCCAGATTGAGGTGCTTGCTGCGCTGGGCATCACGGAAGCAAGCATTGGTGGACCCATCCGGGCCACCATGGAGGTTGTGTCCATGGGCGAAGCCGACGGCATTCCGCTGTTTTTGGACCGCTACGCCCATGAAGCCGATGGCATTGTCTTAATAAACCGCATCAAACAGCACACTACCTTCAGTGCCCCCACTGAAAGCGGGTTGATCAAAATGTTGGCCATTGGTCTGGGAAATCAACACGGCGCCACACATTATCACCGACTAACCATGGTGCGGGACTACGGTGAGGTGATACGGACCGCCGGGCGCGAATTGATCAAACGCAGTAAAGTGCTGTTCGGGCTTGGCTTGGTGGAAAACCAAAATCACGAAATAAGCGCCGTCTATTTGGCCCCGGCCGCTTCCCTAGAAGATATAGAGACCAGGGCCTTGGAGCAAGCCCGTAGCCTTTTGCCTATGTTGCCGCTTGACGACATCGACCTTTTGATAGTGGATCAAATCGGCAAAGACATCAGCGGTGAAGGTATGGACCCTAACGTAACGGGCCGCGAAGCCTGTTCTTGCGGCATGCCGCGTCACTCGCCTGTTATCCACCGCATAATGGTGCGCGACGTCACCCCGGGCAGCGAGGGGAACGTTTTCGGTGTGGGAAATGCGGATTTCACAGTCAAGCGCTTGGTGGACAAAATGGACTCTGAGGTCACCAGCATCAACTGCTTGACCTCTTGCTGCCCCGAAGCCGGAAAAATACCGATATCCTATCCTAACGATCGTATCGCCTTTGCTGCGGCCTTGATGACCTTGCGCCCGTACACCATGCAGGATTTGCGGCTAGTGCATATAAAGAACACCTTGGAGTTGAAAACCATGCTGGTATCTGAGGCCTGCTGGACGGAGTTGGCCACAAATCCCTTGATATCTTTGAGCAAGAATCTGGTGCCCTGGCGTTTTGACGATCAAGATGATTTGATTTCGCCCTTGCTTGACTTATAAATGCAAAAAAGTTTGATATTTTTCTTGACAAAAGTAATAATACATGATATGTATGATGATAATTCGTCATACGTATTACCTAAACAAAAACAAACATCATCGAAAGGAGGAAAAAATGAAAAAAATAACACGCCGAGAGTTCATAAAAAAAACTGGGATTGCCGGGGTGGTATTGGCAACAACAGCGTCAGCCGGACGGGCGCCCTCATTCGTGAGAAATGTGTGGGGCGCCGCAAAAGACACTTTAGTCATAGGGGCCGCAGAGAACCTGACATCGAGTTGGGACCCTTATTCATACACCATTTTGTCCGGGTTGATTCATGAAAGGTTTACCTTCAGCTTTCTGTACCGCATGCCGCAGACCAGAGAAAACCCGGGTGAGCTTCAGCCCGACCTGGCTCTGGGTCACAAACTGATTGACCCTTACACCCTGGAGTTTACCTTACGAAAGGGCGTCAAATTCCATGACGGCACTCCCTTTACGGCCAAGGATGTTGAAGCGACCTTTAAATGGGGCACGCGGAAGGAAACCGGACGGGGATTCAATCCCGGTAACGTTGACTGCAAGGTAATCGACGATAACACAATCCAGTTTTTAACCAAGGCCTATGGGTATCCCGCTAACAGTTGGATTCTGTTTTTGAGTAAGTGGCCGATCTGCGCTGCCAAGGATATTGCTGATCCCAAGAATAAACTGGACGCCCGGCCTAACGGCACCGGACCCTTCAAGCACCTCGAAAGGAAAGAGGACATTTCCTATCTCCAGGCCTATTCCGGCTGGCACCATGGCAAGCCGCCTATCGACAAGGTGAACTATCACATTATAACCGACGTTACCATCAGGGAGATGGCATTACGCTCAAAGGAGGTTCACATAACGGAGCGGCTCGAATCCCAACAGGTGCAAAGTCTCCGAAGCAACAAGGACATCAAAATCATATTCACGAGCTCAAATGAAAACAAGTGGATGCTTTTCCGCTGTCATAAAACGCCGTTTAATGATTGGAGGGTGCGGCGCGCGTTCTGCCACGCCATCGACCGCAACATCATTCTTGACATTATGGGCGAGGCCGGTGAACCGGCTGGCTGCCATATCACCAAGGCAAACTTCGGCTACAAGGAAATGGATAATTTGCCGGAATACAGTCCGGAAAAGTGCCAGAAACTGCTTGCTGAAGCAGGATATCCCAAAGGCAATGGATTGCCCGAACTCAACTATACTTCATCGATAGGGTTCTACCCCAATACCAAGGAGTACGGTGAAGCCATTACCGCCATGGCTGGTAAGGAAGGTTTTAAGGTGAAGTTGACCCTCTTTGAATCAGCGAGTTGGCTTCAAAGGCTCTTCGATAAATCTGCGGACAACATGGTTGACTCGGGTTACAATGTTGGATCACCTGAGCCAACTATTCAGATCGCTTCGTGGTTCGAGTCAAGCACTCCTGTATGTCAAAAGACAACAGCCAATAACGATCCCAAACTCGATAGGATGTTCGTGAACTACCGCAACGCTTTTACCTTCGAGGAGAAGCTGAAAGTGCTTCAGGGCCAGTTGCTGCCCTACCTGGCCGAAAGTGTTCCTGGCATGCCTCTGTTCAGATCGAGGTTGATCCACGCCGCAGTGAAAAACCTGGAAAACGTCTATATCGACCCGATGGGCGGCTATTGGCTGGATAAGGCACACTTCAGTTAAATCAAACGAGGCCTTTTTGTGCAGTATGCAATTACATTCTTGGTACGCAGATTGGGACAGGGGATCATCATCGTCCTTATAGTGATGATCGTGGTCTTCTGTTTACTTAGAGTCATTCCGGGCGATCCCGCCCTCTTGATCGCAGGGGCAATGGCTCCAGAGGAAAGGAAAGCAGAGGTAGCCAAAGAGCTTGGTCTTACGGATCCCATACCAATCCAGTTTTTCAGGTATTTCATGGATGTAATCCAGGGTGATTTTGGGAAATCGTATATTCGGACGAAAGGAGGAAGTACATCCGCTGGCAGTGCATCAAGCTTAATCAATCGAGGAACCCGGGCCGATCCAATAGAGCTCATTCTTGAACGGCTTCCCAAAACCTTGATACTGGCCGGAGTGACGCTGATGATGTCCGTCAGCATATCACTGGTTCTCGGAGTATGGGCCGGTCTGAACCAGGGACGATGGCCTGATAAAGTCATTCTTTATTTTACTTCCACCTCTGTGTCTCTTCCGAACTTCTGGCTGGCACTTATTTTTGCTATGATTTTTTCACTGTGGCTGGGTTTGCTTCCAGCGGTGGGTTATAAAGGACCAATCTATGCGATTATGCCGGCCATGGTGCTCTCCGCTGAAATGGTGCCTTTCCTCACTCGCGGTCTGTCTGTGGCAGTATCGGCTTCAATCCGCGAGCGTTATGTTTCAGTCGGCTTTTTACGTGGGTTAAGTCGCCGAAGCATTATTTTCGGTCACGTTTTAAAGAACGCGTCCATTCCGGTTCTGAATCTCCTCGGTATTCAACTCGGCACACTGTTGGGTGGAGTTATGATAGTCGAATTTGTTTTTGACTACCCGGGAGTGGGACACCTTGCCCTTCACTCAGTGTTTGATAGAGATTTTCCGGTAGTCCAGGCGATCGTGGTCTTAACCAGTGCCGTGTTTGTAATCATCAATATCCTGGTTGACCTATTGTCTAGTTATATTGATCCACGATTGGAGTACTGATCATTGAACAAGGCTGATGTTACAGCCCTCAATGGCGTCGGTGGTGACTTGAATTCAGAGATCGACGAAATCCAGACTCTCAAGAAAACCATACCCACTGTAAACCAGAGAATCCGGCGAATGTCGTGGGCTTCAACCGAGTTCAAGATTGGATTGTTCGTGTTTTGCATAGTTGTATTGGGGGCCATTATTGTTCCCCTGGTAAGTCCACATGATCCCATCAAAATAAATTACAAAGCCAGGTTTCTGCCTCCGGTTTTCATGGAGGGTGGCGTTTGGAGTTACCCGATGGGGACAGACCAGCTGGGACGTGACCTCTTTGTGCGTTCCATGATCGGGCTTCGATACTCACTTGCCATTGGAATCATAACAACGGCATTGATGCTTGTTATTGGTACGACTATTGGGATTATTTCCGGCTTTAAGGGTGGATACATGGATAAGATATTGATGCGGATTTGTGATGTCAACATGTCAATCCCCATTATCATCTTAGCCATCACGATCCTCGGCCTATCCCGTCCCACAATAATAAAAGTCATACTTACTCTGGCAATTGCGGGATGGCCGCTGTATGCCCGCGTTGTTAGAGCAATGGCTCTGGCGGAACGGGAAAAGGAATATGTAAGGAGTGTTCGGATTGTGGGTGCTTCCGATGCACGCATTATGCTAACTCTTCTTGCTCCAATAATTCTCCCTCCTAATGCCTTTGTTGCTGTTATGGATGTAGCACGGATGATGATTTTTGAAGCCATTTTAGGTTTTATTGGGCTGGGCATTCAACCTCCCACTCCGACTTTTGGAACTATCATTGCTGATGGCAGAAAGTACATGATGGTGCAATGGTGGATAGCCTCCTTGCCGGGCGGTTTTCTCTTCCTAACGCTATGTAGCCTTAACCTTGTGGGCGCGACGCTTGAAAGAGTTCGTAACAAAGTAATGGGGGGAGTGCATTAGGAAACTTGAATCGAATTATGGTCTAGAAACTGCTTTTATATTGCGGGTAATTAAGCGGATCGCCGCTTAATCGCCAAATGGATTGTCAAAAGTCTCTGAAAGGACGGAGGGCATCGAAAAAGGACGAATAGGTTTAATATGTTAGAGATTCAGGATGAGAAGGTCTGCACGTTTGACACCATTCTTAAGGTAAGTGGTGTTTCAGTTGACTTAATAAGGGCTGACGAACAAAGGCCCATCCTCAAAAACATTTCATTTGAGCTTAATAAAGGTCAAGTACTTGGTATTATTGGTGAATCTGGCTCAGGAAAATCCGTACTGAGCAATACTGTTGCCAATTGGATCAGGCCCCCTTTGTACATTACCAGCGGTGAGGTGGTTTTTGAGGGCCGGAACCTGATCAATGAATCGGAGCAGAAAATGAGCCAAATTCGCGGTGGCAAAATAGGCTATATCGGCTCTGAAGGCGCTTCGAGCTTCGACCCCACTTCTCCAGTGGGCAGACAGATCGTGGAAAAACTGAGGACGGTCAGGCCCGAAATCGGTGCAAAAGAGGCTCGGGAAAGAGTCCTTTCCCTTCTTGCAGCAGTTCGCATTCCCGAGCCTGAGCACAGGTTCAATGAATATCCCTTTCAGTATTCCGGCGGCATGATACAACGCGCTATGATAGTAGACGCTCTGATAGCCGATCCCGCCTTTATACTGGCGGATAACATTACGCAACCGCTTGATGTCACAGTGGCGAGTCAGATTATATTTTTGCTTCGTGATCTGAAAAAGAAATTCAATACAACGGTGATATTTATCTCATCTTCTTTTCCCATCGTCCGTGAAATTGCAGACGAGGTAATGGTTCTTTGCCAGGGTGAAATCGTTGAAAAAGGAACTGCCGACGAACTTGTATCCCGTCCACGGCACACCTATACTAAACGGCTTCTGGCACGGATTCCCACGATATGGAATCAAGAAGAGCGGGTGGACCAGATTAATGCAGGTAACTCTCAACCACCGGTCCTTTCCATTAGTGACGTTCATAAGACATTTGTGGTTAGTAGAAGGGATTCATTTTACGGCAAGGACCGGGTCATGGCTGTCAGGGGAGCCAGCTTCAATGTCATGCCGGGAGAGACCTTCGGGCTCGTAGGCGAATCAGGCTGTGGAAAATCAAGTATATCCCGCCTGTTGGCCCGGATCGATGAATTTGACCAAGGAGCGATCACCTTCGAAGGCCAAGAAATCTCCAAAATGAATCGCAAAGAGCTCTTAAAGTTTCGCTCGAGATTCCAGCTACTGCTCCAGGATCCGCACAGTTCCATTCCATCACACCAGTCGATTGGCAGGATCATCGCCGAACCGCTATTGGTTCACAGACGCCTATCAAAATCCGAGGTTAATAAACGTGTGTATGCCAGTATGGAGGAGGTAGGCCTTTCGCGCGACCTCTATAATCAGTTGCCCACCGGATTGAGTAATGGCGAGTGTCAAAGAATCAACATCGCGCGGGCCCTGGTTCTTGAGCCCACGTTCCTCATTCTGGATGAGACCTTATCATCGCTGGATCATAACGAGCAAATGGCTTTACTGGAATTATTCGACCGCCTCAAAGATGAGCACGGCTTCACTTACTTAATCATAACTCATGATTTAGCATTGGTTAGACGGGTTTGCACCCGGATAGGGGTAATGTACCTGGGAAAAATTGTAGAGTTGAACGATAACCATTCAGTGTTTTTTGACCCACAACATCCATACACAAAAGCTTTATTGTCGGCGGTGCCGACAGTGGAGGAAAAGCCTTATCGAACCGAGGATGTTCTGATGGAAGGCGAACCGCCCAGCCCAATTAATCTTCCTGCAGGCTGCTCTTTTGCCAATCGTTGTCCGTCTGCATTCGAGCCTTGCTGGAAAATAGAGCCTAGAGAATATCCCACGGCCAACGGAGGAATCACTGCATGTTACCTGCATGATCCATCACTATGTTGACAGCAGAAACAGCTTATAGTGATGACGATTTCAAGTATAACGTTTATGATATAAAAAGAAAGGAGAAAAAAATGAGAACCAAAGCAGCAGTTTGTAGAGCATTAAATGGGCCTATAGAAATCGAGGAGCTAGAGCTGGATGAGCCAAAAGAAAAGGAAGTCCTCGTAAAAACCGCTCACGCAGGGTGGTGTCATTCAGACCTGACGATGTGGAAAGGCGGATATGGCGTCGACATCAATCCTTTTGTTTTGGGTCATGAATGCGCAGGCGTGGTGGAGAAGGTGGGCCGCGGGGTGACTACGGTGAAGCCGGGAGATCACGTGGTGGCCGCCTGGGCCGCACCTTGTGGACAATGTGAAGCTTGCGTTAGCGGCCGGACCCATACCTGCCTAAGCATGATGCAAACTCTTGGAACCGGGAAACTGTTGGACGGGACCTCGAGGTGGAGGGATAAAAAGGGCAAGGAAGTCAACCACCAGCTCTTTGTCTCAGCATTTTCTGAATACATTGTTTCACCGGAGATCTCGTGTGTCAAGATCAGGGACGACCTGCCCCTGGATCAGGCGTGTCTTCTTGGTTGTTGCGTGCCTACGGGTTGGGGGGCGGCGGTCATATCAGCTGAAACCAGGCCTTTGCATGCTGTAGCTGTATGGGGTATGGGGGGTGTTGGCTTAAACGTTGTGCAGGGCGCAAAAACCGTTGGCGCATTTCCCATCATAGCGGTTGACCTCGAGGGAAGCAAAGAGGAAATCGCCAGAAAAATGGGGGCGACGCATTTCATCAACAGCAGCGAAGAGGATCCTATACCGAAGATCAAGGAGTTAACCGATGGTAAGGGCGTGCATCGCGCTTTTGAGGCCGTAGGAGATAGCGGCGCATACCTGCAGGCTTTCTACAGCCTCAGACAGAAGGGGAGGCTCATGGCCATCGGCGTGGTACCGGTCAACGAGAAACCTGGAAATATTCCTTGGTACAGCTTTTCCAACCAGGAACACATCATCCAAGGGGTGTGTTACGGAGGTGTCCGTCATCAGATCGACATCCCGTTACTTGCTGACAAGGCAGCACGGGGCGAGCTGAATGTGGGTGGCTTGATAACCCGGCATTTAAAGATCGAGGATATCAATGAAGTGATCAGGGCTATGGAGAAACGTGAGATTGTCGGTCGTTGGGTTTTCGATTTTTAGCGAAGAATGTGGGAGTCTGATCGCCTCTCTTCGTGAACTGTATCGCTGTGGTTAGCGATACAGATCACGAAGAATTATTCCGAGGGAGGTGTACCTCATGCTAAAAGGAGTTCTTCATAAGATCGGAGCGGTGGACCTGTTGATCTTCAGCAAAGAGTGGACAAACTGAGGTAAATTTTAGTTTGCACTTTTGATGTTGGTCTGGGTGGAAAAGACAGCTATAATGCAAGCTGTCAGAAAGGAATAAAGCCATGGAAGCAACCACCCAGGTATTAGATAGAGAAGAGATAACCGCCACACCTGGTAGCGCAGCCAAGCTCATCAGGGAAGTAAGAGCGAAAACCCACCGACAGTTCTCAGCCGAAGACAAGATTAGGATCGTATTGGAGGGATTCCGCAAGGAGATTCCTGTTTCCGATCTTTGCAGGAGAGAAGGGATCTCCTCTGCCCTGTATTATTCCTGGCTCAAGGACTTTATGGAGGCGGGGAAAGCCCG
>JBEKDJ010000051.1:0-21258 GCA_050014415.1 Thermodesulfobacteriota bacterium | reverse complement strand
CTTTTGTTCACTCTTTTCTAGAATTTGCTGTAGGTTGAGTGTCCCATCAGCGTTGATGATAACACGAGCGTAGAAATCGGCCAGCGAGACTCCCTTGATATCAATTAGAAGAGGACTATATCCTACGTTGAGATCACTGAAAGAAAGGGATTCCCATTTCAGGAAATCTTCGGCATTCAACTTGTCAATCGAAGAGAAATTCAACACAGAGGCTTCACCTCGGTATGTGGCTTTAACCTCTTTGTTGTCCGAAATCCCTAAAGAAAGGTCCCCCTTTGTCGAAAAGGCACCACTCGCCAACGTGATCTTCACTTTGTCTGTAAAATAAGATTGAAATGGGCCAATGTCGATGTCCTTCAAATCCATTGCTAGGTTTGAAGAAAGCGGGTCAATCGTGACTGCACCCGCCATCGAAATGGTTCCTTTCCTATTCAACAAAAGGGAGAGAGAAAGCTTGCCCTTGCTATTTTTGGCCGTTGAGATATTCTCTGCCCTCAATTTCAAGTTTTCTGCAGCAATGGTCACAGGCTCGGAGGGCGTTTGATCTTCGACCCGGATGAGATAATTATCGACAGACAGGTTCTTCACTGAAACAAACCATGGCTTCCCAGGGGCCTTATTCTCACCCTCTCCAGATGGTTCCTTGGAAATCGATGGAGATGGGGTAAGCTTGAGGACGCTCACCTCGCCATTGTTTAAGCGCTTAATGGAAAGTTCACCATTCTGTGTGGAGAATCCTCCAATTTTCAGCTCCCGTTTTGTGAGATCCAGATCGGTTTCTTTAATCGAAAAGTAAGGGATTTTGAGAAAGTCCTCGTTCTCGTCCGTTTTCCTAAGACGAAGACCATTGAGGGAGATAGACAATCCTGGAAGCAAGACCTGTGGTTCCTTTTCGGCTTTCGTATATTTGTAGCGGGTGGAAAGGTCAAGGCGTCCGTCCTCAATCGTGAATAGGATGTTGTCCTGATAGTAAGGCGAATATTTCTTTAACGGCACAGATTTGACGTCTAACGACCCTTCCGTCCGAAGGGGATCCATTGAGAATTCCCCATTGAGCTTGATGTCTTCTTTTGCTTCCGTATTGAGTGACAGGGCATAAGTCGCTTTCTTCTCCTTGCCGTTGCTGAAATGGTCAACCTTCAGTTCTATCGGGGCCAAGACTGTTTTGAAGGGCTTGCTTGTGGAGAGGTCAGAGAAAGAGATCTTTCCCCCTATCATTTGGATCTCGTCGATGTCGAGGGATAAGGGTAGAGAATCTTCCACTTTTTCAGGTGCTGATCTAGTCTCTTTCTTTTCGGGCAAAAGGGAGTCAACATTGAGACCGCCCTTTTCATCACGCCGTATTTCTAATTCAGGCGATTGGATGGAAATTCTTGATAAATGAATGATCTTTGAGATCGGTTCCGACGGAGCAATACCGATGTCGAATAAGGGAAGTCTTAACAAAGGTTTGTTCTGCTGGTCATCCACTGCTATCTTTTTCAAGGAGAGATTCCCCGAGAGGATGACAGAGGGCTCTTTATCCTTCGTTTGAATAAAAGAAATCTTTACCTGTGTATCCAAATATGCCGAAACAATCTTGAAGTTCATTTTCATGGGGACATAAGCAAGGTAATAAGGGATATCCAGATCTTTGATATTGATATCAAAAGAGGTTTCCATGGAATCAGCAAAAGGTTTTGTCTTTCCCTGTAGCGTATAAGGAGTCTCATTAATCTTGGCTGAGAGTAGGGGTTGGACATCAGTTTCGACAAGGTAAGGGATATTCGACAAAAAAGGGATGCCAATGGTTAATTCTCTGACGGTATGTTTGGTCCGTTTGGGTTCATCCCAAAAATCGATACTCCCGTTTTCTATTCTGATGTTATTCAGAGAGAATCTCAAAGGTTTTGACTTTTCTTTCTCTGTTGGTTTAGATTCCTTCTTCTCAATCAAATCAGAGAAATTGTAAGACATATCCTGATGGCGGCTAATTCTTATGAAAGGCTGTTTCAACCTTATCTCTTTAATGATGAGGGCGAATTTGAGAGCAGAAAGACTCTGGAGGTTTAAGAATAACTCATCAAATGAAACAAAGGTTTCTGAGCTTCCACGATCCTTCACCGTAAAACCTTTCGCTGTGAGAGACAGGGCGTACGGATTGACTCTGAGACGGTTTATGATCACTTCACGATGAAGGCTTTCGGAGAGTTTTTGGGTCAAAATTGACTTTAGGATGGGAGGAAGAAGAAAAAAACCGAAGATGGTGAAACATGCAAAGAATATGACTAATACGATTAGTAGTTTCTTTAAGCGGCGCATAACGCACCCCCAACTAAAAATTGCTTAGAGAACAACGTAGCTGTATCCGTGACATGTGTCTTTAACTTATTGAATTTTCGTGGTTCAGGGCATGGGCGACCCCGCGGCCATGAGACATCTTTAGGAAATAGGCAATCCTACTCCGACAACTATTATACTAAAGAAAAAGAGAACTAATCAACAAAAATCCTTAACCCAAAAGAGAGATGGCCAAGCCAAATGATGATAGTGCAGGCGTTTCTCCTGGCCTATTTCTCCTGGACAGACCCGAATTCACTTTGTAAAACCTCCAGTGCCTCTTCTCGAGTCTTGATTTCACCATCGACTTGCTTTAGTCGAATAGAGTTCAGGATCTGGCCCACTCTTGGGCCCGGGGGATAGCCCAAAGCCATCACATCATGGCCGGTGATTAAAGGGAGCGGATGCACGATCCCTTTCTCTTCAAATAGCTCCAAGATTCGAAGGCAGTGGGCTTCAACAACCTCATCGATCTGAACGGACAAGATCCCCCGGCTCGCTTCCTTGTCGGCGAGGGTATGTAACACAAGCAAGGGGATTTCATCCCCGATCTGATTGACCAGCCTCTTGAGAGCCATTTCCTTCGTCTCTTGAGAAAGGTTGAGGATTCTCATGTGGTTCTGGATGAGGCGGAGGATTCTATGTCTCATCGGGTTGGAGAACCGAAGCCTTTCCATGATCTTCTCAGCCCTCTGACATGAGAAAGACTCGTGATGATAGAAGTGGATCCTTCCTTTTTCATTTTTCGAATAGGTGTCTTGCTTGCCGATGTCGTGGAAGAGGGCAGCATAGTATAACGAGAGCCAATCGTCCTGATCGAGGGAGATTTTTCTTCCATTCAAAGCGGTCCAATCAGACGCCCACACTATCTTCCCAACCATCAGGAGAGTATGGGAAAGGACATCGACGTGGTGGTATTCGTTCTGGCCAAGCTCTTCGAGACCTTTCATCTCCGGCCAAAGAGTAAGGAGTAAGCTGGTTTCGTAAAGGGATTTCATCCCGGAAGCCGGCCGAGAGGAAAGGAGGGTGTGATCCAATTCCATCTTAATCCGTTCTCCAGGAATTTGCGTAATCTCCTGCCTTTTGAAGGAGATTTCCTCCTGCAATCCCTCGTCCAGAACGAAACCATCGAGGGTACAGAAGTAGCGGATGGCCCTGAGCATCCTCAAGGGGTCCTGATCGAGGGAGAGATTCGAAACGGCACGGATCACCTTCTTCTCAATGTCCTCCAAAGCTCCGTCCACCCAATGAAACGTCTCGTTCAGGAGGCAGAAGGCAATGGCGTTGATGGTGAAGTCTCTCCTTCGAAGATCCTCCTCGATCGTCCGCGTCTGGAAGAACGTAAGATCAAAGGAGAGATCGTTCTTCATGATTCGGTACGTGACGGTGTTCGTCACTTCCTTTCCGATCTTGAAAAAACGAAAATGGAGGACCTCTTCCATCATTGGGAGGAATGAAAAAGCTTCTCCGGGCAGGGCGAGGTCATAATCCTTCCGGTGGCTGCCAAGAAAGAGATCCCGAATATAACCTCCTACCAGGAAGAGAGGGACCTTCTTCTCCTTGGCCAAGTCCGACAGTTTCGACAGGATCGGGTCACGGAGGATTTCCTTCTCTATTTCTTTCAAATTCATCTCTGATTCCAATTTGATAAAGTTCTTTTTTTATGATAGGTTAGCTATTGAAAGGATAGTTGATCAAAGGGAGCGTTGTCAATTGAGCAGCACAATCAGGGAGGAATTAGAGGAACAGGAGAAGCGAATCCTTTCCCCCTTTGCGACTTTGAGCTCAAAGACAAAGGGGCGACAAATCTTCGAAGAGGAATGTTCCCTCAGACCAGCCTTTCAGCACGATCGAGACCGGATTATCCACTCCAAATCATTTCGGAGGTTGAAGCACAAGACCCAGGTTTTCCTCATTCCGACGGGGGATCATTACCGAACCCGGCTGACCCACACCCTTGAAGTCTCACAGATTGCGCGAACCATCTCTAAGGCTCTCCATCTCAATGAAGATCTGACAGAGGCCATCTCGCTGGGCCACGATCTGGGGCATACCCCATTCGGCCATGCGGGTGAGGATACCCTTGATGAGATTGTCCCGGGGGGATTTAACCATGCCGATCAGAGCTTGAGAGTCATCGATCTTCTGGAAGAAGATGGAAAAGGTCTGAACCTAACTTTCGAGGTGAGAGATGGTATTTTGAAGCATACAAAGGGGAGAGGAGAGATCCTTTGTGACGATCCCAGTACGATGGCTTCCACCCTCGAAGGTCAGGTCGTACGGATTGCTGATATCATTGCTTACGTCAACCATGACATCGATGATGCAATTCGAGGTGGGGTGATTTCCCGGAGTGACATACCCAGCGATTGTTTAGAACGTTTGGGAGATACCCATTCCAAACGGATCAACACAATGGTCAATGCTATTATCCTGGAGACGCTTCGTGCGGGAGGCAGACAGCTCTCCATCAGAAGGGAGATTCTTTCAGCCATTTCGGATCTGAGGGATTTCCTCTGGAAAAGGGTCTACGAGAACGAGGACGTCCATGCCGATTTTCGCAAAGCGGCCAAGATCTTGAGGGAGCTTTATCAATACTTCGTGAGCGATTCCGAATATTTCCTGAGATTGATCGAGAGGGAGTCCCTCTACGACTCCTTGGAGCGGTGTATCTGTGACTTCCTGGCTGGCATGACGGACCGTTATGCCTTTAATCTTTATCAAAAACTTTTTCTTCCTCTTCCTTGGATCATTCTATGAAGTCGAGAGATTGGAAAATTGCGTCGAACATCGGTCAACCAAAGAACGAACCGATCCGAGTAATCATTCTTGGAGCCGGAGGAAGGGATTTTCACAATTTCAATACCTTTTTTAGGAAAGATCCATCTTATCAGGTCGTTGCCTTCACAGCCACCCAAATTCCATTCATTGCCAACCGAACCTATCCCCCTGAGCTTGCTGGATCCAACTACCCAAAGGGAATCCCCATCTATCCCGAGGAAGAGCTCCCACAACTCCTCTCCGAACGTTGTATTCACCAGGTCATCTTCTCCTATAGTGATGTCTCCCATGAGGAATTGATGGATAAGGGCTCTCTCATCCTTTCCAAAGGCCCAGGCTTTGTGCTCCTCGGCCCAGGAGAGACGATGATTGAAAGTCACGTGCCAGTAATTTCAGTCTGTGCAGTCAGGACGGGCTGCGGGAAATCAGTCATCACTCGGAAGGTAGCCTCTTTTTTGAAAGGGAGAGGCCTCAGGGTGTCAGTGATCCGTCATCCAATGGCCTACTGTACGTTTAAGGCTGTCTCCAGATTCTCAGATATGAGGGATGTAGACGAAGAGACCTGCACCATTGAGGAGAGAGAGGAGTTTGAGCCCCTCGTTGCCAAGGGGATCACAGTTTACGCCGGTGTGGACTATGAGCAGGTGTTGAGAGAGGCCGAAAAGGAGTCGCAGGTGATTGTCTGGGACGGAGGGAATAATGATTTTCCTTTCATCAAACCGGATTTGGAGATTGTGCTAGTAGATGCCTTGAGGCCTGGACATGAAAAGCTTTATTATCCCGGAGAAGTGAACTTCCGGAGGGCTGACCTTCTTGTCATTACAAAAGTAAACGAAGGAAGTGAGGATGCATTAAAGAAAATCAGGGAGAACATCTCTGTGGCGAATCCGGGGGCAAAGGTCTTGGAGGCTCCTTCCGTGACCCACTTGGACCATCCGGAGTGGCTTAGAGGCAGAAGGGTGTTGGTGATCGAGGATGGACCAACGATCACCCATGGGGGTATGGCTTATGGAGCAGGGGTTTCTGCCTCGAGGAGCTTAGCGAAAGAGTTGATCGATCCAAGGCCTTACGCAGTGGGTTCACTGAAGGAGGTTTACAAGAAATATCCGCACATCGGACCGGTCCTTCCGGCCATGGGTTATTCAGAGGATCAGGTGAGAGATCTCGAGGAAACCATTCGTCGGTCATCTGCTGAAGCTGTTGTTATTGCTACCCCAACGGATTTGAGAAGAAAGATCAAGATCGAACAACCCACCGTGAGAGGTGATTACGACTTTGACCTCGATCTGACTCCTTTCATTGAAGGGCTGGCAAATGCAGCTACAGGGACAAAGCCCGTGCGGTCACGCTGAAGCAAACTCCGGCAAGGAGGCGTGGTTTTCTCCAAAGGAGGATAAAAGCCTGCGATTTTCTTGACATTCTGTGTCCCTTGTGATAGAAATTCTCAATCGGGTAGTTGTGTAATGGCCTTTTCCCTTTAACCCCTTGAAGGAGAATGAAAAATGGCAAAGGAGATCCTAATTGCCGCTTCAAATAAGGCCGATCAAGACGAGTTTCAAAGGATTTTTGAAACCACAGATTATCGCCTCATCTTCTCCGAGAGTGGGGAGGAGACCCTTCTCAGAGTGAAACTATTCAAGCCAGATTTGATCATTGCGGGGTCGGGTCTCAAGGAAAAGAGCGGTTTTGAACTCTGTGAAGATATCAAGGCCGATCCGGAGTCTAAAGATATCCCTTTCATCCTCCTTTCCAATATTTTTGGTGAGATCTCGGACAAAGACCGTAAACGTGTCCAAGCAGATGGAGTCATCTCCAAGCCTCTTGCTGGGGAGGAAGTCCTCAATCTGGTGGACCATCTATTGGAAAAGGAGAAAACAAAGAGAAAAGAAAAGGGGATTTCTGATAGAGAATGGGAATCTTTCACGAGTACGAGGAAGATGAATCCAGGAAAGAAGGAGAATCTATTGCCGGATGAGCCCGAAGAGAAAGAAAGGGAGGAGATCATCGAATTATTGGAGGTGGTAGAGGAAGCAGAACCCAAGATGAAGATCGATGATTTCGTACATGAGGACAAAGAAGCGCCCCTGGGAGAACCCGCGCCTTTCGAATCGTGGGACAGAATAGAGGAAATGGTGAAGCCTGAAGAGAGAGCGTCTCTGAGGAAATTCAAACCTCCTGTGACGGGATTCAAGCTTTCACCTGAAGAGGAAGACGAAGTGGAGACTGAGGAGATGCTCATCCAATTGGAGAAGGAGATTTCTCCCGCAGAAACTCCCACGAAGGAAGGAGAATTCTTTGAGAAGATTGAATTGGAAGAGATACTCGAAAAAGTGGAACAACTGAAGCCGTCCATTGAGAAGGAATGGCCTTCGGAGAGAGAGTGGCCTTCAGAAAGAGGATGGGCACCCAAAAAAGAGTTGGAGGCTTTCAAAGAAACACCGCCAACGAGAGAAGTGGCTGAAGAAAGATTCTCAGGTCTTGAAGAGTTTGAGGCTGCCTTGAGGATGGAGGTGAAACAACAGGCCTTGGAAGAGGAGATTCAGTCATCCGTAGCCGGGGAGCCAAAGCTCGAACCTTTTGAGAAGGCTGTGACGGGAGTAGAGCCTGAAGTCTTGGGAGAAGAGATCCAACCATTCGTGATCGGAGCGCCAGAAGTTAAGGTCCCCGAGCCAGAGATTGAGACTCCAAAGGAGACTGTGACTGAGGAGATACCAGTTGAGGAAATGGAACTGGAGGAACTGCCTGAAGAGGAGTTTCCAGAGGAGCTCTTTGAAGAAGTGCTCGAAGAGAGGGAGATTGGTCTACTCACAGAGGCCGGAGGGGAAAAGGGGAAGCCTCAAGAGGTATGGCCTCAAGAAATAGGTATCGGGGAGATGATACCCAAAGAAATAAGGCCAGAAGAGATGGTGACTGAAGAGGTTGCGCTTGAAGAGACCGGTGCGGAAGAGATGAGGCTTGAAGAGATAGAGCCAGAAGAGGAAATGGAGGAGCCTCGAGAGATACGGCCCGAGAAGATGACTTTGGGAGAGATGGTGCTCGAAGAGGTGAAGCCAAAAGCGATGGTGACCGAAGAGGCTGCACTCATAGAGACTGGTGTGCAAGAGATGAGGCCCGAAGAGATAAAGCCTGCAGAGGAAGAGCCAAAACCTGAAGAAATATTGCCGGAAGAAGTTGGGATCGGAGAGAGCGTACTTGAGGAGATGAGGCTGGAAGCGATAGAGCCGAAAGAGATAGTTGCCGAAGGGGCAAGGCCCGAAGAAGCTAGAACCGAGAGATTTGAACAGGCGAAAGTTCCAAAGATCCTCAAAGAGGAGATCAGTCCCACTCTGAGGAGAGTAGATAAACGGGTAGAAGAAATAATTGAGAAGGGGGTCCAGGAGATGATGGAGGAGTTCTTCACAAAACTCCTCCCGGGGATGACCGAAAACATTATTGGCCTTACTCTTGAACGAATTGAAAGAATGGTGAAAGAGATCGTTCCAGATTTAGCCGAGAAGGCAATCGAAGAGGAGATCAAGCGGCTTCAGAAGGGAGAGAAGGATTAGGGAGGAAGAAGGTGCATCAATGGCCTCAAAGGTCTTGGACAAATCTTATGACCCCCACCAGGTGGAGGAGAAATGGTATCGCTATTGGATGGAACAGGGCTATTTCAGGGCGGATGAAAATTCAGACCGCAAGCCTTACTCCATCGTCATTCCACCTCCGAACGTCACAGGTGTCCTTCACATCGGACACGCGCTGAACAATACTCTACAGGACATCTTGGTACGGTTTAAAAGGGCGGAGGGCTACAATGTACTCTGGATGCCGGGGACTGACCACGCAGGCATTGCCACCCAAAATGTGGTGGAGAAGCAACTCCTTGAAGAAGGTCTCGACCGACACTCTTTGGGCAGGGAGAAATTGATCGAAAGGGTTTGGAGATGGAAGGAGCAGTCGGGAGGTATCATCATCAGCCAACTAAAGAAACTAGGGGCTTCTTGTGACTGGAGCCGCGAACGGTTCACCATGGATGAGGGCCTTTCTGAGGCGGTTAAGGAGGTCTTCGTCCGTCTCTATCAGGAGGGCCTCATCTATCGCAGCCATTATATCATCAATTGGTGTCCACGGTGCCAAACGGCCCTTTCCGATCTGGAGGTGGAATATCAGGAGGTCCGCGGGAAACTCTATCATCTCAAATATCCCCTCAAAGGAGGAGACCGCTCTGTGGTCGTGGCGACCACCCGGCCGGAAACGATGCTGGGTGATACGGCTGTGGCTGTCAACCCTGAGGACGAACGCTATCGACCAGTTATCGGAAAGAAGGTTATCCTTCCCGTCCTGAAGCGGGAGATTCCTGTCATTGCAGACCTGTATGTCGATATTGAGTTTGGGACAGGAGCTCTTAAAATCACCCCTGCTCATGATTTCAACGATTTCGAGATCGGACTGAAGCATGGGCTTGAACAGATCAAGGTGATCGATGAAGAAGGCCGGATGAATGAGAACGCGGGCCCTTATCAGGGATTGGACCGATTTGAATGTCGAAAACGGATCGTGGAGGATTTTGAGCGGGAGGGTGTGCTTACCAAGACTGAAGACTACGGTCATATGGTGGGCCATTGTTATCGCTGTAGGACGATCGTGGAACCAAACCTCTCCATCCAATGGTTCGTAAGGACGAAGACTTTAGCTCAACCAGCCATTGAGGCTGTGCGACAGGGACATACCCGAATCATCCCCTCAGGCTGGGCGAAGACTTATTTCGAATGGATGGAGAATATACGGGATTGGTGCATCTCCCGGCAGATCTGGTGGGGGCATCGCATTCCTGCCTGGTACTGTGATGCCTGCGAAGAGGTCATCGTCGCTAAGGAAGAACCTAAGTCTTGCCCCAAATGTGGCTCAGGTCGTCTGAGGCCCGAAACGGATGTCCTGGATACCTGGTTCAGCTCAGCCCTATGGCCTTTCACAACCATGGGGTGGCCAAAAGAGACCAAGGAATTAAAGGTTTTTTATCCTACCTCTGTGCTGGTGACGAGCTTCGACATCCTCTTCTTCTGGGTAGCGAGGATGATGATGATGGGTTTGAAGTTCATGGGCAATGTTCCGTTTAGGGATGTATATATCCATGGTTTGGTGAGGGATGAAAAGGGTGAAAAGTATTCGAAGACCCGGGGGAATGTGTTAGACCCTCTTGACCTGATTGATCGCTTCGGCGCGGATGCCCTCCGTTTTGCTTTGGCGGTCCTGAGCACGGGTAGTGACCTAAGATTCTCTGAGGCAAAAATAGAGGGTTACCGCCACTTTGTTAACAAGATTTGGAATGCTTCCCGGTTTACCCTAATGAACCTCGATGATTTCAGAGAAGACGAAACCCGCCCGCGTCACATTGACGAATACAGTCTTCCGGATCGCTGGGTCCGTGGAAGATTAAATCTGACAATCCGTGAGGTCAGAAGGTCATTAGAAAGTTATAAATTCAATGAAGCCTCCCATGCCCTCTATCAATTCGTCTGGCATGAATTCTGCGACTGGTACTTGGAACTGATCAAGCTTCATCTCTATCAGAGTCACGATTCGATGAGGAAGACTCTGACGCAGGAAACCGTTCTTATTGTTCTTGATACCATCTTGAGAATGCTTCACCCCTTCATGCCATTTGTGACAGAGGAGATTTGGCAACACCTCCACGAGGGAGAAGAGAATGGAACAATTATGAAGGCTGGATTTCCAGAGCCCGATCCGCGGTTTGATAATCAGCATGTCCAGGATGAGATGGGAATGGTGATCGAGATCATTACGGTCCTTCGCAATATTCGAGGAGAGATGAACGTTCCGCCCGGAGCACAGATTGCTGCTATCTTGCGAGCGAAAGATGAGGAAGACGAGAGGAGAATCTCAGAGAATCAACGGTTTATTCTCCACCTGGCAAAGGTCAAGGATTTGAAGATAGGTAGGAAAACTGAGAAACCCGAGTACAGCGCCTTCTCCGTGATTCGGGGAGTTGAGATCTTCGTCCCCATGGACCGTTCCCGCATCGAGGAGGAGGTCAGCCGCCTGCAGAAGGAGATCTTGAAAATTGAAAAGGAGATTGCGTTCACCGAGAAGAAGTTGTCGAACAAACAGTTCTTGTCCAATGCTCCTCCGGAGGTGGTCGAGGAAGTGAAGGAGAAGGCGTTAGAATACCAGACGCGGAGTGAAAAACTCGAAGAGAATCTGAGGAAAATCAAAGAAGCCCTATCAAACTAGCTGGATTATGTCAGATTTCAATCCCGCCGATTTGCGGCCAATTGTCAAATGAATGCCGAAGTTTGGAAACAGGGATTTCTAACATTCAGGCCTTGCGCTTAATTTGAGATTCGAGATTTCTCACTATGGAATGGAGCGAAGTATGAAGATGAACATTGAAAAGGTAGCGAAGCTGGCTCGCCTAGAGTTATCTGAAGAGGAAAAAGAGATGTTCGGAAACCACTTGGATCAGATTCTTGCCCACATGGAACAACTGAATCGGCTCGATACTACTGGAGTAGAGCCAACCTTCCATGTCGTTTCGATTGAGAATGTTTTCAGAGAGGACGAGATGAGACCCTCTTGTAAGCAAGAAGAGGTATTAAGCATTGCACCCGATGAAGAGGATGGATATTTTAAGGTACCCAGGATCATTGAATAAACGATGAATCCGAAGCACGAAATCCGAATTTCGAAACAAGTTCCAATAAACAAAATCCAAGATTTTGTACCACTTTAGTGCTTTGAAGACCACCCTAAACATAGGTTATCTAGGGCTGTCATTCCTGCGAAAGCAGGAATCCAGGCTTTTTTTTAGGTTCTGGATTCCCGTTTGTACGGGAATGACACAATGAATGAGGCTATGAAAGATCCTTTTCAAAGTGCTAAAGTTTTACAGAATTTTAAACCTCGGAAAGAATTTGGTTTAGGTAATTTGAGCATTAACATTTCGGATTTGTTTCGGATTTCGATATTCGGATTTCGAATTTAAAGGGGTATTCATGGAGCTTTATCAATTGACTGTTCATGAGCTACATGACCTTCTGGTCAAGAAGGAGGTTACCTCCAAGGAGGTTACCGAGGTTCTCTACCGGCGTATCACGGAGATTGACCGGAAGATCAATGCCTATCTCCTTTTGACAGAGGAGGAGGCATTCCGCCAAGCGGATAAAGTCGATCGCAAGATTGGACGGGGAGAGGGAATCGAGGAACTTGCTGGCATTCCCATAGCGCTTAAAGATATCCTTTGCACGAAAGGGATTCGGACAACCTGTGGATCAAGGATTCTTGGAGATTATGTCCCTTTTTATGATGGGACAGCAGTCCGAAGACTCAAAGAGGTAGATGCCGTCATCTTGGGAAAACTGAATATGGATGAGTTTGCCATGGGATCATCCACCGAGAATTCGGGATTTCAGATCACGCACAATCCTTGGGGTTTGGATCGTGTCCCGGGAGGGTCGAGCGGCGGCTCCGCAGCAGCCGTGGCTGCTGATGAATGTTTTGCAGCCCTAGGCACGGATACTGGGGGTTCGATTCGGCAACCCGCTTCCTGCTGCGGGGTGGTGGGGATGAAGCCGACCTACGGCAGGGTTTCGAGGTACGGACTGGTGGCTTTTGCCTCCTCATTAGACCAGATCGGTCCGATGACAAAAGATGTTGAGGATTGTGCCATCCTGATGAATGCGATCAGCGGATATGATCCTTGCGATTCAACGTCCGTGAATGTGGAAGTCCCTGACTATAGACAGTCATTGGTCAAGGACGTCAAAGGGATTCGAATCGGGATTCCTGATGAATATTTCGTGGAGGGGATGGATCCCGACGTGGAGAGTTCGGTCAGGGAAGCGATCGGCCAATTTGGAAAATGGGGGGCCGACGTACGGAGGATCTCTTTACCCCATACCGAGTATGCAGTGGCTATCTATTACATAATCGCTACGGCAGAGGCCAGTTCCAACTTGGCTCGATACGACGGGGTGAAGTATGGCTTCCGTTCAAAGGGCTACCGAGATCTGATGGAGATGTACACTCAAAGCCGAGCCAAGGGATTTGGTCGGGAGGTGAAACGGCGGATCATCCTCGGCACCTATGTCTTGTCAGCGGGATACTATGACGCCTATTACCGGAAGGCTTCTCAGGTGAGAACCCTGATGAGAAGAGATTTTGAGGAAGCCTTTCAACACGTGGATGTCATTGTGGCGCCAACCGCACCAACGCCGGCTTTTCGAATCGGAGAAAAGACAGAAAACCCGCTGCAAATGTACTTGTCTGATATCCACACCATTCCGGTGAATCTGGCAGGGATTCCTGCGATTACAATCCCTTGTGGCTTCAGCCATGAAAATCTCCCCATCGGTCTCCAGATCATGGGAAGGCACTTCGATGAAGGGAAGCTCTTGAGGGTTGCCTACACTTTCGAACAGAATAAAAAATACCATCTCAAAAGACCTACTCTTTGAAATTCCAAATCCCAATCCCGTCAAGGCGAGACCAAGTCCCAATTTCTGATGAGCACTTCTCACCCCATCCCTCTCCCCTCCGGGAAGAGGGGAAGCGTGAGAACGGTTGAGATTTTGGATTTTGGTAGCTGAACTTGGATTTTGGTATTTGGCGCGTGTAATTTGGAGTTTCTATTTCTTTGTCATTGCTTCTAACCATTCGAGGTAAGAAGAAGCACCTTCGGTGATGGGGAGGCCGATGATTTCCGGAACAGAATAGGAATGAAGGGACTTCACCTTTTTCTCTAATTCCTGGAAGTTCTGCTTCTGTGTCTTAATGACCAGCAGCCACTCCTTTTCGTCCCATACTTTTTCCTCCCATCGATAGATTGAGCGGATTGGAGAGACGAGATTGACACAAGCGGCCAAGCGCTCTTCCACGAGTGATCGGGCAATCCCCAGTGCCTCATCTTCAGAACCGCACGTGACCAACACAACAATGGACTCAGACATCTTTCTTTAACCTAGGAATTTCTCGGTATTTGGCAGCCTAACAGGTGTCCTCTAAAATCCAAAATCCGAATATCGAAATCCGACACAAATTCGAATTTTCAATATTCAAATTTCCTAAACCATATTCCTTTGGAACATTGAAAATCTGGTCATCTGAGATTGTTTCGAATTTCGGATTTCGTGCTTCGGATTTGATGATTCCTGAGACACTCACAAGTTAAGCAGTAATCAATGGGTCATTAAACATCTCAATTTTTTTCTCATCGACCAAACCGTCTCTTGTCCAGCCTCTCTTTTCATAATAGACGTCGAGGATGGCCTCGTAGTCCTCCCGCTGCAGGATCTTCCCCGCATGGGGTCCTTCGGTCATCGGTAAGCTGAAGACCCTTTCAGGCGGATAGTCATCTTTCCGGGTGATTCCCAGTTTCGTGTTGATTGCCCGGGTGAGATCGTAGATGTCCATGGAGCGTTGAAGAAGTTGGTTCAATGTGGTCTCGAGACCAGTGACCGCGGAATAGAATTCTGCATATTGATGTTCATCAAAACCTAGTTCGATCCATGGCAGTCGGCAAACCCCCAACATGTCGAAGAGAGGCCTGAGGGTCTGGTGGTAGATGACGAGATCGGCCTTCTTTTCCAAAGACCAATCCATTCCCATCTCCAGTTCCTTGGCGATCGTCCAGGCCCGAGCGTGATGCGCGCCGATATCCGACGTTCCGTATCCCAGCGCCATAGAAATGGCGATCCTTGCGTCATAGGCGGATTGTTCCAGTCCTTTCACCTGAGAGATGATGGGCCGAAGTTGAGGCCACTGCCTGATCACGCCGAGACTGCCTTCCGCAAGGACATTGCCGATTCCCTTCCGATGAGCGATCCTCTGGATCGTTTCTAAGATCGCTTCCTCAGCTCCCCATTTGAAGTTGATCCCGTCCAGATCCTTTTCGGAAAGAAGACCGGTCTCCTGTGCCTCCATCAGGACTCCGATGAGGCTTCCTGCAGTGATCGTGTCGATCCCGAGTTCATCACAAAGTTGATTCCCTTTGAGAATGGCTGCGAAGTTTTGGACTCCCACATTCGGGCCAAGCATACAGGCTGTCTCATACTCGGGCCCTTCCACAACGGTTCCGCGGTATTTCCCTTCTTTCACCAAACAAACATTTCCACAGGCCATAGGGCAGGCAAAACAAGAGGTGTCACCGATCTTATACTTTGAGAGCATCTCATAGCCGTTGACCTTTTTGGCATGCTCGAAGACGCCCTCCCTAAAATTGAAGGTCGGCATCACCCCTGCCTCGTTTACATAGTCGATAACCGACATCAGGCCTTGTTCCTGCCAGAAGGTAAAGTTCTTGCTCGCCCTTAAGCTTCGGAAGGAGGCTTCAGAGGCACACTGCAATCGAGGAAGATCGAAGACAGGAAGGTCTTTTGAGCCTCGGACGGCGATGGCCTTGAGGTTTTTTGATCCCATGACCGCACCCATACCAGTCCTGCCAGAGTTTCTCCCCCAATCTGAAGTGACACAGGCGAACCGAACCTGATTCTCTCCGGCGACACCAATCGTGGCCACCTTAATATGCTCGTCCTTGAGATCTTCCTTAATCATTCCTTCGCTCTCTAAACTTCCTTTTCCTTTCAATTTGTCGTTAGGGATAATTCTCACGCCTCCGTTATCGATCCAGAGGTAGGAGAGGGTTGGGGCCTTTCCCGTAATGGCAACGGCATCTAAGCCGGCCTGGCGGAGTTCTGCGCCAAAAGAGCCACCCATGTTCGAATCGCCGTAAATCCCGGTCTCCGGAGAGATTGAGACAAAAGAGGTCTTTCCAGATGCTGGAAGGTAGAGACCGCCGAGAGGGCCTGGAGAGATGACCAAAAGGTTTTCTGGACCCAGGGGATCGAAGATTCCCTTTCGGAGATGATCCCAGACCAGTTTGGCTCCAAATCCTCTTCCGCCGATATATTTGAGAGCGAAGGCGTCGTCAAACTCCAAGGCCTTCGCTTCCTTCCGATCTAGATCGATCCAGAGAATCTCCCAGAAATAACCACCCCTAATCTTCCGCATCTCCCTTTTCGATGTCGGCATATCTCCGAACCTTCCTTTCTCCCTTTTCAACATATTCCACTTCTTTCATGTGCACATATTTCAACACGCTGGCCATTCTCTGGGCTTGGCCCAAGACATGTTCAGGCAGGAAGAGAAGAGCATTTTTAGGGCATGCGTCCACACAGTGAGGAGTTCCATTGCAGAGGTTGCATTTGAAGGGGATCTCCATTTCGTCATGCAAGAAGATGGCACCGAAGGGGCAAGAAATCACACACTGTTGGCATGAAATACACTTCTCTGCGTCGATGTCGTAAATACCATCCTTCAACACAATGGCTCCTGTTGGGCAATTCTCCATACACTTGGCAACCTTGCATTGGCGGCAGACAATGGGCATCCGAATGATCGGATGGGGATAGACCACCATGACCCGGATGGCGCTCTTTTTCGGGTTGTTGACTCCAAACCGCTGAATGGAACAGACCAGTTCACAAATCTTACATCCCGAACATCTTTCGGGTACCACGGCCAGCTTCCAAGACATCCTCTCCTCCTCGCAAAAGAATCACTAATAGCCAGATTCCAATCCCGCGATGGCAGGACCAAACAAACACCAATCACCGGTGACCAAATTCCAGATCACAACCAATGACCAATTGCCAGACTCTGCAAAACCTGCAAATCGGACGGATAGGACAACTCTGCTCGCCCAAAATGGAGGTTGAGACTTCCCTTAGCCAGCAGCAAATTTACTCTGAGATAATTAATAGTTCCAATATCCAGTCAGTTTAGGCCTCACCAAGTAACGTTTGGTTTTCGGAATCTGGGTATTGACTAGTATCTATTGGTGCTTGTCCTGCACAAGATCAGGTACAAGGCTTGGTCGTAAGTTATCGATGAGTTCATCAAACGCGGTTACTTCAATACCTTCTCAAAAGCTTCAAGAGCCACCTCAATATCCTCACTCGATACATCCAGGTGAGTGACCAGGCGGATCTGTGTCCTTCCAAGGGCGTGTATCAGAATCCTCTTTTGCTTCATCGCTTCCGCTACATGAGGAGCGGTCATTCCTGTATTCTCCACGTCCAAGATGACGATATTCGTCTCCACATGTTCCGGATCGACAGAAACCCCTGTGAACTTCTCCAAACCTAAGGCTATGCGTTTTGCATTCTGGTGGTCTTCCTTCAGCCGCTCCATGTGGTGATCCAAAGCGTAAATTCCAGCAGCAGCAATAATGCCCACTTGACGCATTCCGCCTCCGAACATCTTGCGAAAACGATGGACTCGATCGATGAATGTTCTTGATCCTGCCACCAGGGATCCAATCGGAGCCCCCAGGCCCTTGGACAGGCAGACCGATACAGAATCCGTCCATTGTGCATATTCTTTCGGGTCGACCCCATGAGCGACAGAGGCGTTCCAGAGTCTGGCTCCATCGAGATGGAGCAGAAGCCCCTTTGATTTGGCTAATCGATGGATTGCAGCCATTTGTTCCAAGGGATAGACAGATCCTCCACCCCGGTTATGCGTGTTTTCAAGACAGATCAGCCGTGTGACTGGAAAGTGGTGGTCTTCAGGTCTGACCGCCTCCTCAACCTGAGAGGCATCAAGAATACCGCGGGCACCTTTGATACAATAAAACTGAATACCCGAAAGGGCAGCCGCAGCTCCACCCTCGAAATTGTAAGGATGGGAGGTAGCTTCAATGATCACCTCATCACCAGGCTGTGTATGGGATTTGATGGCCAGCTGATTGGCCATTGTGCCCGAAGGGACGAAGAGAGCACTCTCTTTTCCAAGAATCCTGGCGATTTTCTCCTGAAGGAAATTCACTGTAGGATCTTCGCCAAAGACATCATCACCCACTTCTGCTTCTGCCATCGCCTTTCTCATAGCAGGCGTGGGTTTGGTCACGGTATCACTTCTGAGATCGATGAAATCCGTCATGTCTTCTCCAAATCAGATCTGGACTACTTGAAGTCTTTCCAGACACATATGATAGATACAATTTTAGAGGATGAGTGTCAACCCTGCTACTTCTCCGTCTGAAGACCGGGGCTCGCCTTCAACCCGAGCGACACGACTGGCTTGCCGCAGTCTCAGGTCGAGGGCCCAGGGTTGACCCTGAGCGGTGGTCTCTGACGCCGTCTTTAGAGGCAGGACCTTCGGACGAGCTCACGCCGAGGTCTTGGTGCAGCCGAATGGGTCAAGCTTACCAGAGTAGCAACTGTGATTCGACGATTAGACTGAGTTTCATGTCGCAAAGCGTAAGTTGTCCCTGCACATCGGGGTGTGACGTTTCGGCAGGCAGGTGTGAGACTTATTCCCACCTCGGGTGGACTAACGACTCAAAATTCGCGTTCTCACGAAAAAGAAATGGCTGGTGTTTAAAGTCCATTATCTGAATTGCCGAAGTTGAAAAGTTCTTGCATTTGGCTGTGTGATGAGCTATTTTCTTCATGGAGGTTTCGATTTCATTCATGTTCAAAAGGGCGATATGCTTTTTCGCCTTTCCCATCTTTTTCTTTGGCTGCGCAGCCCGAATAGCCGACCAACTCCCCCCGTCTTCCTCCCTGGTAGTGCCTCCTACTGATCCTGAGTCTTCTCTTACTTCTTTGAGCAACGAGGAAACCGAATTGGTGCAGAAGGAGGAGGCCAAGGAGGATAAACAAGAAGAGGATGAGATTGCTCTCGAATCGGAGGTTCCTGTTGAACCTCTTCTGCTTCCCAACATTGCCATCACGGACCTTTTTCTCAATCCGAAAAAGAGATTGGTCATCAGCGTGGAAAACAGGGGTGACGCCTCATTCCCCCTCGGGGCCGGGAGCCTCAAAGTCATTGTGGACGGCCAACCGGAAGGCAGTTACCCATTGAGCAGCCTCTCCGACCAATCCTTTCTTTTGCCAAAAGAAAGTCTCACCTTTGCCATCCCCTTAACCATTTCAGGCCGGCATAACATTCATGCTGATTTGGATACTGGCCTCGAAATGATGGAATCGAATCGAGAGAATAAAGATCTAACGAGAATACTGGAGGGGCTACCTGTTGGGCCTGACATCACAGTGAAGGATCTGGAATTGACAGAAGACCTAGAACTCGATATTGTCCTTTCTAATGTGGGCGAGGTCGATCTTCGAAAAGGAATCATCCTTCGAGTTCGAATTTTTGTGAATAACCAAAAGGTTCTGGAGTTTGACCATTACATTCCCGAGGTATTGAAGGCCAAACTTGGAAATCGTTACGTCATTGTCCCTCCCTATCAGATTGGAATTGCTGGGATCTCCAAAGTAAAGGTATTCATCTTCCCAAGACTATCCTCCGATGATATCCATCTAGAAAATAACGTCCTCGAAAGAACATTCGTTATTTTCCCGTTTAAGATTGGACCTCAGGAGAAAGAGGGATTCTCTTTTTCCTTTTCCGCTCCGCGACCTCAGGGTGAAGGTCAGACAGAAAAAGTAAAGATCGAGGCAAGATGGGAAGGGGGCGGTTCCTGCCTCATGCTGTCTTTTGAAAAATCAGGAAACAACAATGGAATGCCCACTCTCTCGGGGAGAAACCCACTGAAAGTGGAATTTCCCATCCCTTTTGAAGAAGTTCAGAAGGAGAATGTTTGGAGTATCTTCGTTACGAACCTCGTCGATAAGAAAGTGGAGGGACACCTCATCATTCAACACCCCTAATCCGCCCATCACTCGTTGAGGAGATGAGAATGATCCAGTAGGAGTGATCGGGAATGTTCAGAAGCATATCGGAGAGCTCTCTAAGCCAATAATCAAATCTTCGAACCTGAAAAGGGGGCCTTTTAGAGGGAATAGTGGATGCGAAGCGGAAGAGTAAGATGATCCCGACCCGAGAAGAGTGTCTTAGACTGATGGATAAGTTTGGGATGCTCGATCACATCATAAACCACAGCATCGAGGTAACAAAGGTCGCCCTCTGTATCTCCACGGAGTTGAACAAGAAGGGGCAAGGGCTTGACCTCGGTTTGGTCGAAGCGGCTTCGTTGCTGCACGACCTCGCAAAGACAGAATGCCTCAAAACGAAGGAGGACCATGCTGCAGCAGGCGCCCAGCTCTTGAAAGAGATGGGATATGAGAGGGTGGGAGAGGTAGTGGCAGAACACATCCAGCTATCCGAAGGAAAACAGTGCTTGTCGATATCGGAAGAAGAAGTGGTCAACTATGCAGATAAACGAGTTCGGCACGACCGGATCGTCTCTTTGGAAGAGAGGTTCAGCGATCTCAGAGATCGATATGGAAAGGGCAAATGGGTCCTGGGACAATTGGAACGATTGGAGAAGGCCACTTTAGCAGTTGAGAATAAAATCTTCTCGATTTTGGAGACCAATCCAAACGACCTTGAAAGCCTTCGATGGGAGAGGTGTCCCTCGGATCGGAGTCTCCCGAGACAGAAGTGAGTCTTGAGTAAGGCCGAATTTCCCCTGCAAACGAGTCAACCAGTCTTCTCCTGAGGATCACACGCAACTGTCAGTGCCATCGGTGCGAATTCTGCCGCACCTATTCTCCAATATGTGAAGAAAGGGATGTGCCGAGACCATGCCACCGGAGCGGCAATGGTTCTCAATCAGATCAACCTCGACTTTATTCGAGTTCGCACGCTGAAGATTCTAAAGATAATGCCCCTCGACTAGAAGATAGAAAGGAGAGAATTCATCTTGTGGACCGATGATGAGGTGATGAGAGAGGAAGAGCTCTTTGTCGAAAACCTGGAAGGGATCGACAGCACCTTCGTGAGTGACCGCATTTTAAACCTGCCTGAAGAGGTAGAAGGGAAATTTCGGGAAGAGAAGGGAAAGAAGCGAGTCCTGATCGACCGCTATCTGGCTCTTCCCGCAGAGGAGAAGATTAACTTCCGGCTGGGAAGAAGTATGTGGTTCTATCGGAGGATAGACGATCTTTCCGATCCAGTGCTCAGACGTCAGGTGGAAGAGGTTCTCGGACGAATCGAGAAAGAGACGTCAGGTGGAGTTGAAAAGATGATCTCCGATTTGATGGGATCCTTTATCTGATAGGAGAAGATGGGATTGGACAATGTGTTTTTTTTAGAAGACAGTTGAAAGAGCTTTTTGCGATGTTCGGAAGATGAGTACAGATGCGGATTTGCGGGAGGGCAGAAAAATCTTTACCCCAGGTTATGCCTGTGTTT
>JBEKDJ010000050.1:0-21356 GCA_050014415.1 Thermodesulfobacteriota bacterium | reverse complement strand
TCATAATGGCAGCGCACAATATAGCGTATGTGGCGACCGCCGTAATCAGCCATCCCGAGGATCTTCTCACAAAATTGCTCAAGGCAGTGGCAGTCAAGGAAGGCATGTCCTATCTTCATATTCTGTCCCCATGTATTCCAGGCTGGGGATACGCCATGCCGAAGCCCCTCGACGTTTGCAATGCGGCGGTAGATACAAACTACTTCCCGCTCTGGGAATGCGATCAAGGGACATACCGCCTGACTCATGAACCGGGCAAGGTAAAACCAATTTCGGCATTTACCAAGCTTCAGAAGAGATTTGCCCACATGGAAAAGGGAGACTTGAAAGAACTACAGAAGGATGTGGACAAACGCATTCGATACATAAGGGCACTCGCAACGATAAGATAGGAGGCTTATCGAAACGACGATGCGTGGTGGCGTCAGTGCGACAGCCTGTGGTGAGGAAAGTGGCCAAGTATGCTAACCCCATAGGTTCACTGGAGTTTCCTGAGTTTTCGAAATAAAAAATGTTATTGCGCTGCAATATCGATATGTTGGGAAATGAGGCATCTGGAATTTTCCTTTTTTGAGTTTCAGAAATTGGATCTAAACATTTCAAATACTTAGAAAACTTCTTATCAGAAGAATCGTATAGAACCTTATATGACCATGAAAAACTCAGGAAACTCCAGATAGGTTCAATCTTGATGAATGTTGGCCTTTGTGGTATACAGTATGTACAAAGCAGTACGGAACATACCTGTGTCTAAGATCTGTTGTTTTATCGGATCAGAGGGTGGGAGTGAAACAATCGCTGCATTTTAGAGATCACGAAGCTATATGGCTCAAAGTTCACGACTATCTTCAGGAAAAAATACTGAACGGAGAAATTGCCCCTAATACGCGCCTTGTAGAAAGCGCTATTGCGAAAGAAATAGGCACCTCCCGGACACCCGTAAGGGAAGCGCTTCATAACATGCAGCAAGAGGGGCTTGTTCAATCAATTCCTAGGGTTGGTTATATCGTAAAAGAACTAACTGAGGATGAGATGGTCCAGATCTGCGGAATCAGAACAGTACTGGAGATCCTGGCGGCCGAGTGGGCCGTTCAAAGGGACAGAAAGGCTGTCATACGTGAGTTAAGAGAGAATATTTCATCTTCTAAGGAGTTGATAAGAACAGGAAACTTATCAGCATTTATAGATTTGGATGAGCAGTTCCACGGGACCCTGTCGAGGCTGAGTGGTAGCCATCATCTCTTGAATGTCGCGTTGACGATGAGGCGGCTTATGCTTCGAATAAGGATAAAAGCCTTATGTCACTCGGATAATTGCAAAAGGTCGTTAGACGGGCACCGACTAATTCTCAAGGCCATACAAAAGGGTGACATTGAAGAGATACGAGACGCAATAGTCCACCATGTAAGAATATCACTGGAGGATATAAGAAAGGAATTGGCATGAAACCCAACATAGCGGTGGGTACCAAGGCTGAAGGTATATTTGAAGCGCGCATTCAAGGACAATTACTACGCCAAGGGAAACAACCCACCAGAGCATCAGAAGCTCGTCAGCCCTATGAAAAGATTTCTTACACCCTTGGAGGTAGGGGTTCAGTCAACGAAGGCGCTGGTCATGGCTGGTTTCTGCACGCGCTCAGGAGGAACCATTATCTGGGTTGCCCCACAGAAAGAAGCAGGCCCAATCATGCCATTGGTCAGGGAGATGGCAAGTGCGGAAAGTGCCGGAGATTTCCACCGGCGGTTAATCCAAGGGGACGTTCCTGATCATCTCAAATCTTTTGGAATTTCTTATATCATGCAGGTCGTTTACTTCAAAAAACTGGCTGAAAAATTTGCAGTCATTCATGTCACCGAAGGTCGTATTCCTCCAATCTTCAGGAGGCGATTGATCGGGTTCCAGAAAAGATGCCGGAAGCGGATGTGGTGATTTTTCTGTTCGGAGGCAATATCATTCCATAGGTTCCAAAAAGACATCTTCCAATCCTGTCAATTTTGAACCGGACTAACAGTACCAGTACCCGGATGGACGAATAAGCAGGCTATGCGCAGTTGGAATTAATGGGTGAAATTAGTGATAATGCCGCATCACATTTAACACAGGGGGCATTGATGATAAAAGAATCGATAAAAACGAAACTTCAAAATATTCTCGGTAAGCATAATGTTCTTACGGCGCCCGAAGTTCTAAAGACCTATTCTTACGACGGGACACAAAAATGGGTCCATGAGCCTGATGTGGTTGTGTTTCCCACAAGCGCGGAAGAGATCTCCGACATCATGAAACTTGCCAACGTGGAAAAGACACCTGTAACCCCTAGAGGAGGGGGTACAAACGTAAGCGGCGGTTCTGTGCCAATTATGGGCGGCATTGTTCTCAGCATCACTAAAATGAACAGGACCCTGATCCGTAATCAAATTGCTTGACAGGAAACAAAAACACCTCCTAGGATAGCATAAACACTATCACAAAGAGCGGTTGACCCCATCAACCTGCTTTTCACCCAGGAGGTGCAAGATGAATATATCACAAGGTCTTCTTCCCTTCCAGTTAATTCAAGATACCTCTAGAGTTCTCATCACTTCTTTTGGTGGTCTTCCGCTGGTCATGGAGACCTTTCGAGCCTTGGGACTTCCTGAGTCGATTCAGAAGCATCTTCCTCTTCTTCAGCGCCAGGGCAAATATCAGGAAGCAGAGTATGTGGAGTCTTTTGTTTCGCTCTTTTCGGTCGGTGGGGATTGTGTCGATGATTTTGAACTGCTGAGGAGCGATGAAGGGTTGAAGAAGTTGGGATTGCAGGTTCCTTCTCCAGAGGCGGTTCGAAGTTTTCTCAATGCTTTTCATGAAGAGCAGTTGTTGCAGGGACGGGTTCCCCATGAAGCATTCATCCCGGAAGAAACAACGTTGCTTCAGGGGTTGAGAGCGGTGAGCCGAGATCTGCTGAGGAAGGCTGTTTCTGGGGATGCTCCGTGGAAGGCCACGATCGATGTGGATGCTTCGGTGATAGAGAGTCATAAGAGAGAGGCTTGTGAGACGTATCTGGGAGAAAAAGGTTATCAGCCTGTGATTGCTTACTGGGCTGAGGAAGATTTGATTCTGGCGGATCAGTTTCGCGATGGGAACGTGCCCGCAGGGATGGGGTTGCTCCCGGTTCTCAAGGATGCGCTTTCGGCTTTGCCATCGACCGTTGGTCTGGTCCGGGTTCGCTCGGATAGCGCAGCCTATGTTCATGAACTGCTCAATTGGTGTCGGAAAGAGGTCCCAGGAAGACCTCGGATCGAGTTTGCTATCAGTGCCGATATGAGAGATGAGTTGAGGGCGGCGATCCAAGCCCTTCCCGAGGAGGCTTGGAAGCCTCTAAGAAAAGTGACAGATCAAGGCTTGCTCATCGGACGCAAGCAATGGGCTGAGGTCGAGTTTGTTCCCAGCCAACCTTCTCGAAAAAAGAACATGAAACCGTATCGGTACTTGGCTATCCGCATCCGACCTGCCCAAGGAGAACTCTTCCAAGATGGTAACCCCTATCACTACTTTGCCGTTGTGACCAACATGTGGAGTTGGAATAGAGAGCGATTGCTCCAGTGGCAGAGAGAACGATGTTGGACGGTGGAAAAGGTTCATGATGTGCTCAAAAATGACCTGGCAGGAGGAGTCCTTCCCGCCAAACGATTCTTTGCCAATGCCGCCTGGTGGAGACTCAATATCATAGCTTACAATGTCCTCTCGGTGATGAAGAGAAAGGCTTTGCCTCCGTCCTGGTGGCCAGCACGACTGAAAACTCTGAGATTCCATCTGCTCGGTATCGCAGGAAGAATCATTGAGCATGGACGGAGGCTCTTCCTTAAGATCGCGAAACATCATCCTAGTTTCCTTCTCTATAAGCAAGCCAGAGAGAAGTTAGTCCTCTTTTCTTCGGCCTGACAAGGCTTTACCTTTCTAATCCTTCTTACCCAGGGATCTACTACAGTCTAAGGGATAAGTGTTTTTGCGGATTTCAAAACATGATTCCTTAACCCAACCTTTGGCGCAATTTCTCATACCTTCCCACTCCTCACGCTTCTGAAAATCTCCCCAACTCTCCTTTGCAACTGTCTCTTCTCAAAACAAAATATTTTGATTACGGATTATGGACAGGATCCTGAAAGTTGACAAAGAAAACCTTAGCGCTACAGTGGAAGCGGGCGTTGTGCTACAGGAGTTGATATTGAGACTTGAGCAGGATGGTCTATTCTTCCCGCCCGATCCGCAGAGCTTCCTCGGAGCAACACTTGGCGATGCCATCGCTGAGAATGCAGGCGGACCTAGCTGTTTGAAATATGGTGTTACAAAACAATACATCCTGGGCCTTGAGGTTGTACTGCCTACGGGAGAGATTGCCCATATCGGGGGTAGGACACTGAAAAATGTCACGGGATACGACCTGCTCCACCTATTCATCAGTTCTGAAGGAACCCTCGGTGTCATAACCAAGGCAGAATTGAAGCTCAGACCCATCTCTCCAGGGAGAAAGACGATTTTGGCAGTTTATGATTCAGTGGAAAAAGCAGGTGAAGGTGTCTCTAGAATTTTTGAAAACGGGATCATCCCATGCAAGATCGAGCTTCTCGATAATTGGCTCATCAACCACATAGAGGAGATGATGCCAATCGGACTTCCAAAGGATGCAGATGCCGTGTTGCTCTTTGAAACAGATGGCATTCCTGAGGTTGTGGATAAAGAGGCAGAGAAGATTGTAGAAATCTTTAATCTAAGAAGTATGGAGCGGTTGACGTGAGAGTGGCAAAAAATATGGAGGAGGCCAATAAGTACTGGCTGGCAAGACGGACAGGAAATGCAGCGATATACGCCAAGGCCAGAACGATATTTGTCGAAGACGTGACTGTCCCCATAAAGAAATTGCCTGCCCTAACCAAGAAATGCAAGGAATTAGCCGGGAAGTATAATCTCGAGATCGTTGTGGTCGGCCATGCAGGAGACGGCAATCTTCACCCGGCCATACTGAGCGATATTAAGGATAAAGACCTTTATGAAAGGTCTATGAAGGCTGTGGACGAAATTATTGAAGCCGCTATCGAGATGGGGGGGTCCTTTCCGGGGAGCATGGTATAGGCCTTGAAAAGCAGAAATTCATCAGAAGGGCGCTGGAGCCCGTTGTGGTGGATCTCATGAAGAAGATTAAAGCACTTCTAGACCCTAACCCGGCATAGCCGGAACCAAACAGGTCTTTTGTAGGTTTATCAACCCAACGATCAAGGAACGCTGGGGATAAAGATTTCCCCGCATTCTCATCCACGCCGAAACGAAGGAATGGATAAGAATGCGGGTGTTATTGAACATCCTGAAACAAAATAAAGGTTTACTTTTCCGTACTGCTTGTCTATAACCATAGGCTATCCTTCTGTAAATCTTCTAAAAGGTTAGAGCCATGGCCGCATTGACAGAGAAATATGCCAATAAGATTCGGGGTGTCCTCTCGTGCTTCGATCGGATAGTCATCACTGGGACGCTTCCCGATATCTGTTATGCCGATGCAATGAGTAGTCACCTGAGATCGAAGGGCATTCGCATTTTCGATTATACCCAATTTGCCGAACCCTTGCGGGAGGAAATCCGTCTCCAGGCGGAGCGCTTGGCTCAGGACAATGGTTTGGAGATCGAATTTATCCGAAAGAAGGATTTCCGTAAGGAAAGATGCATCAAGAAGATCATCGCCAAGCGTGGGGATCATCCCGGATTGGTCCATATCTTCTCCGCCTTGGAGCCCTGCCCTTCTTTCAAACCCTGGCATGACAAGAAGACGGGCAAGACCTTTCTCCGTGGCACGGAATCCAAGTGCGTCCACTACTACTTCTACTTCATCCTTGAAGATTTTGGGCTGTGCTACCTGCGGGTGCCGACCTGGGCTCCCTTCCGGCTGCAGTTCTATTTTAACGGACATCATTACTTGGCCAGCTTTCTCCGCAGGAAAGGTTTTCCCTATCGTCTTTTGGAGAATGCCTTCATCGAGATGGAGGATTTCGCGAAGGCCCAGCAACTCTCCGATAGCCTCCAGGTCAAAGCGCTCCATCGGCGATTGGATCAAGTGGCGAAAAGGTTCTGTCCCGTCATCCGGCATTTCCCTTCGGGGTATCATTGGACCCTAATGCAAGTCGAGTGTGCCACGGATGTGGTGTTCAAATACCAAAGCGATCTGTGTCCGCTCTATGAAACAATCATCCGTACCGCGATCCACACCGTCAAACCCCAGCAGGTAGCGACCTTCCTGGGACGGAAGCTTCATGGGGCTTATCAAGGAGAGATCGGGAATGATTTCCATACTCGAATCGAAGGGACTCGGATTAAACATCACATGGGTCCCGTTTCGATTAAGATGTATGACAAACTGGGGATCATTTTGCGCATCGAGACGACCGTCAACGATGTGAGCTTTTTCAAACACCATCGGAAGGTGGAACACAGGGACGGCACCTGGGAAATGAAGGACGCCTCGTTGAAGAAATCCATCTACAGTCTCCCTATTCTTCGGGAGTTGATGGAAGCGGCAAACCGACGGTACTTGGAGTTTATCTCCGAGATCGAAGATCCCACCGTGGGGATCAAGAACCTTGAGAAGATCTCTGAGCCTGTGTCGGACGGCCAGCGGACCTATCGCGGGTTTAACCTCTTCCAAGGTGAAGACCTGAAGCTGTTGGAGGGAATTGTCCGTGGAGAGTTCAATATCCGCGGATTCCAGAACCGTTCCCTTCGCATCTTCATGCCCCACAAATCGGGACCCCAAGTTTCCAGAATGTTCAAGCGTCTCAAAATGCATGGCTTGATCAAAAAAATCAGAGGAACTTACAAGTATTATTTGACCCACCTTGGACAGAAGGTGGCCAACACCGCCCTGAAGTTGAGAACCATGTTCATCATTCCATCTCTCATGCAACCCGTGACGGTGAGGATATAAATTTATGACCATTTTGGCAACAATCCTATTCATAAGAGACTAACAACATTATGAACCCAGGAAAGATCTGGGATTAGCACAGAAAGAGGATTAACCTTTGAACGATTTAAAAGAGCTAAAAAAAGTAGAACAATATGCTGAACAGTGCATAAAGTGCGGCTACTGCAGCTCCTACTGCCCTGTCTATCAGGAAGAACGGATCGAAACTTCTCTCGCAAGGGGGAAGAACTATCTGATTAAGGAGATCCTTGAAGGTAAACAGGAATTTACTGACGAGATGAAAAATATTCTTGGAAAGTGTCTTCTTTGCAAGCGCTGTGTTGTGAACTGTCTTTCAAAGGCCGAGGTCGACCGCATTGTTGTAGGTGCCAGGGCTCAGCAGGTGAGAGAAAAAGGTCTCGATTTCATAAAGAAATTCGTTTTCCGGAAGGTCATGGCGAACCGCAAGGCCTTCGGAAGATATTTAAAGCTGGCGAGAACATTGCAATTTTTGTTTACCACAACAGAGGGAAAGATACGGCACATGCCGGATTTCTTGAAGGCATTAGGTCAGGGAAGAAACATACCTGGACTGGCTAGGGTGTTTCTCCGTGATATGGTGAAACCGGTCAATAAGCCGCAGAATAGTGGAAAGCCTAGGATGAGGATAGGTTTCTTCATAGGATGTGCCACTGATTTTGTTTACCCGGAACTGGGGCTGAAATTCATAGACTTTTTCACGAAGAGAGGGATTGAGGTTGTTGTTCCCAAGAATCAGAATTGTTGTGGTGCGGCGATCTATTTCAGCGGTGACTTTGAAACAGGAAGGATGCTTGCAGATGTGAATATAAAGGCATTTGACGGAGCAGCCTACATTGTGACGGCTTGCGGAACCTGTAGTTCTACGTTAAAAGACTATGCGAAGTATCTCCCGGATACTGAAGATCAACAAAAGCGGTATGCAGATTTTGCAAAGAAGGTCAAAGACAGCACGGAATTTATCATTGATGTGCTCAAAATCCCACCTGAAGAATTTAAGCTTAAAAAGGAGTTTGAAGGCAAGATGGCAACACGGCATGATCCGTGCCATCTCGTGAGGTATCAGAATATCAAAGATCAGCCGCGGGCAATCCTCAAATCTTTGAAAGGGTTGAAGTTTATGGAGATGCCAAATGCGGACCTTTGCTGCGGCATGGGTGGTTCCTTCAGCCTGTACTATTATGACATCACGAAGAAGATCGCAGCGAAGAAGATGGCGGGCATTCAATCAACGGGGGGCAGACATTGTGGTCACGGCCTGTCCTGGCGGCATGGTGAATCTCATTGACAATCTGCTGCAGAATAAGATGCTCCAGAAGGTGTATCACTATCTGGAGCTTGTTGAATAATGATGGAAGAATAATAGATATCGTTCTTGTCAAGCAAAAATTGGTTTATAATTTGAATCGAATTTTTTGACGGATTTCAAAATACCAAAAATAATGTGGACCAGTTTCCGCATAATCGCACAGACAAAAACTTTTCCATTTTTTACCTTTTTCCTTTAGGCGGTTATAAAAAGCTATCATAACAAGATTGCATTGAATCGATACAAGTGCTGGCATATAGAGAGCCTTCCTGAGGCGTACATGACCGACCTCGCATAGCCTTGGTTTCCCCTTAACCGAAAATCCGGATAGTGTTTCTTTTGGAGCGAGTCCCATAAATGTGACCAGTTTACGAACATGGTTGAATTTTTCAAAATTATCTCATTCCGCTAGGATAACAGCGATGGTGGCCTTGCCGAGGCCTGGAATAGAAGCCAGCAACTCCTTCTTTTGTCTCAGATTCGGATTTTGGTCAATCAGATCAGTAATCTGATTCCTGACTTTTTTAATTTCCTTGTTAAGGTAATTCATGTGTTCTTTAATCAAAGGGATGACAGATTTATGTGCCGTACCGAGCTATAATTCTTTTTTTGAGTAAGCATGCCGATCATGTTATCGGCCCGTCTAACCAGAACTCGTCGGAACCTGACTTGCGTTGAAGGTGGAATCTAAGTTACTGGGTTCATGGCCAGACAAAAACGGGCAATAATGCCACATCAATCTTGTCTGTCTTAATTCACTCTGGGCAAATCCTTCGATCCGGGCGGTGATTGACAATACTGACATGGTGACCGGTTTCGTGTAGATAGATGCCTAAATCTTCCCCATAATTACCGGTCGCTTTTAGATAGGCCTGAACCTGCACAATTCCCAATTTTCTTAGCCAAAAAGCCAGAGTATCAAAACCTTCTGTTGTGTTCTTGAATGTTTTGTTCTTGACCTTACCTCCGACAAGCAAGGCCACCTCAATCCTCTGTTTGGCAATGTCGATCCCAAGGACAGGTGCTGACATAGGACTCCCCCCTTTCCATCATAAGAAACATCCGGTCAGTAAAAGCTCTGTTCGAATCAACCTTGCAAGTACAAACTCATTCCTATACGCGACGGTTTCTGATATCGTACGAGTTACTGAACAAAGCAATGGAAAGAGGATCTAATCTACAAACCATGCTCTTAGGCATCAGGTGCAACACAGATTCACTCTTTCCATTTACCCCGGCATCCCAGAGTTTATATCACTTGGCAATCTATAAGAAGACAAGATGTCATTGTGCCACGAGGCTGAACAAGAGATGAGGGTTTGTTCCTCGAAGTAGGGTTACAGGAGTAGATTTCAAACCGCCTCAAGGCTGCATGGGTAAAGAGCCCATGTGGTGAGCGTTGATGGAAAAGACATGGCTAAGACTGTGTCAGGTGAGGCTCAGGGAGACGAGCGCAAACGAACCACGGATGAGGTGTCGAAAACAAGTAAAGACGGCGTCAAAACTGGGGACTTACGATACTCCAGGAGGGGTCCAGGGGATAACCTGTTTACTGCCTGGGCAGCGTCCGGCATAAAGGTGGCGTGACCTTGATCCAGGCTCTTGTGTGGAACGTGGGAACCTTTGCGTCACGAGGCTGCAAAAGAGATGGAGGTAGTCCCTCTGAAATCGGCATGCAGGTGCAGATCTCAAACCCCCTCAAGCTGCTGTGGTTAAAGACCATGGTGGTGAGCGTTGAGGAAAAGGCGTACGAGATACGTCAGGTATGAATCAAGAAGGTGAGCGATAAGCGAACCAATGGAAGCGTCGAAAACGTTCTCCAGATGGTGTCAAAATTGGGGTCTAGGTTCTAACTCCAAGATGAGCTTAGGGGAGACCTGTGTACTGCCTAAGCGGCACCCGGCGTACAGTTGGCACGAGCTTGATTTGGGCTCTTTTGTGGAACGTGAGAACCTTTCATGGGATGGGAAGAGAAAACCCTATAAGTGACGACCACGAAGGGGGAAAGTATCAATGCCTGTGAAAGGGGCGGATCATCCTGCAGTAGTGAGGAAGTTCTTGTAATGAGAACGGAGCGAAGGGGATGAGTCAGCTCATAGGGAGGTATGGATCAACCAGATATCTGGGAGGAACCCGATCATTCTCTCTTCCCCTCTGCCTCCGGTCAGAATAAAACCTTAAAACTCTGTCAAAACAACGTTGTAATCAACAACCCTTCCCGCCCGATCCGCAGAGCTTCTTGGATCATCTCCTTGGTAAAGTTCTTCTCATGCTCGTTGATCTTGATCACCTGGGCCGCTACCACGATCTTATGCCTCGCCTCCAGCAAAACTAATAACTTATAACCGTACACATACTTCACAACCTCCACTTCCTTGCCCTCTTTGCTGTCATATTCCCTCCTAACCACTTTCTTTACCCCACACCCCTTGTAGCACTTCGTCGTTGGCAAATCCGTCGCATCCAGAATATAGGTCCTGCCCCGAATCAACTTGTGCTTGACCAAGACCCGCACTGCCTCCCTTAAAATGAAATCCACCTCCTCGGAGGAAAGCTTCGAAAGAAAATCGGCCAGCGTGTCCCGATACATCGGACCTCGTCGCTTTCCCTTCCCCCTTTGACAAAATCCTTCCTGAATCTGACGTGCTGTAAATCCGATGATCTTCAGCAAGGCCGTATCCCGAAACAGATGCTCCCCCAACTGATTCATACTGGAGATCTCGGTCAGCTGCTTTACCTCGTAAGTCAAAATCATCAAGACCACGGGAATCATGACTCGCTTCACTCGCTTGGGACGAAAATCGATCCGTGCAAAGAAACCCAGACTAAAAGGAAAATGAAAAAATGACCCAACAATCCCCAGCCTGCCCCCACGACCGCCTCAGGTTTCTCCCTGGCCTTAAGCTTCCGATAAACCTCTTTCTGAGCCCGCTCATAAAACTGCCATTTACTCTTCATCCCTCCACTTCATCTTCGTCTCTCCAATCTTCCAGAAGAGATCAATGACCTCCCGGTGCATCTTGCCCAATTGGGCCATCCCTCGCTGAAACACCTGATAGTTCCTTGCCCGCTCCACCTCTGGACTCGTCGCCTTCCCCAAATACTTGTAGTGGCTCTGTCCCTTTTCTTTATAGGAGAGATAATAATAGGGACCATGTTTCTTCTTTGGATCTCGATGGCAGGCACAAGAAGCCTTCCCGCAGAACATGTATTGCTTCACCATTGAACCCACCCGCATGGACTTCGGTCTCATGAGCTGATACTCTAAACGCCCCCGAATCTTACAGAGGTGGCTAATCCTTTGACGCCATCGGCTTATTGTATCCGTAAGCTTTATCCTATATCCTAATATATTTTGTACATATAGGATTAAATTACTAAATAAAGAGGATGTCAAGCCTTTTTTTGAAAACATCGACTTTTTCCTAAGCTATGGATTTCAAAAGATATTATTGACTGATTTCTTATGGCGGAATTTCAGTATTCCTCGTAAGCATCTTTTTCCCTCGCGATGGAAAAAGCTAAGAAAATCCGAAAAACTTAATGCTATCAATTCGATTTGTTTTATGAGATCAGAGATATTCCTTTTCGGATTCACAGTCATCGATTATACGACCTCGAGAGGCCAATGCACTGAGAATAATTGCAACTTCATCCTTCTTCATGGCTAAATTTATTTTCCATCACGGAATTGAAGATGTTTTCTTATTCCTCTGTTTTAGCAAGGTAGAGATGTCCCCATTAACTGCATAAGTTAAAATGTCCCCAGGGAACAGGAGAAGATGCTCATGAGTCAGAGGTAGCTACAGAACTTGCATCCAATGAAGATGGAGTGGCATCTAGTGAAGATGGTGGAGGTAGGGAAAATCACCTAATAGAAGGCAAGGGGGAAGATAGAAGTGTTCTATCAGCAGATGAAGCGGATTAGGCGAGTGATCCGGAAGGGAGGGATAAAGGAATTGGCTCATGGTAATGTTATTATTTAACAACTTCCACCCCCTGCCAATCGACAGGCAATATACTCCCCCCTTTGACCCGTTTTCCATAATACCTCCGCTATAGAGAACGGATGAAGGGGGACAAGGTAAGTGGATCCAACATTACCCACCTGTAGTAATTCTGGCGTCAACTACAATACTCCCGGACAAGGAAATCATGACCGGGTTCAAATCCATCTCAGTGATCTCTGGATAATGGAAGATGAGGTTGGATACTTTGAACAAAAGATCCCTTAGGCTATCAATATTTCCCCTTTTCCCGCGACAGCCCTCCAAGAGGGAATATCCCTTTAGCTCCCTTATCATTTCTTCTGCGTCGATCAGCTCAATCGGAACAAGTCTGAATGAAGTATCTTTTAAGAGTTCTACAAAGACTCCGCCCATCCCGAACATCAGTACATGGCCAAACTGAGGATCCTTTGTTGTGCCTATGATGACCTCGAATCCGGAAAGCATCTTTTCAATCACAAGCCCCTCAATCTTGATCATTGATTTCATTTTTCCGAAATTCTCCATCATCTGATCGAATGCGCGAGCAACCTCTTCCTCTGTTCTTAAATCTATTATGACTCCACCCGCATCACTCTTGTGGACCATATCCGGCGAAAGAATCTTCATTACAACGGGAAACCCGATCGTACGCGCTGACTGAATGGCCCCATTCTTATCCGAAGCAAGTTTTGATTGGACGACAGGGATTCCCCAAATATCGAGAAGCTTCTGGGCCTCTGTATAAAGAAGAGAATTCCTACCCTCTGTTCTGGCTTTCAATAGTATGTCACCGATTTCCATATATCTCTCCCTTTCGTCTCAACTGATTAAATCTTACAAGGTTGGTAAGCGTTTTTGCTGCCCTCTCTGGAGTGGGATAGTTTGGAATCCCTGATTCTTCAAGTCGTTTGATTTCCTCATCCCAAATTCCTAAAGGTGCAGAGAAACAACATACCACTGGCTTATCCTTCCTTGTCTGGAAGAGAAGATTGGCTAAGGCGCTGGCAGCGGCTTTATTTGCCGAGGCGAACATAATGCTCAAAACGATGGCGTCGATCTCTTTGTCTTCCAGGACTGCCTCCACGATTCCTTTGATTGCATGCGAGTCATACCATGCAGGTCCCATATCCACAGGGTTTGTCCTGATAGCGAGAGGGGGAAGGAGTTCTTCAACCTTTCTTTGGGTTTCGTTGGAAAATGGTAGGATAGATAACCTCTCCAATTCGCATATATCACAGGCTATCATTCCGGGTCCGGCCTGGCCAGAAAGCACGGCCACCCTGTCTCCTCTTGGAATTGGAGACATTGCAAGAGCTTTTGCCGTATCGAGAAGCTCTTCCGAGCTTCGTACCGTTAGGATCCCTGCTTGCCTGAATGCACCTTCATATATCTCATGTTTTCCTGCAAGGGATCCCGTGTGAAATTGAGAAGCCTTATCGCTTGTAATGGAGCAGCCCGCTTTGTAGGCGATGATCGGTTTTATCCCCCTTGCTCTTTTAGCTACCTCAGTCAATTTTCTCGGATAATCAACTCCTTCAATGTACATGGCAATGACTTCAGTTTCAGGATCTTCGATCAGAAATTCAACCATTTCCGCAAAATCGACATTGCAGCGGTTCCCTAATCCAATGATCTTACTGAATCCAACATGGCTTTCAATAGCCAGAAAAGCCATTAGGTGAGCTACCCCACCGCTCTGGCTGACAAGACTGATCCCACCCGCCCTCACACAAGCAAATTCCGGCGTAAAAGATGCATTCAAAGGTCTACGCAGGTTTATAATCCCAAACGTATTTGGACCGATGATCTTGATCTCGAATTTGTTTGCAAGTTCCATGATTTCTTTCTGGAGTTGCTCCCCTCTTTTATCTTCAATTTCTTTGAAACCAGCAGTAATGAGAACCATTCCATGAACCCCCTTTTCTTCACATTCTTTGATAGTTCTGGGCACAAGTTCGGCTGGAAGAACAACGATGGATAGATCGACTTGTTCTGGGACATGAAGAAGGGATGGATAAGCCTTTATACCCAGGATTTCATGCTTTCCAGGATTGATCGGGAAGATTCTGCCGGGATATCCTCCCTGAGTCAAACTTTTCATAACATGAAACCCCAATTTTTCAGGGTTATCCGATGCTCCAATGACGGCAACGGACTTTGGGTTGAAGATTGTTTCCATCGCAAAAAATTTTTTTTCCATATTCTGTTTCCTCTACCTTAGGAGTTCGTCGAAGTACCTTTCGAACCCTTAACTAATTATGCTATACTGCGTTTCATAAAAACACCAACTGTTTCTCATCCGTACAATCCTAACCCGGCATAGTCGGAACCAAAAATGTTTTTTGTAGGCTCATCGACTCAACGATGAAGGAACCGCCGGTTCATGTCTTGATCTACCACCTTTGTCACTTCACTTAGCTTCCAGCCTCCTTAGTTTTTTCTAAAATGTGATCTACCGCCTCTATTAAAAATATTCTTACCTTTTGAATACTTCCATAACAAACTCGATGGCTCGATCATGGATGCCAGGTGCTTTACTTTCCCGTGGCCCCGCTACATTGAGGATTCTTATGCTGGTCTTTTGCCCCCACCCCTTCACAACCTCTGGTTTCCTACCTTTTGAAAGGTCGATCGCTAAATGGGGCTTTTTGAATTTCTTTGCGAATCTCAATGTTCGGGCTGTTCCGCCTGTAACTGGCCCCAATGCCAAGATTAGTGTCCCATCCGAATCTCTCACATTCATTTTCCTCTTGCTTACACTCATGAAGATATCGATGCACACCCGAAAGGGAACCTTGATACCCCATGCCTAAAAGCTCTTCATAAATCCGTGTCCCGATATATTCTTGCTTCAACATGGCCTGGATCGGTTCTCGAAAATTATCAACTTTCTTCTCATATTCCCTCGCCTTGAATTCCGGAGGATCCGGCAACCTCAAATACTTCCGAACCGTATTCTTGGAAACTCCTAAAGCTCGCCCAATGCTTTTTATCCCTTTGCTCTTCTCCCGCATTATTCTGATCTGAACCCACTTGTACATACTGACCATCCTCTCTCTTCTCCTCCCTCAACTCTGAGAGAGATTGTACTTGATAGGGGGGTCAATTTTAAATGACGATCTGGGGTCAATTCTATTTTACAATCTACAAAGCGTCAGATTTTCTCTTCATCAGATTCACAAATAGGTATATTTTTGATGAACCTTACCCCCTCTTCATTGAATTCATTTTGGGTAGGGCTCTCTTAGTATTGGAAAAATAATCTCGTCATTTATGCGGCGGCTACCACAGAATTTCTTAAAGTGCCAATATTCTCAATACAGACTTCTACCACATCACCGGATTTTATCTGTCCAACACCAACCGGTGTACCCGTAGAAATCACATCGCCTGGGAGCAGAGTCATTACGCTAGAAATAAAGTTAATCAATTTGGGAACTCCCCAAAGATAAGGTCACTAGTATATCGTTTCACCAATATATTTACATTAGAAAGCATGAGCGAGATCGGATTTCTTCCAGCGATGCACCACCGGAGAATCATTGATTTTCCTAATTCCCAACAGGATTCTTTCTTTAAGTTCCTGTTTGTAATTCTCACGAATCTGCTTCAAGAAGGTTCTTGCCACTTTGCTGAAAAGCGTTTCGACAAGATTTAATCATGAGCCGTGTTTCGGGGTATGAACATAAAGAAATCGTCCCGGTCTGCTGGCAAGGTACTTCATGGTCTCATTGGAGATATGGGCCGAATGATTATCCAGGATGATACGGATGCTGGATTTGGCAGGACAGTAAGCATCCATCTCTTTGAGCAACGATATGAACTCACTACTGCAATGCTTGTCATGAACCTGGGCAATCAAATGACCGTCATGCAAATCCAGAGTCGCCAGAATCGACAAAGTCCCCAGACGCTTGTATTCATAGTCCCTCATCATTCTGGATTGCTTCCCCGGTTCAGGCATGATATCCGGCCTCTTGAAACGAATTTCCACCCACCCAAACCCATTCCCTTCAAACAAATTCTACTGTAACCCTACAACCCCGCTCGCAGTCCCTTCTCCCTCGCTTCCTATTTCTCCATTGGGACAGAGGTTTCTTAGACGCGTCGGGTACTTTGAGGTTAGATAATACACTAACATTTTTCGCCTTGTCAAGAAAAAAATGTATAAATGTATAAATGTATTACAATTTTTTCTATTACATAATATTTTTCTTGACAAAATTTCTATAATATTTTAAATGATCAATTGGTTGGTTAAACCTAAAGTATGCAAGGCAATAATTACAAAAGATTCTTTTAGTCGCTGTCTACTTTTTTATTGGCGTGGATGATGAGGAAGGGAAGAGCAGTCTCCTCTAGTTCGGCCAAAGCCTTGGTTTGACATTATATTTAGATATGACGGCTGCTGGATGTCAAGAGTTTATTCCCCCATGCTCGATGCATACAGAGAAAAATATTTATTTTGCTCTGGAGACCTACGTCATAAACCGCGGAGGAGAAGAGGGGACCCGATTGGAGGAAAATCTTGTTGCGGGTTGATGAGAGATATAATTGTGCGAAATTTAATCTGAGGAGAAAAAGAGGGGTTTAGTGTGGCGTCTCGAAAATAAATTGAATAAGTATTGGGAGCCATATTTAATGTAGCCCATCGTTAATACAAAAGAAATTAATGGACATAGTTATGAAATATTATCCACTTATTAATGAGACACGACACTAGTGTGGTGAGTCGGAAATTCGTTTACCTAAAATAATGTGCTGGAAATAGCAAGGATCCAGATTTTCCCTTTATGATCACCATTCTCATGGTGACGAGGCCTTGAGTAATTTGTAAACGAATTAACAACTCAGGATAGTAGCAGGGTGCTGAAAAACTCGCTTTTTTGTTGCTATTCATCATGAGTATGTTAAGATGCCACCAACTTCTTTTTTGGAGGCATCGATGCGAGGGATATCTGAGAAACAGTCGATCATGCTTGCCTTGATTTTTACGGAAAACCGAGTTCCAAAGGACCATCCTCTCAGGCGATTAAATGAATGGCTGAAGAAGAACTTTAACGGCTTTCCCGCGTCTTCGATCAGATTTATTCGAGCATTGGCAGGCCGTCTATTCCTCCAGAGCGAGTCCTGAAGTCGCTGTTGTTGATCGCTCTCTATTCGGTGCGAAGCAAACGACAGTTCTGTGAGCAGTTGGATTACAATTTGCTGTTTCGTTGGTTTTTGGACATGAACATGGTGGAAGAGAGTTTTGATCCCACCGTATTTACGAAGAATCGGGAACGCTTGTTGAACCACGAAGTGGGGCGGCTCTTCTTTGACGCCATTGTTCGGAAGGCCAGAGAAGCCCGGTTGATGAGTGATGATCACTTTACGGTGGATGGGACGTTGATTGAGGCGTGGGCGAGTTTGAAGAGTTTTCGACTCAGAGGCGAGGAGAAGGCGCAACGTCCTCCCGATGAGGATCTGGGGAATCCGACAGTCGATTTTCATGGTGAGAAGCGAAGCAACAAGACTCATGAGTCGACGACGGATCCAGAGAGCCGTTTGATGCGCAAAGGGAGAGGGAAAGAAGCGAAATTGTGTTATGGAGCGCATGTGCTGATGGAGAACCGCAATGGTCTTTTGGTTGACCTTGAGGTGACGAAAGCCACCGCGACGGCAGAGGAGGACGCGGCTGAGACGATGCTGAGGTGCCAGGGTCGCAAGGGGATTCATCCCAAGACATTGGGTGGAGATAAAGGCTATGACACGCGTGATTTTGTGGCCACGCTTCGAAAAAGACAGATCACTCCTCATGTGGCGGCTAATACCGAACGTCGAGGAGGATCTGCGATTGATGGCCGAACCACACGGCATCGCGGTTATGAAATCATACGCCAAGGAGATATGATTATCTTTGATATTGCCGGTGTTGGCTTTAATGGTTATTTTGTGGATTATGTCCGTTGCTGGCCGTTCGCTGCCAAATTCACACCCGAACAAAAAGAGGCATATAAAAGGTGTTACAATTCACTTTATAGCGCTATTAATGCAATCAAACCCGGCAATACTACTGCAGACGCGGTCATACACTTCACGAGGTGCCTGGATGATGAATATACTTGGACAGGGCTTAATTCGGTCCATAGTATCGGATTGGGTGTCTACGAGGGCCTAATGATGACCAGGGGTCATTCCTTCGATTTTCCAGAGCCTATAGAGCAGAACATGTACTTTGCCGTAGAGACACTTGAAACCACTCCGGGAAATGATTGGTCAGTTCGGCTGAAAGAAAATGGGGTTGTCACCGATAAAGGATTCCAATCTTTTTCTTTGTTCCCCTCGAGGAAGAAGTGCTTGGAGGAAGGCGTGTGGGAGAGTTGATTCCTTGAAGATACCGCATGAAATTAGAGGAGCAAAAGGATACTAATTAGCGAATAATTAATCGCGGAGTTACTCATTGAGAAGGGTATACATTTGCTTTCTTCAATTAATAATATTTAAAAAATCAGTTTTTAACCTATTCTGGGGAAATACTTTATTATACATAAATTAAGGGGAACAAGACGTTAGTATTCAATTTGAAAGGATAAGAAATTTGGTTTTCAACCAAATTCGCAAGGGAAGAATTTCAGATGATATTCTTGCTCAGATTAAAAATGCCATCTTCTCCGGTTTCTATAAGGCCGGGGATAAGTTGCCTTCTGAACAGGAAATGAAGAAATTGTTCAATGTGAGCCGGGTTCCTTTGAGGGAGGCATTGAGATCATTGGAGGAGATGGGTTTAGTTGCAACAAAATCTGGAGTTTCAGGAGGATCATTTGTTGCTAAGATGGATATCAAGCCCGTTAGTGACTCCCTTTCAAATATGATTCGGCTTGGAAAGATTGATTTTTCTGACATATGGGAATTTAGAATGTTTATCGAGCCAAGTATCTCCAGTGCGGCGGCTGAGCGGCGAACCGAGTTGGAAATTCAGCAAATGGAGGAAATGGTTCTTGAAAGAGAAATCGCATTAAGAGGGAGAAAAACCCCAACTATCTCTAATATAGATTTTCATCTGGCTATTGCTAGGGCTGCCAGAAATCCGTTTTCTATCTTAGTGTTAGATACAATCAATGATATATATCCGGAAAACATGAAACGATTCCATATTAGTTTTAAAGATTGGCAGAGTATAATCAAGTATCATAGGGAAATTATTGAGTGTATTAAGAAAAAAGAGAATAAAAAAGTTAAAAAAGTGATGTATGACCATTTGAAGGATACCAGGAGAAGGTTAGGGATTTGATTAACATTCTGGTATTGGAAACAAATATATTATTAAAGGGGGGTTGAGAATGGCAAGGGAAGAAATTAGAAGTTTGAGGTCAGTTTTAAATTGGGTAAAAAAAGAGGGGCTACTTCTTGAGACTGATCATGAAGTAAATCCAAAACTGGAAGTGGCAGCTATTCAAAAAAGTTTGGACGGGGGTCCACCCATTTTATTTAATAGGGTTAAAGGGTATCCAAATGGTCGAATAGCGACTAATGTTATGGGTTCAGATAGGGTTATAGCAAGAATGTTTGAATGTAAAGATAGAAAATCTTTAAAATTCAAAATCCATGAAAGTCTTCTTCAACCTATTCCACCTAAAATTGTAGATAAAGCACCCTGTCAAGAAGTAGTGATTGACAAGAATATCGATGTCTGGCCCGTCCTTCCTATGATCCAGCACACACCCACAGATCCAGGCCGAACTCTTGGCGCGGGTAGGACAGTTGCCTCACCCAAACAGTTTTGGGGTGGATGGCATATTAGCTACAATCGGATGAATTTTCGTGAAGATCTTGGTTGGAGAGATCATTCCACCTTTCAGATTTCCCCAGGGTCTCATACGGATCAAATCGCTACGAAGTACTATAAGAAGGAGCCGATTCCCTTTTCCATCAACATTGGGATTCCTCCTGCGGCCACATTGATGGCGGGATCTGGATTTATGTACACAATCCTTCCAAGAGGTTGTGATGAGTTGGGGATCGCTGGAGCAATTCAAGAGTTTCCATTGGAGATGGTAAAATGTAAAACGATCGATGCCTATGCCATTGCGGAGGCAGAGTATGTTTTAGAAGGATACCTAGACACTACGAAAAAGGTTTGGGAAAGTCCTTTGGCTGAGAAAGACCAGAAGCAAGGGAAGTATCCTTTTCATCCTGAGTGGTCTGGTTATATGGGGAAAGCCTACCGAACCTATCAATTCACTGTGACAGCCATCACTCACAGAGAAGATAGACCTATCTATGATCCACTCATTGTTCATGGATATGATAACCATAATATAGATGTTATTTGTCGGGAGGCTTGTTTCTTCGAACTTGCTGAAAGGATTAGTCCGGGTTTCTGCATTGATACTCATATTCCTATGTGTATCCCTGATTGGGGTGGTGTGATCTTCCAGGTCAAAAAGAGGCGAGCAAGGGATGAGGGGTATCCTAAGAACCTCTTGGCTGCAGCCCTTTCCTGCTCTTTAGGTGCCCGTTTTGCTATGGTTGTGGATGTGGACATTAATATATACTCGCCAGATGATTTATTATGGGCCTTAGCTACCCGTGTGGATGCCAAAGAAGGGATTACCATTGTTGCGCCAGGTGGAATGGGACAGACGTTTCAACCTGCTGAGCGGAGTTCTGCTGGTGAGAAAGATTGGACCCAGTCTAATATTAAATTCTCTGGAGCCATTGGAATAGACGCAACTGTTCCTTACCAGTATAGTGACGCCTTTTTGCGAGCCAGTTATCCCGTCGATGTTGTAAATGTGAAGGATTTTTTTACGGATCAACAGATCGAGAAAGTAAAATCCTTCCAGGAATCCTATGCAAAATGGTTTTCCGAAACGGGAATTTAAAGTATTTTAGCTAATTTATGGAAAGTCCTGAAACCATATTCATTGAGAATTTTAGTTTTTAACTAATACTACTACGTTACGTTAAAAATGGAAAACCAATACTTTCCAACACTTCCGTCTTCTATCGAATTTGAGTAGCGTTTCAAAAGCTAATATCAAGGCCTAAATACGGACCTTATGGTTATTTTAAAATCAATTTAACGTAGTAGTACCAATAATCT
>JBEKDJ010000049.1:0-22197 GCA_050014415.1 Thermodesulfobacteriota bacterium | reverse complement strand
CCATGAACCATTCTGGAAAGACACGCCTCACTAATTCCAACATCTCGCGCCAACTGTGTTTGAAGGATGTTCCGTTCCATAATGCGCACTTTCAAGGGTATGTTCATCTGATCTCCTTTCTTTGAAAAAAGTTTTACTCCTTTACTAATGGTCAGGATCGGGCATTTTTGTCCCCTAAATTAGACCATTTTGGGCAAGATTAGCTGGGATTGGATAGAGTTTACGTTAATAATATCGGTGGGTTATAAAATATTTTCAAGAAATCAAAATATTCCCCTAATGTGGTATATGGTTGCTGGGTGATCGAGGTGAGCACCTACACGTCCGTGTCGTACCATGTGAGTATTTTATCATAACCCCGTGACAGATGGGATTTAGTATGGGGTCAATAGGACTGCATCGATTGTGAGAGAGAGAAACATCGAGAGGCCGAGCTATATAACCCGCCAACCACCTTTGGACTGCTGCACCGGGGTTATGGGGTATGGCGCTTCGGGCTGTGATCGGGTAGGAGATTCACGCTGCGTACCCTATAAATTTAAAATTCAGGCTGTGAATTTCATAAAAAATGAAACCTTAATATGAAATTGAAAACTCGGTTCTACTTTTCCTTTACACAATGATGTGAAATAGAACGGTACTACACGCGCTTCACGACTTGCGCAATCAAGCTAATCCTGAATGATTGTGGATATTTAAGTGTGGATTACTTCCAGAAAAGCGGTAGTACGGCGTCAACTTTGCTGGTTATACCCTGATATAACAGGGGCGGGATCTCAATGCGTTGTGATAAACGATGTGATGGCGGAGAGGAAATCAGTGGTTTTGTAGTGTGGGATTATATCTGAGCGCATTGATATTACTCAATTAAATCAGTAAAGCACAGTGACGGTTTGGATTCGTAGTCCGACGCTCTATCCAACTGAGCTATGGGCGCCCCATCTTTCTCTCTCACTTCTTCTTCGAAAGGGGAGGAAGGACTTCAACCTGACGAGCTACATTGTGCCCCCTTCGATAGGAGTAGCTCACTTTGACGCGTTCGTCCACGGCGGGCAAACGACGAGGAATATAGGTGGTTCGTTTTCCCACAGCAAAATACATCACCTCTCCCCTACCTCCCTTCACGCTGAGTGTTCCTCTGTGGATGCTCACAACCTTTCCAACGTAGGTTGAGTTTTTCTGAGCTGGGGCAGTCTCTGCGATGAGCAAGACCACAAAAACCACCGTGAAAAAAGCCATCCAATGCTTATGGTATCTTCTCATTAAAACTCCCTGATCTCGCTAGAGGCAGGATACCTTAAATGATAGACTGTTAACTTTTGGCTGAGTAGTCCCAAACTACAAGTTTCAGGTTATAAGCGAAGTCTCTTAGAGATTTCCCAGCCCCCTGAATCCTTCGTGGTTCAGGGCTGCCATGCACCTCGCATGGTGCATGGCGGAGAGAGAGGGATTCGAACCCTCGGTCCCGATTTTAGTCGGAACACACGATTTCCAGTCGTGCCCCTTCGGCCTCTCGGGCATCTCTCCGCGATTTCACCTTCGGCGAAATACTCTTGACAAAATCCACTATTAACTTTTAACTCTTTTTCAAGGAGTTTTGAAAACCGCTCAGTTGTTTAACTAATCCGTGAGCATCTGACTCGATCACGTCATTTTGTTCCACTTTAATCATGCCGTATAGTAAAGCCAAATCAAAGCCTGCAACCACTTCCTATACAGATCTAATGGAAATCCCCAGAAACCTTGCAAACTCTGTATCCGAATCATCCACTGACCCCTCTGCGATATTGAGCACGATCGAATTCAGTGCTCTTTCTATCTGTGAAGCCAGCTCCTCATCTCTACATCTATTCTTCTCAACTATATCGCGACAGGACTTGCAAAACTCTTTCGAGTCCTGATAGACCTTGAAATTCTTAAACCTAAATCTCATAGATCTTCCTCATGGAAGATACTAAAAACTTTAAACTCTTAACCTTTAGCTTCACTGCTGAATGTTACTTGTTAAAGGTTAAAAGTAAAATTTGCTTCGCAAATTTTCTGGCGGAGGGAGTAGGATTCGAACCCACGTCCCGGATTTACGGGAAGCGGTTTTCAAGACCGCCGCCTTAAGCCACTCGGCCATCCCTCCGCGATCCCGCTCAAAGCGGGATACCTTTAACTCTTCACCCAACAAATAAATTTGTAACTATTTCCTCTTCTCTATTCGTTCGACCCCATTCATGTAAGGTCTGAGGACCTCCGGGATGACAACGCTCCCGTCGGCCTTCTGATAGTTCTCTAAGATCGCCACCAATGTCCTTCCAACAGCCAATCCTGAACCATTGAGGGTGTGAACATATTCTGTTTTCGACTTTCCGGAAAGCCGGTATCGAATCTTTGCTCTCCTGGCCTGAAAGGCTTCGAAGTTACTGCAGGAAGAGATCTCTTTGTAAGTTTGCTGACCGGGAAGCCAGACCTCGATATCATAGGTCTTCGAGGCTGAAAAGCCCAAATCTCCTGTACAAAGGTTGACAACACGGTAAGGAAGTTCCAAACGTTTCAAAACCTCTTCAGCATCGGCAAGCAGCTTCTCCAACTCATCATAAGAGTTCTCGGGTTTTGTAAACTTTACCAGTTCCACCTTATTGAACTGGTGTTGCCGAATCAAGCCCCGGGTATCCTTTCCGTAAGAACCTGCCTCCTTCCTAAAGCAAGGGGTATAGGCTGTGTAGTAGAGAGGGAGGACCTTTTCCTCCAGCACCTCGTCCTGATGGATATTCGTTACAGGGACTTCCGCCGTCGGAATGAGAAAGTAATCGGTCCCCTCCACCTTGAAAAGCTCTTCCTCAAATTTCGGAAGCTGCCCTGTGCCGGTCATCGTTGTACGATTGACCATAAACGGAGGTAGGACTTCACAATATCCATGCTCGCGGGTGTGGAGGTCCAGCATAAAATTGATGAGTGCCCGTTCCAGTCTTGCCCCAAGATCCCAATACAAAGTGAATCTTGCGCCCGCAATCTTAGCCCCTGTCTTAAAATCAAGAATGCCAAGCTCCTCGCCTATCTCCCAATGTGGTTTTGGTTCAAAGCTGAATTCTGGGACCTCCCCCCAACGTCTCACCTCCGCATTGTCTGAAGAATCCTTTCCGATTGGGACAGAGAAATGGGGGATATTCGGAATGGTGAGAAGAAATCCTTCCAAGGCCCTCTCCTTCTCCGCCACAATTTCATCAAACCCCTTCATCTCCTGGGATACCTTCTTCATCTCCGAAATTAACTCCGAAGTATCCTCCCCTCCCTTTTTTCTCTTGCTCACCTCGTCAGAAACTTTGTTCTGAAGGGTCCTTAGCTTCTCCCATTCTTGGATAGCCTTTCTTCGCTCACCGTCTATAGAAATGAATTGGTCCAGATCAATATCTTGACCTCTTAAAGTCAACTTCTGTCGAACATCATCCATGTGTTCCCGAATATATTTGGCTTCGAGCATGAAAATAGACCTTCATCAGGGGGAATAAACCCAATGATCAAAATTTCGTTAATATTATCATCAATTTCTCTTGAAATCAATCACTGCCTTTTGATCAATTCGGGGTTGGGCGGGACGGGCTGCTTCAAGGACAGGTGGCCGGCAATGGTTTCTCCCGGTTTTCCCTCGATGAGGATTTGAACCTTTTTGATTTCGGGAAAATTAGCGGTGAGAGAATTGACAATGGAGTAGATCGTCATCATCTCTGCTGAGCTTCCTCCGGGATGATCCTCAGATAGGGCCTTGTCAAAATTGACTTCAGCCACCCCTTCGTCATTCACACGGAGGGTTAATAACCTTGTTCGAGGAGGGAGGGTAGGAATGAGTCTCCCCTTCGGGCCTTTGATCAGTTCGATGATCGCCTTCTTCGCCTCTTCATTAACTTCGCCTCTTTTCAAGATCTCTCTCTTTTCCCCAACCAGATATTCATCTTCGCGATCCAAAAAGTAAAGGAGGACCGTTTTCTTTTCTCTTAACACCTCTCTTTTCTTAACCTTTGCTTTAAAGGGTTCGGGAATATCCTGCCGAAAGATGAAGATCATTGATAGACCGATTACGATAAAGATCAGCAGGAGACCGACTTCCGTGTGTCGCTTTTTCTTATTACGATTTTTCTTCTTACGCTTGCGCTTCATCGACTTCTCAGCTTGTCTTCTCTTCTGCCATCTTTCCTACAATCGGCAAAGAATATCGCTCTCCTCGGAGAGCTTTGATCATAAGGAAAAGCCATAGGATTAAGCTCAAGATCCAGACGGGATAAACCAGCAGGCCGATAATCGGAATCCAACCCAGAATCATACAGATAACAAAGAGACTCAGAAACGTGATGGTGGACTGCATGGCGTGAAACTTCACGAAACGGCTTTCCTTCTCCACCACCAAGAAGACGATGCCCGTGATGAATCCAAGGAGATAGCAAAAAAAACCCGCCACATTCTCATCCAAACCGGTACTTGATCTTCCCTTGACTTCCATGGTTGATCCTCCTTTAATCGAATTCGTTCTCACGTTTCAGATTTAAGGTTCTAAGTCGAGACCTTCTAAGACCCGAAACTTGATGCCATCTGGTTGTCCCCGTGGATCCTGGAACCCTTGAGCCCTCCGTTACCTCCGATTTTCTTTTTTAAGAATTGACCCGTGTAAGAGAGCGGGTTTTGGATCAACTCCTCCGGTGTTCCGCATGCCACGACCTCGCCTCCTTTCTCGCCCCCCTCCGGTCCTAGATCAATGATATAATCCGCCGATTTGATCACCTCCATGTTGTGTTCAATTACGATGACCGTATTTCCCCGATCAGTCAGTCTGTTGAGAACATCGAGCAACTTTTGAACATCCGCAAAATGGAGGCCCGTCGTTGGTTCATCCAGGATATAGATCGTCCTTCCCGTCTCCCTCTTACTCAACTCCCTGGCCAACTTAATCCTCTGAGCTTCTCCTCCTGAAAGCGTCGTTGCAGGCTGCCCCAACTGCAGGTAACCCAGACCGACATCGGAAAGGGTCTGGAGTTTTTGGTGGACGGCTGGAACGGCTTGGAAGAAGTCATCGGCCTCTTCCACTGTCAGGCCCAATACATCCGAAATCGTCTTTCCTTTGTACCGGATATCGAGGGTCTCTCGGTTGTAACGTCTCCCGTGACATTCCTCACAGGTCACATAGACATCGGGCAGAAAGTGCATCTCAACCCGCAAGATACCATCCCCACGACACGATTCACACCGGCCTCCTTTAACATTGAAGCTGAACCGCCCCGGGAGATATCCCCTGACCCTCGATTCAGGAAGTTGGGCGAAGAGTTCTCGAATCGGTTGAAACACACCTGTATAAGTGGCGGGGTTTGAACGCGGCGTCCTCCCGATAGGCATCTGATCCACATGGATGACTTTGTCTACCTGGTCAAGCCCTTCGATTCCCTTAAGGGAGACACACCGTTGAGGCGTGCGATATAACTGCTGGGACAATATGCAATAGAGGGTGTCAATGATCAATGTCGATTTTCCCGATCCAGACACGCCGGTGATACAGGTGAATAACCCCAAAGGGATCTTCACATCGATATTCTTCAGATTGTTGGCCGTTGCACCACGGATCACGAGAGCCTTCTCTCCCAAGAGTCGTCTCTGCTTTGGAAGTGGAATGAAGCGCTTCCCAGAGAGATATTGACCTGTCAACGAATGTTCCGCCCCCTCTAATGCTTCAGGAGGTCCTGAAAAGACCACCTCGCCTCCCTTCTCTCCTGGTCCCGGTCCCATATCGATGACATAGTCGGAAGAACGGATCGTCTCCTCATCATGCTCTACAACAATGACGGTATTTCCCAAATCTCTCAACCTTTTCAATGTTCCTAGAAGGCGCAGGTGATCCCTTTGATGGAGTCCGATGCTCGGTTCGTCCAGGACGTAGAGCACCCCTACCAAACTCGAACCGATCTGCGTGGCAAGACGAATCCGCTGCGATTCTCCACCGGAGAGGGTGGCAGCTGTCCGGTCCAAGGTGAGGTAGTCCAACCCCACTTCCATCATGAACATCAACCGCTCCTCGATCTCTTTCAAAACACCTTGTGCGATTTTTTGAGATCGGGGGGTTAACTCCAAATGCTTCAGGTATTCCAATGCCTCCTTCACATAAAGATGGGTGACTTCGGCGATCGATCTTCCGCCCACCTTGATCGACAGAACCTCTTTCTTCAGCCGGGCTCCTCCACATTCAGGACAGGGGGCCACATTCATAAACCTCTCTAGGTCCTCCACACCCTCTCCGTCATTCTGCCATCGTCTCTCCATCTCCCGAATCACCCCTTCAAACTCCTGTCGAAAGAGATGAGATCTCCCCTTTCTTTTTAACCTGAAAGAGATTTTTTCTCCTTCTGATCCGTAGAGGAGCAGATGCTGAACCGACTTAGACAACCGGGAAAACGGCGAATCGAGATTGAAACGGTAGTGATCGGACAATCCTTCTAGAAGAGGTTTCAAAAAAGACTCTCCCCTGTTCTTCCAAGGCAGGATCGCACCCTGCTTCAGCGAAAGGGAAGGGTTTGGAACAATGAGGTTGGGATCGAAGTAACGTTTCGTCCCCAACCCTCCACAAGTGGGGCAGGCACCCTGTGGATTATTAAAAGAGAACATCCGCGGAGTGATCTCCGGAAAACTGAATCCACAGTCAATGCAGGAGAACTTCTGGCTGAAGACCATGGGGGAAACCCCTTCCCTCTCCACCTTCACAATCCCTCCGGAGAGTCCAGAGGCGATCTGTAAGGAATCGACCATTCTCTTATCTGCCTCCCCTTTCACCGTCAGACGATCAACGATGACATCAATCTCGTGGTGTTTCTTCTTATCCAGTCGGATCTCCTCACTGAGATCCCTGACCTGACCATCAATTTTCACCCTTACAAACCCATCTGCTCGCAGTTCCTCCAGTTCTTTCCGGTATTCTCCTTTCTTCCCTCTCACGATAGGGGAGAGGATGTTGAGAAACGTGCCCTTCGGGAGCCGCAGAAGCGTATCAGCTATCTGTTGAAGGGTCTGTGAAGAGATAGGGGAGCCGCAATGGGGACAGAAGGCTTCTCCGATCCGGGCGAAGAGGAGCCGCAGGTAATCGTAGATCTCCGTAACCGTTCCCACCGTCGAACGGGGGTTTCGCGACATGCTCCTCTGATCGATGGCGATGGCAGGGGAGAGTCCTTCGATTGACTCCACATTCGCCCTTTCCATCTGCTCTAGGAACTGCCGGGCATACGCTGAAAGGGATTCCACATATCGCCGTTGTCCCTCAGCATACAAGGTGTCGAAGGCAAGGGTCGACTTGCCGGAGCCGCTCAGCCCGGTGATCACGACGAACTGATTCCGCGGAATCTCCACGTCAATATTCTTTAGATTGTGAACCCGCGCCCCTCGGACGATGATTTTTTCCATCTTTTCCTCTTTGGAAAGGTAACAGAAAAAGGGTGTGGTGTAAACCCTGCTGAATGAGATTCATGTGTGTAACGATGCGGATCTTTTCGGATACAGAATGTGCGTTGCCCAATCCTCTGCCTATTCCCCACTATCTCTAGCAGGGTCGAAAAGAACTTTTAAGAGATTTTAAAAATAATCTAAAGAAACATCCCCAAAACTCAAAAACATGAAACGATTTTTTTCTTGACAAAAAAAACGGTTTATTGTAGACAGTAGACGATAAACAAAGGAGAAAAAGATGATGGAAATCAAGTCAGTCTCAAATACTGTTATTGAATATCTAAGATCCCAGATTGTTACTGGCAAACTTAGGGCGAATCAAAAGCTCAACGAAAACGATCTTGCTTCCAGTCTCGGTATCAGCAGACCACCCATTCGAGAAGCCTTTCGTACCCTTGAGAATGAGCATTTGGTTGTCAGCATTCCCAGGAAGGGAACCTACGTTACCAATATTTCAATCGAAGATCTATTGGAGTTATGCCAGGTCCGTAAGATGATCGAATCTTATACGATTGATCTTCTTAAGACCAAGAGCATTAAAGAGCTACCCCAGGTGGAATCATCTCTTGAAGAAGCTGGCCGCCTGCCCCTCCCATCTTTCGAGAATCAGGATGAAATGCTCTATTACCATAAGGTTTTTGCTGATTTTCATGGCAAGCTGATTGAAGCAGTCAGTAACTATCGGATCATCCATTTTTACAAGGCAATTTCTTTGAACCTAACGCGCTACCAAATCATGTATCTGTTTATTCCAGGTTCCGTGAGGCATTCTTTGCAAGACCATCGGGAAATTCTGGATTTTATTAAAAGGGGGGAATATGACAAAGCCAAAGAGTGCATAGAAAATCATATCAACTACACTGCAGAGGTATTACAGAGCAAGATTTTGGCGGACAACTTTAAAGGATAGCAATTGGAATCTCTGGAAGGCTGGTTCAATTCACGGATCACAAAAGGAAGGAGGAAGCAAAATGAAGTTCTACGGTTATCTAAGACCTGATGGGAAGGCAGGGGCAAGGAACTATGTTGCTCTCATTCCAACTACCGGTTGTGTCAATGCAGTCTGTTATCAAATTGAAAAAATGATCAGGGGTACAAAGGCTCTTCCCCATCATCAAGGGTGTCTTCATCCATCCAAGGATACTGAGCAAGTAACCAAAACCCTTATCAACTTAGGCAAGAATCCTAATGTTGCTGCTGTGTTACTCGTAGGGTTAGGGTGCGAAATGGTCCTCTGCGAAGAGGTTTTGTCGGGGATCCGGAAATCAGAGAAGCCTGTTGATTTAGTCAGAGTTCATGAAGTCGGTGGGATGTTAGACACCATTAACAAGGGGGCCAAGATCGCGGCGGATATGGTGCTTCAGGCGAGCGCCATTAGAAGAGAAGAGTTCGGTCTTGAAAAACTATGCTTCGGAACAAAATGCGGCTCCTCTGATACGACCTCAGGCTTGTCCTCCAATCTCGTCGTGGGGGAAATCTGCAAAATTATGACGAATCATGGGGGTACATTTCTCCAGGGCGAGATATGCGATATCATGGGCGGCGAGTATGCCTTGAAGAGACTTTGTGTCGATCAGGTACAGGGAGAGAAAATTGTCGATTTTGTTCGAGACCTCTACTTGAGAGGGTTGGCCATGGGCGCCGATGTCAGGGGGTCTCAGATGACGGCTGGGAACGTGGCCGGAGGACTGACGACATTGGTGGAGAAGGCGTTGGGAGCAAACACCAAGGGTGGAGAGGTACCGATTCAGAGCACATTGGAGTATGGTGAGATTCCGAAGGGTCCGGGAAGGCACATTATGAATATTCCTGGACATGGTTTTGAGAATCTCACCGGGTTGGCAGCGGGTGGGGCAATCGTTCATCTCTTTACAACAGGAAGGGGAGCGCCCAATGGTAATCCCATTCTTCCCGCGATCAAAATCTGTGGCAATCAGAAAACAAATGCCACCATGAAGGAACACATTGATGTCGACGTTGCCTCCATCACTTATGAAACCGAGACTCTTGAGGCTGCGGGTCAGCGAGTCTATGAATATGCCATTGGGGTAGCCAATGGGACAATGACGAGAGCAGAAATCCTCAATTTTGATGGGACGATGGAGATTCTGATTAACGGACCCGTCATATAGACCAAGGAGGTGTTAAGATGCCAAAGCTTGCGAAGTTAATTAACGACAAAGATAATGTGGTGACAGCATTAGCCGATGTTGCCGCTGGCGAAGAGGTCAAATTGAGATCCAAAGGGAAAGAGATAGCATACAAATGCAATCAAGATATTCCGTTCGGCCATAAAATTGCGATCGAATACATTAAGAAAGGGGATAAAATCGTAAAATATGGAGAACCCATTGGGAGTGCTAGTCAAGATATAAAAAAGGGGGATTGGGTTCATACCCATAACGTAAAGGATGATTACATCGTTCTCGATAAAGACGGTAAGCCTCTCACTTGGTGAGGGAATGAAATCTTAAAAAGGAGGCAAAGAGAAAAAAATGGAAGCACAATACAGTCCTCAAGGGAGTGGGAACGTCGTGGTGCTCATTCAGAATAGTGACCCGGAGGCGATTTATTTTGGACTACTTTATGCGTTGAGAGCTGCCAAGAATCAGTGGATGGATAATGTCAAAGTGCTTTTTTGGGGCCCTGCGGAGAAGACGATTTCTGGCTTACCCCCTGACAGCGAGCAAATTAAGTTGCTGAAAGAGATCCAAGCCATGGGTGGCAAGTCCGGCACGGTCTGGGCCTGCAAGGCCTGCTCGGATAGATACGGGATCACCCAAAAGATGTTAGATTTGGGCTTCGAGGTCTTTCATACGGGCGAAGCAGTTTCGTACTTGATGAAGTTAGGTTATCACATCTGGAATTGGTGAGAAGTAAAAAAATTTCCGATAGATTTTCTTCCTACCCAGCCTACCTGTGCCTCATCAATAGCCAATGGGAAGGAGACAAATGACTGTACTGTATAGACTTGCGAAAGGAGGCAGAGGAAAAAGGGACCGCGTGCCTTGCTGCCCTGCTTATGCCCCTGCTCAATCGACAACTCTTGAAAGGAGGTAAGTATGGAAGCAGATATTTCCAAACAGAATCTTAAAGGGTGGAGAGCCGAGGTTGGTATGCTGGCGCCAGTGGCGACAATGTACCGTGAGTATGAGGTGGTAGCCCCCGAAGGAATCCGGTTCAGCAGGGCACTGCTGGGGCTGAAAGAGGTTACGCCTGAGGCTCTCAAGAAGATGGCGGAGAACGTGGTCAGCGAGTCCGAGAAGCTGTGTATCGGTCATAAACCTGACCTGATATGTCTCGGTTGTACCTCTGGCTCATTTGTCGGTGGGCCGGGTTATGACCAGGCGCTCATCAAAAAGATTGAAGGAGCTACAGGTGTGCCGGCGACGACGACGAGCACTGCTTTGCTGGATGCATTCCAAGATCTGGGCATTAAGAAAATAGCCATGTGCGGTCCCTATGTGAAGGAAGTTTTTGACGTCGCCATTGATTTCTTTAAGCATTATGGCATTAAAACCCTGAATCTGGAATACCTGGGATATAGTAAAACTGAAGAGTTTTGGTCATATATGCACAACCCTTATCCAGTCTACAAATTAATCAAGGATAGTCATAAGGCAGCGCCCGATGCCGACTGCATCTTTATTAGCTGCATGTGGAGCCGCATACTGGGTATAGTGGATACGGCTGAGGAAGAAATCGGGAAACCAATTATATCGAGTTGCAATGCGGTGCTGTACAACATACTAAAGATGTTGGGGATTCCAGACCCGGTTTACCATTTCGGAGCGCTTTTACAGAGACCACGACTGAGGACCGGGGCGAAAAAGATAGAAAAGATAGCAGCTGCCCGCTAAGCAGTGTCAGGCGATTATTTTGGTTAAGTGACAAAGGGGCAATGTCGTATCTGATGAAGCTGGGTTATCGCATCTGGAACTGGTTAAGAGACGAGAGTGTCTGTATGGGTTTTCTTCCTGCCGTGTCCTACCTGTGCTCCATTGACATCTGCCGGGAATGAGACAAATCACTGTGTCGTATGAAGTTGCGAAAGGAAGCAAAGACAAAATGAAAAACACAAGAAGAGACATTAAAGAAACTTGACCTTTTTAAAGTTTAATCATGGTTTTGTTAATGAGGGTGGAAAATGTCTGAGTACCCAGAGTATGACCCAGGGAGTATCTATGAGGATTTGAGAAAGGTCTTACCTGAGGAGGTCCTTTCCAGAAGTCTCTTCGAAAGAATCAATAATGCCTTGGATCCCTATACCTTTGCCTCAGATATTAGCCAAGAGGAAGTCCCATACCTGGTTGTAAGACCTCGTTCTACTGTTGAAGTGAGTGAGTTGATGAAATATGCTCATTCCAATAGAATTCCTGTGTTCGTCAGGGGGTCAGGAACAAGTCTTCAGGGGGCATCAAGGTATTTTCATAAAGGCATCGTACTGAACGTTAGCAAATTGAATCATTTGGACATCATGAAGGACTATGGATTTGTAGAATTTGGGCCAGGGCATCGTGTTCTCCATGTTAAGGAACAATTAGAAAAGGAGGGCTATTTCCTACCTTTGGTCCCTGGAAGTATAAGGGTAGCGAGCATTGGTGGCATCATTTCAAATAATACAACTGCCCACGCCGTTGATTCCTGTATGGGCAAGCCACGGGACTACATCCTTGGTTTGGAGGCCGTATTGCCCACGGGTGAGGTTTTACAGACAGGAACAAAAAGCCTCAGGAGGGCGGCTGGAACTGATCTGACTCACTATTTTGTCGGTGGGGATGGGTTGTTGGGGATTATTACGAGCATCAGGATGAGACTCCTCCCCGGTTTTAAGAATGCCTATGGTGTGGCTTTCTCCGATGATCCAATACCCCTCGCAAGAGCCGTACAAAGAGTCTACTTAGAAAAAGCCCCTCCTCCCCTCTTTCTCGAGTTTCTTGATAAGAGGGTTGCTCAAATCAGTTTTGAGATACAGGGGCTACCCTCTCCTCCAGGGCCCCTCATCATGTTTCATGCCATTGGCCAAACGGAAGAAGAAGCTACCTTCAAGATTAATCAATTGGTAAAAGTCATCAACAAGGAATCTCCAATCGAAGCTAAAAGGATAGACGATTTGGACGAGTGGCGCAAAATATGGCTGGCAAGGGAGTCGGCTCTGCCGTTTATCTGTCAGGCAGGGAAAGGGGTTTTTGGTTTGTCTGAAATTGTGTCAACTGTACCCAGTCTTGTGGATTGCCTCAAAGACGCGATGAATATGAGCAAGGGTATGCCTACTTTAGAGAAAATAGGGAAGCCCTATCTGTTTGGTCACATCGGGGCATTAACTTTTCATCCTGTATTTATCATACCTGTGGATTGGCCACCCGAAGAGAAGGGAAAAGTTTTGGACGAAATGTTCTTGAGGGAAGCTGAGATCAATACAAAATATGGGACCTGTGGTGGAGAGTGGGGTCAATTTGCGAGGAGGACTCCTTTCTACATTAAGCGATACGGCGAGAAGGCTTTTCAATTAGTGAGAGAAGTGAAAAAGGTTTTTGACCCAAACAATATCTTAAATCCTGATGTCTTGAGATGAGCGAAGGGCACGAAATGCAAGACCAAGATACTAAAGAACAGTTAAAAAAGGATATCTTAGATATATTGGCCTACTGTATTAATTGTCGGTTTTGTCTACCCAGTTGTCCCCGCTTTGACATTACCACAGGAGATATAAGCCAAGGCGCCTCCGGTATCACCCGGGCTCTCTATTACGCCATTAAGTGGAGAGTAACAGATAAAGGGATTCTCACAGAGTTAAGGGATGTTCTCTATTCTTGCATGACATGTAAAAACTGTGAAATAGCCTGTAAGAATTTGAGTACGGGGACTAAATTGATAGATGCCATTGAAAGGGGAAGAGAGTTATTGATCGAAGAAATGATCGGCCCGATGCCAGAGCAGAAAAGGGCTCTTGAGTCTCTATACAACTATGGGAATCCCTATGGAATGTCATCATTGAAAAGGAAGAGTTGGTTAAAGGGACTCAATGTCACAAGTTTTTCAAAAGAAGTAGAAGTCTTGTTTTATGTGGGCTGCACAGCGCCGAACGATTTCAACGTCCAAAATATCGCTAAAGGATTGGTTCAATTGTTGGAAAAGGCTCAAATCCGGTTTGGGATATTAGAAGATGAGATATGCTGCGGATACCCCTCTCTGAAAATGGGAGAGAGAGGGTTGTTTGAAGAAATCTGTGAAAAGAATCTGAAGCAGTTTAAGTCATTAGGTGTCAAGCGTATGGTGACACTTTCACCCCATTGCTTTGACACATTCTTGAGTAGGTATCCTCAGGAGGCAATGAAAGAAATCAAGGTACAACATTATAGCCAGTTTCTAGCCGATTTAATCAATGAGAAGCGGATTGTTTTTCAAAAAAATACTGCAAAGAAAGTCATGTATCAGGATTCTTGTTATTTAGGAAGATATAACAATATTTATGATGAACCGAGAAGGATCTTGAAGAGTATTCCGGGTTTAGAGCTTCTTGAGTTTCGGAAGTGTAAGGCTGACAGCCTATGCTGTGGAGGCGGCGGCGGACGCATGTGGGCGGATTTTGATACAGAAGTAGATCGCTTAGCTCATATGCGGGTTAAAGAGGCTTGTGAGATGGGCGCTGAAATCATAGTGACCGCATGTCCCTGGTGTCTGATCAACATGGTCGATGGTGTCAAATTGGCTAATGTTGAGGATTCAATGAAGATAAGAGATCTTGCCGAGTTCTGTGCGGACGCCCTTTAGTAGCCTTTGTGTGATGAGTTTAAAATAGGGGTCAGGTCCTTAATAGGGCCTGCGTTAAGAAAAGTGGAGTTAGAGCATATAATGGACAGCATCTGAGGTCTTCCGAACAAGGATTAAAGTACCGTATGGATCAAAAGACTTTTTTAGAGATCAGACGGATCGGACGGGCTCTCGGGTGATTTTTTTCAGTATCACAGGTTATTCTTTTTTATATATGTTATGGATGCCGTGGTCTTTTTCGGTATCCATGGCATGGGCCATCTTATCCGTTAGCGTTGCCCCGTGGCGGTACTGGAAAGGCCACATACTATTAAGATCAAAAAAAGCAATGCGGTCGCCCTCATGCAGAATGTGATCCAGGTCGGGCTGGAGACCAGGCATAGCGCTTAGCTGGCCATTGATGAATGTAATCCCCCGTTTTTCCGTCGGCATTCCGAGACGTGCTAGCAGATCGGTAATCGTGCTCTTCTCCGGGAGGTGTATCTTCAAATTGGCAAAGCTTCTCTGCTCTGGCTTGTCTCCGTAACAGGCGAGAGTGCCATAGAGCCACACATCCGCAACAATGTCAGACATTCTATCCTCCTGCGATTAATGGGAAAATGCCTATCTCATCATTAGAGTTGAGAGACCAGTCTAAAGGACGAGCGCGTCCGTTGACAAAAAATACCTTCACTTCTTCACGAGGCAATCTCAATTGATTCACCAAATCAGCCAAGGTAGCATCCTCAGATACCTCGATATCAAGAGGAGTCCCTGGTATTGGATTGCTGCAGTAGCGGCTCAGGGTGGCAAAAAGTTTTACACGGACTCGCATCATCGCTTCAAGGACATCGTACAATGTCCTGCGCCCACAGGCAGTCAGCGCAGGAAGGATCGGGTAGATCGTCCATGCCTTCCAATAATCGCTGGAATGTATCCATAGACATTTCGTCTTCGGGGGTATCCCAGGCATTTCGGATGCAAGTGCGGCAATGCAGATTGCAGCGGGTGGTCGGTTGAATATAGAGTTTCCGCACATCCGGCAGACATGGATGGAGGATTAAATCGCCTTCCCGTTCATCGAGCCAGTATTCAGCGGCAGAAGAGATGTGTCGGCGTTCAAGAAATACATCGGGAAGGACCAAGCGGCCCTGCTCGTCGGTTTTCACCTTGGACATGGTTCACGATAAGAATAGCGGCAGGGCAAACAATCGCCCTGCCGCCACCAAGCATCCTCTACAGCTCACCGTAGACAGAATCCAGCGCACTGTCAGGAACATCAAAAACCTGATTGTGAGGTGGAAGCGGCTCGTACTTCATGAACTCGGGAAGCCGGTCATCTGCCTTGGTCAAGCCGGCCGCCTCATTGAAGGCCCGCTCTTTACGCAGGATTTCCGCACCGATCTTGGCTGCATCTTCTGACTTCCAGCTGGTACCCAGTACGCCGTTACACTCTTCCATCATCCCCTCAAAGCCGCTGGGGATGTCCAAAATGGGGAAGGCGATGAAGAGGCAGTGCCCTGTTGAATCGATAAATGCAGTCGTTGCTTGAAAAGCCCGGCTGAGTGCCGCCTTGCCTTCAGGAGTAAGAGGATCTACCTTACCCCCAACACCCAAAATCTCAGGGCCAATGGTATAACCGGCGGTGTGGTCTGCACCCATCGTCGTTGTCGCAAAGGTAATGCCAATCCCCTTCACAGCCCTGGGTTCATAGGCGGGCATGCTCTGCCCCTTTACAGTGGGATAACGCGTCATGCCATAGGCTTTGGCAGTGAACTCTGTGCCGCCACCCAGGATACGGCCCATAGCCGTCCCCTTGCCCATCTCCTGAACAAGCCCAATGGCCTTCTTCCCATCGCCAAAGGGGAGCACACCGGCCTCCATGGCCACGGCTATTGTGGTACCCGTTTCAATGGTGTCCAGACCATAGGCATTGCACAGGCGAATCATCTCGGCTATATCGTCCAGGTTATCAATGCCGCAGTCAGCGCCCAAAGCCCAGGAAGACTCGTACTCTACACAGGAGGTGTGCTCTGTACCATCAGGCTTGTGCCAGGTATTAGAACACTGGATGATGCAGCCAGGGCTGCAAGCATGATTGTAAAGCTCTTTGCCCAGACGCGCCTTGTTCCCTTCAAAGATGGCCTCGCCTGCTATCTTGGCTGCACCCTCAAATCGGCCGCTGGAGAAGTTGCGTGTGGGGAGGCCGCCGGCCTCATTCATGATGTTGACCAGTACCGCCGTGCCGTAGGTGTTCAAACCCCCTTTGGGCTTGGTCACATCATGGGAGCGCATGGCGTCCGCTAACTTCTTGGCCCCTTGGGCAAATAGGGCCTTGTCAACGATATTGACATTTGGAGCCCCGTTACTGTCCAGCACGATAAATTTCAGCCCTCTGCTGGCCATCACCGCGCCTAAGCCGCCACGGCCCGAATATCGGTTGGGTTGATTGCTCCGCAGGTCGTTGTACGCGATGCCGGAGTTCGCATAGCCATACTCCCCTGCCACTCCGACACCCGCAACGGATACCTTTTTACCGAAACGCTCAAACATCTTCGGGTAGACCTCATACAGATTTTTCCCCTTGTACTCATCGGCGGGGAGGAATTCCACTTTGGGCTTGCCGACCTTGGCATCCCAGGTCAGGTAAGCCGTCCAGTATTTGCCTTTTTCTTTAGGTTGTCCTTCCACCACCAGGGCTTTGATTTGCATGGAGGCAAGGTATGGGGGAAATGTTGACCCGGCGTTCGATTCCTTGATCCCTCCTGTGAGGGGTGACTTGGCACCCACGGAGATGCGAGCCGATGTGGGAGCCGAAGTCCCTGTCACGATACCGGGAGCAAAGACGAGTTTGTTGTTGGGGCCGAGTGGATGACTCGTCGGGGGAACTTCGTCGTGGACGATGGTGGACGTTAATCCACGGCCTCCTAAGTTTTTATAGGCCGCCGGGACTTCTTCCAAACGATAAGTACGATCAGTCATGTTAATTCGTAAGATCCACATAATTTCTTCTCCTTTCTTTTTAGAATGCAATTTGGATTAATTATGATCCAATAAAGTAATTCAACCGAATTGTTACCGGATGTTTCCACCAGTTTGGTGGGAAAATTGGCGAGTATTTTTAAGTAATTCAATTGATTTTCATTAAGTCTTTGACCACCCGACAACTCTCCAAAAGTTTTTCTCCTCGGGGGTTATGCAATGATACTATTTATCACCCCTATGTTTTCTTTCCTATATTAATTGTCTACAGTCTACAATATTCAATAGACTAAATGAATTCAAATGTCAAGAAAAAAATTGTTTCCTATTTCCATGATAAACCCCTCAGAAGGTGTGAAAGAATTGGTTTAGTCAACCTTTATCCCGAAAGGATGGATGGATTTACGACCCTTGAAAATGCGCTCGTTGAGGTCAAGGGTCACCTGTTGCAGCGATAGAGATACGTGTTTAAGTAGGGTTACGGCATAGCGCTTCACATTATAATGGTTGCGCTCCAAAGCTTCTTCAATCCACCCATCCTTTCGGTTTAATCCATGTTTTCGGTCTTTTTCACACCTTCTGAGGGATTACAACACAACACCCAGAAAATTCTTCAGAAACTTCAGAAAATTCTTCTTGACAAAGCATTTGGCCTGTGTTACAAGGCACGGTAGAAGGTGGAAGATGGATCGGCTTCGTCCAGTGGATTTCAGCAGTGGGCTCAACTTTTATTGGTGGTGTTTTGCCAAAGTCTATCCACTGCCTCTGGCTGATCTCTAAGAATAAGTGTAGCCAATATAGGCCGTGGGTAGATCAAGCATTTACCTACGGCCTTTTTCTTTTCTAAGGCCGTGGAGGAAGTTCCTCAAACGGCCTTTTCTATTTCCGAAGAAAGGAGGAAAGGTCATGGTCGGGAAAAAGATCCGTATGGAACGTATCATGAACAGAGAGACCGGGAAGACGGTGATTGTCCCGATGGATCACGCAGTGACGATTGGGCCGGTCGCCGGGTTGATCAATTTACCGGAGACTGTCAATGCTGTCGCCAATGGGGGAGCAAATGCCTTCATTGTCCACAAAGGAGTGGCGGAAGCCGGCCATAGGAGAAGAGGAAAAGATGTAGGCCTGATCATCCACCTTTCTGCGAGCACGCGGATGGCGCCTGATCCAAACTCCAAGACCATGGTGTGCACTGTGGAGGAGGCAATCAAGCTAGGGGCGGATGGAGTCTCCATTCATGTGAATCTCGGAGCTGAGGATGAGAGAGCCATGCTGAATGATCTGGGTTATGTGGGCAGGGTGGCCATGGAATGGGGGATGCCGCTTTTGGCCATGATGTACACGAGGGGTCCCAAGGTAAAGAATGAATACGACGTCAAACTGGTGAAGCATGCTGCTCGAGTAGGGGCTGAGCTTGGTGCAGATATTGTGAAGGTTGTCTATACGGGCACTGTAGAAAGCTTCAGGGAGGTGGTCGAGGGATGTTTTGTTCCCGTAGTCATTGCCGGCGGAGAGAAAATGGGAAACGACGAGGATATCACCGAGATGGTCAAGGAGGCGATGGCAGCGGGGGCAGCCGGCGTCTCCATCGGCAGGAACGTTTTCCAGCACAAAGACCCGGAGAAGATCGTACAGACAATTAGCAAGATCGTCCATAGCGGCAGTGCGGTTGAAGAAAAGGTGAGAGAATTCGGGGTGAGGGCATGAAAAAAATCTGGGTGAAGGCCATCCCTTGGAAAAAGGAGATTGCTATGACCGCCTTGGAATGCGGGGCGGATGCCCTCTGGATTCCCCCAGGGTTGGGACAAGAGGTAAGGAAGATGGGCATTATTCCTACCGTGTCTGAGGATGGCGATCTCTTACTGGGTCGTGATGTTGTGGTCAAGGAGATCCAGGAAAAGAAGGACGAAGAGGAGATCGTTGCATTAAGTCTGTCGAAAAAGGTGATTGTGAGGGGGGGGGAATGGAGAATCATCCCGTTGGAGAACTTGTTGAGCAAGACGAATAACCTCTTCGTCGAGATCAATGATCTGAAAGAAGGACAGACAGCGCTTGGCATTCTCGAAAGGGGGGTCGATGGTGTTGTGATCGACAACCCAGACCCAGATGTCGTGCGGCATATGGTCCATGCCCTCAAAAGAAGAGACGAGAAGATCGAACTCCGCCCGGCCAAGATTAGGCGAATCGAGCCAATCGGCATGGGAGACCGGGTCTGTGTAGATACTTGTTCTTCAATGGAACTGGGCGAAGGGATGTTGGTAGGCAATAGCAGCCAAGCCCTTTTTCTAGTTCATTCCGAAAGTGTTGAAAATCCTTTTGTGAATACACGGCCTTTTCGGGTAAATGCCGGACCCGTGCATGCCTATATCCGGTTAGCAAATGGGGAGACCAGATATCTCTCCGAGATCAAATCGGGTGATCAGGTGCTGGTCGTAAGTTTCAAAGGCATCAGCTATCCAGCTATAGTGGGTAGGGCCAAAGTAGAGAAGCGGCCATTGGTTCTGGTAGAGGCTGAGGAAAACGGGCAGACCATTTCGACCATCGTGCAGAATGCCGAAACGATCAGACTGACCGCTCCCTCTGGTGAGGCGGTTTCGCTGGTCGATCTCAAAGAGGGAAGCGAGATCCTGATCTTCCGGGAAGACGCAGGAAGACATTTCGGTGTCAAAATTGATGAAACAATCACTGAGAAGTAAAGAAAGTTGCCCCATGAGACCTATCCCCGCCTACAAGACGGGGCTTTGCGGCCTCACGGAAACCCGGCAACTTTCAAATTCCAACTCCAAATCGCCATTCATCCCCGTTCACAGAACGGGGCATTCTGGTTGTCTTAGTAAAGCCTGCACCACGTCCGCAGATCGCGGCTTGGAGGAGAAACAGAATCATTGCTCACTTCATCCCCGTTCGCAGAACAAGGCTTTCTGGGTGCGAGGTAAAGATCGGGCAAGAATCTGCGTCCCCATCGTCGAGACCCACGTGAAGAAAGCCATCGAGGCGATAGAAGAGGCTAATTCACTGGCTGATCTCATCGAGCTTCGGGCCGATTACCTGAAGGAGCCCAAACTAGCAGTTCTTATGAAGAATAGAAAGAAACCCTTCATTATTACAAACCGGAGAATAGAGGAGGGTGGAAGATACAGAGGGGATGGGAAGGAAAGATTCGAGATCTTGAAAGAAGCCGTTGAATTGGGGGCCGAATACGTGGATGTGGAAATAAGAAGTAGAAGATCATTACTTCAAGACTTAATCGCCAACAAATCGAAGACGAAAATGATTCTTTCTTTCCATGATTCTCAGAGGACGCCTTCCCAAAAGGAGTTGCGAGGGCTCTATGACCATATGAGTCGGTTGGGAGCGGACGTGGTTAAGATCGTAACTTTTGCGGCATCCTGGGAAGATAATCTCCAAGTTTTGTCGCTTATTCCCTTTGCGAGAAAGAAGAAACAAGAGATTGTGACGTTCTGCATGGGCGAGAAAGGGAAGTTGAGCCGCATCTTCGCTCCTTTGATGGGAGCAGCATGGACATACGCATCATCTCGTAGGGACAAGACTTCTGCCCCCGGACAGTTGACTGTTGGGGAGATGATAGAGGTCTGGGAGAAGCTGACCGTACAAGGTTAAGGTTGGGGTTAGGGTTGAGTCTTGCCTAGATTGAGCGACTTTAATAATGAAACCTTCTGGATTCCCACCTTTGGGGGAACGACTGTTCACCCCAATGAGTTTTTGTTTCATTCCTGCGGAAGTCCTGAACCAGGCTCGGTTCAGGGCGGAAACAGAAATCCAGTATCTTGAAACCAGTTGACAAAAAGAAATGCTTAATTTCAGTCTGACAAAGTAGAACCCAACCCAATCTCAAGCGATAGTAGAAAATCTCAGGGTAAAGCAGGCGAGGAGCCAAGGTGATCGACGCTCAGACCCAACTCTATGGGATTATTGGAAATCCAGTCAGACATAGTTTGAGCCCGATCATCCACAATGCTGCTTTTGAAAGAATGGGATTGAATGCTGCCTATCTGGCTTTCGAAGTTAAGGATCTCGCTGAAGCGCTCAACGGGATTAGAGGTCTGGGAATGAGTGGGGTGAGCGTCACCGTTCCATTTAAGACCCAAGTGATTCCTTTCCTCGATCAGGTCGAGGACTCGGCCGGGAAAATTCAAGCTGTCAATACGATCAAAAATGAAGGAGGAAAACTGGTTGGTTACAACACGGATTGGCGTGGAGCACTGGAAGCATTGGAGGAGATGGTCGACTTGATGGGAAAGAAGGTTTTGCTCCTGGGAGCAGGTGGGGCCGCTCGGGCCATTGGTTTTGGACTCAAGAAAAGGAGCTGTCAAGTTTTCATTTACAACCGTTCGCTCAACAAGGCCGAAGACTTGGCCAGGGAATTCGGGCATGTTTCCTTGTCATCTATAGAAGGTATGAAAACTGATTTGATTATCAATGCCACCTCTGTGGGCATGTCCCCGTGCAATGCTGACAGCCCTCTTCCCAAGAAGTTTTTGAAGGGAGGGGCGGTCGTGATGGATATTGTTTACCAGCCACTTAAGACAAAACTCCTGGAGGAAGCTGAGGAACAGGGCTGCCGGACAATAAACGGGCTGGAGATGCTCGCCCGTCAAGGGGCAGCACAACTTGAAATCTGGATAGGGAAGAAACCGGAAATCAATCAAATCAAAGAGGACCTTCGAAAAGCATTACTTAAGAAATAGATGATTTCATCCCAACCCTCCACTCTCCTCCTTCAACGGGCAAGGGATTCAAGTTGATTCCTATCTCGTATTCCCCTCTCCCTTGGAGGGAGAGGAACCGGGTGGGGGGGAAGTCATTTCCATCGGTAGATAGGAACGAACTCCTCATAATACTCTTTCTCGGGGACAGAAAAACATGATCGAGATCAAACCCCTTGATCATTGTGACTCGGTTATCACCATCCACGGGTCAAAGAGCTACACCCATAGGGGTCTTATAGTTTCCGCTTTGGCGGACGGCGAATCGGTTTTG
>JBEKDJ010000048.1:0-22316 GCA_050014415.1 Thermodesulfobacteriota bacterium | reverse complement strand
AGTGGATGGAAGGGGAGTGAGGTTCAAAGATCTTTCTTATATCTTCATCGTCGGTTGTAACGGAAAGCCCCACTTCGATCTCCCGTAACTTCTTGAACAGGTCGATGTCTCTCAGGCAGAGGAACGATCGGGTTAGTATATTGACTGAAAATTCATCCTCCAAAAGTGCTTCCAGACATCTTCGGGTTATCTTGTAAGTCTTCTCCAGGGGTTGATAGGGATCGGTCACTGTACTCAGCGCGACAATTCCATGCCTTGCTCTTTTCAACTGCTTCTTCAACAAATGGGGAGCGTTTACTTTAACATCGACAAATTCTCCCCACGGTTCTTGATGACCGGTGAACCGCTTCATAAAACTGGCATAACAGTAACGGCAACCATGGCCACATCCCACATAAGGATTGATACAGTAGTCAAAGCCGGGAATGGCCGTTTTGGTAAGAATGGTTTTGGACAAGACCTCCCTAACCTTCATGTCCAATTATAACGGAGAGGTAAAAAAACCGAAAGGAACATGCTTTTCTGCGTCTAATATCACTAAGATGAGACTTATGGGTTGGGAGAGAATGGGTAAGAATCTGTAACATCCTCCAGAGGAAAAACCCCACCCCGATGGGAATAAACACTGGCGAAAAGCCCGAAGATATCAACCTTTCCTGCTTTTGACTTCTGCCAGAGTTCGTAGAGGTGATGGGTAGTCATAAAACTGATGTTGTGCCGCTCCAAAAAATCGGCCAGTTCTCTGGAAACGTCATGGACCTTATCTCTTTCGGAGAGAGGGAGACGGGTATGGGTGGATCCAATAATGAGTGTCTTTTCGTCTTCTCTCTTCTCTTTCTCAAACTGTAACGCCCTGGTGAGCTTGGGATGGTTTTCCTCCACCTCCCCTTCGCTCATCATGATCTCCACCCCGAAGACCATCCCAGTGTCTGGAATTCTGACGATTCGATCGACCGAATGATAGTTGATCCCCGTTGTTATTTTGAACCCCAAATCCTTGAACATGGAATGAACGGCATCGATTAGCAGCAATTCACTCTTTGGCCAAACCAGGGACTCGATAGCGGAGAAATCCTGTTCTATTACCGTTGGTGACTTTTTCTTCCAAACCTTGTCAATTTCTGTCTTCAAGAAACTCTTGCGTGCGCTCTCACTGTCGGACAGTTTCTTGTCAATCCGGCTGACGACAAACATTAGAATGAGGCACCCTAAAGGGACAACAAGTCTCACCTCTTCTTCATAGTGGAGAGCACTATAGATTGCAAAAACCGCAAGAAAGAGTTGGAATAGGGTTAGCAATCCTTCAACCCTCACACAAGCCAAATAGAAACAGCAAGCTATACCATCATTCGATCGGCAATCCTCGTACCAGAATTGAAGAAGTCCGCCTGTCTCACGGCGTTCAATCCGTCATCGACTACTAGGCGTATGAAATGGCTAAACGAACAGATGTTCAATCGTTCGATTTAACATCTTCGCTCCCTTCACCTCCGTTTCAAATAGTGGAATGATCGCCCTCACCCTGTCTCCGAATATCTTCCAAATCTCTGCCATGTGCTCATCTTGCATCTGAACTCGGTTGAGGACGAACTCTGCAGCATCTTTTCCAACCTGAGCCTTTTGGATCACTCCATTGACCACGACCCCACCCACAGGAATTCCGAATTCATGGAACCAGTTGATGAACCGGGTGATGACCGCAATGGGAAGGCTCTCAGGCAACGTCACAAAAAAGAAGGCTGTGAGGGCGTTGTCGGTCAGGAGACTCTTAGCATTGCCCATTCTGTCCTTGAAACTTAAGAGGTAATCCAGGAGAGGGTCCTTTTTTTCTTTTTTCGAGAAGGAGAGCACTTCCCTCAACGACTTCGCCTCCTCCCTACTCTTCAGCATCTTCTCCACCCAAAGGGAGTAGACCTTCGACATTCCGAGAAGGCGCCTCGCATTAGCTGTGGGAGCAGTATCGAAGACGTAAAAATCATATTCATCCTTGAACATGAGATCCACCATATTTTCAAACATAGCCGACTCTTCGAAGGCAGGATTCATGGTGGCCGATTCGATGAAATCCTCTGCCTTCGTCGTGATGTCTGCGAATTTTAGAAACCAGTTGATCTTTTCGCGGATCTCTTGTTTTGAGCGTTCGATCGTATCCCGTGTATCGATCTCGAAGGCATAGCATTTCTCTTCGTCGCAGACGATGGCTGCTTTTCCGAAGACATCTTTTTCTAAGAGGGTGGAAAGGCTATGGACAGGATTGGTTGAGGCGAGCAAGGTTTTCTTGCCCTGTTTCGCTGACCACAAGGCTGCTGCCCCTGCCATGACTGTCTTTCCCACTCCTCCCTTTCCTCCAAAGAAGATATATTTCAAACGGGGGTGATCCTTCATGAATTTTTCCATGCTGGTTGTAATCTGGTTCACGGTTTCACTCCTACTGGTTATGGGTCATCGGTGTTGAGTCATTCTGAATTGGCTTCAGCCGATTCCATCAAACATGGCTTTGGCCATCTTTTCAATCATTGCAAGCCCAGTGACATCTCGCTCCATTTCAGGGACGGATGCCAAGATCTCCTTTCCAAAAGTCGTGCCAATCACCTTTAAATAGTGCTCCTGCATCTCGAGACGATTTTTCAAATATTCGGGAATATTTTGGTCCTTCAATCCGAGAGGAAGAACACGATTGATGATATAGCCACTCATGGGGACGTCGAATTTTGCAAAGAGTTCTGCCGCCTTTAAGGTGTCCTTGATGATCATTTCTTCAGCGGTCAAAACGAAAAAGAAGGCTGTCTTGTCTTTATCGGTCAGGATGCTTGAGGATTTGTTGATGCGCTCTTTGATATAAAGAAGTTCTTTCAAGATGGCGTCTTCATCCAATTCCTTTTCCCGCCGCATCACAGCCGCCACCTTATCGTATTCCCTCATCTGTTCTCTCAGACCAGTGATCTTACCGATCCACGCATCATAGACAGATGCCATACTTAGATAGTAAAGGGCATGACCTAACGGCACCAAATCGTAAATGTAGTAATCGTAGCCTCCTTTGACGACAATATCCACCACCTCATCAAAAATGGCGCTTTCCTCCATGGCAGGCTCTGCCGCAGCCGCCTGAATATAGCTCTCGATCTCTTCCGGAATGCTATTCATTCCATACATGTCCAGAATCTTCTGCCGGATTTCTTGTTGATATTCCTTCACACGCCGGTCGGCATCAATCTCCTGTGCATAAAGGTTGGGAATGATTTCAGTGGGTCCCTTCCCAAAGATGTCTCTCTCGAAGATATCCGTTAACGAGGCTTGCGGATCGACCGAGAAGACCAACACTCGTTTTCCTTTCTTCGCCAAATAATAGGCTGTGGCAGCGGAAAATGTGGTCTTCCCTAAGCCCCCTTTTCCGCCAAACATGATGTATCGCCGGTCCGGAAATTTCTCAAAGATGTCTGCTAATGGAATATGAATCACCCCCATTCTTGATAATCGGGTTACCTAGATTATTTGGGTTCTCGATGAGTTGAACTCTTTGGAACTCGATAAACCCAATAACCTCTATGAACCCGTGAGCTGGCACTCTACGCCAGGCCGTCTGTAAAATCTTTTTCCCTTAACATCCTCCGTTTCCAGGTGGAAATCTGGGGGACCACATAAGGTAATAACCTTAAGGAATAGTACGGTGGGAGAATGGGAACACCCAACATGTCTCCCATGGTGATGAGGATAAAGAGGTGCTCCATGCTCGCCCTTGTCTTCATGGCAAATCGGTACGAGTCATGAGCTGCCATCCCATAGACGAACTCCTTGATCGCCTGAAAAAACCCCCTTTTCTTTTTCTCCTCTTCTGACATGAATCTTTCTCCTTCCAAAATCTCATTTGGGTGTCGCCATATACTGCCGACGCCCACCCCGTCCCCAACAAATGGGGGCTACAAGTTATCACAAAATTCTAGAGTTTCAGATTACCGGTTTTGAGTTTCAAAAATGAACATCAAACTTCAAACCTGAAACTTCCTAAGCCACGGCTGCGGCAGGTTGAGCTCTTAAAGCCCGATATCGGCTAAATGCCTTGATCCCTTCAACAGCCAGAATGATCGCCGCAATAACCAGAAAGATCCCGACCAAGATCATCAGTATGTTCCCCACCAATGCTTCCCCTTTGACCGCCCCTGAATAAACCTGTTTGAAAAGCCTATAAGAGGTGACGACGAGAGCAGTTGTGGTCGTGAAAAACATAAAAATCATCGGGTAGAAGGTCCATCCATACGGTTTCCCCTGGGACATCAAATAAGCTGTCATCAGCATGAGGGCCACGGAGGCCATCAATTGGTTGGCTCCCCCGAAAAGGATCCAGAGGTATTGCCACCATCCTGTCATGACCAGGATCAGCGTGAGAAGACTGGCAATGGTGGTGCCAATATGCACATTCTTGAAAATGGGGCTAATATCGCCCAACATTTCAGAAGTGGCCACTCTCATAAATCGAATAACCAGCTGCAGGATGGTAACTGCCAGGACGATTAACATCACGCTGCCATAGGACTTCCCAATGGCATCTGGCACCCCTAACGCACCCAGGAATTTCCCGACACCTGCTGCGAAGATGTTAATAGGTCCTTTGGCAATGGCGGCCGCATATTCAGAAGACGAGGCGTAAATCGTTCCGGCAATGACCAGAGCGAACAAGCCAAGCATCATCTCCACAAACATCACCCCGCCTCCTACAGGACGGGCGTCTGTTTCGTACTCTAATTGCCTGGCCGTGCCTGAACTTGAAACAATGCTGTGCCATCCGGACACTGCCCCGCAACCGACAGTCACAAACATGATGGGCCAGAGGGGCCCGATCTTGATGTCAAAACCGGTATAAGCCGGGAGTGAGAGATTAGGATGGAGCACAAACACTCCAATGATCCCGAATAAGAGACCCAAGAAGATGATGTAGGAAGTGACATAGTTAATGGGAAGGGCAAACCTCCAGATCGGTAAGACAGCAGCGAAATAACAGAAAACGAGCGCAGCGATCGCCCAAACAAGCCGGCTGTTGGCAATGACTTCTCCAAGAATGCTGTCAGAGGGGGCAACGGATCCAAGCCATATCCCGAACAATGAAATAGCGACAGTGACAACAGTGGTCAGAATAATATCCTTCTTCCAGCGATAGATCATCTGCCCAGCAAGAACTCCACCCATGGTGAAAAAAAGCCAGGCCATGGGAGAACTCTTCTGCCCGATGGCTGCATTGACGACGATGGCTGCAAAGGCACCGGCGATGAGAAGAAGAAAAAAATAGATAAAGCAGAGGAGAATGATCCGAGCTCTCGCCGAAATCAATTTGTAACTCAATCCTCCAAAGGAAGCTCCCTCATTTCTCATGGCCACCACGGCGCTCGAGTAGTCATGAACCCAGCCAATGAAAAATGCACCCAGTAAGAGCCAGAGTAATACCGGGAGCCATCCCCACTGGATAGCGAGGATAGGCCCGATAACCGGGGCTGCGCCGGCAATGGATTTAAATTGGTAACCGAAGAGGATGTTTTTACTGGTGGGCATAAATTCCACTCCATCCATATACATCCTGGCTGGAGTGATTTTCTTTGGATCGGACTTGATGATTTTCGTATCGACGTACTTGGCGTAGAAACGGTAACCGATGAAGAAAATGAGAAACCCTAGAATCAGGACAACAACTGAATTCATAATCTTACCTCCTTGTGGTCATGAGACCATCCTTGAGATATCAATGAATTCCTCCACAACCCTATTCTTTTCACTTTCTTGTAACGCCCCATGACCTCCTTTGGTTCTATAACGACTCCGTTTTACTCTAGCCTCGATTATTATATTCAAATCATTTCTGATGTCAAACCCAAAACTATTTAAAACAGCCCAGTTGACATTGGCTGACCTTGATCTTCATCTCATTCAGAACGTCGCCCATCTCTCTTCTGGAAATTCCAAAATCCTCAGCGATCTTGAAACACAACGGGCAGGGGAGTTTTCCGTCTTTTGCCTTTCCCTTGATAACCTCTTCTAACCTTTCGCGATCCATGATATCTCCTTTAGCGGAAGTTCATGTCAAAGATCAAATATCACATCAGACTCAAATGGCACAGTTCAAATTCAAGAGCTGTTTGACATTTGGCTGGGGATCGTGTCTTCACTCTTTCTTCTCCCGAGTGATAAGAATCCCGTATTCAAATCCATCGACCAAGGCCAAAAAGGATGCTTTACAGATATTTTCAGAGAATGCCTTCACCCTCCATGCATCCTTTCCATTACTGAAGAGAATCTCCACCTCCACGCCTGCCGCCGTCCCTGAACCTGGATCGAAGATTCTCGAACTGAAATCGATCAATTTCACCTGATTGAGTTCCGGGAAGAGCGATTTCAACGATTTCTTCAGTACTTTAGCCAATGCGTCCAATGGCCCCACCCCTGTGTCTGCCTCATGCATTTCCTTGCCATTCGCCCGGAGCATGATGGTGGCCTCTGGTCGGACGCCATCGTCAATCAGACGATAACTACCGATAATCTCAAAATACGGTTTATAATCGGACAGCGATCTTAAGAGATTTAAGATCTTCGTCGCATCCTTGATTCTTTCCTCAACCAACGTTTTCCTCCTGATAGAAGTTATATTCTTTACACTAAGAATTAGGATTGTCAAGGGAAATTATTCGGGAAATTATTCGGATTTATAGAAAAAATATTTAAGAGAATTTACTTGACAAATTTGCCAAAAGGGGTAAATTAGGATTGTCAACGTTTGCTCCTTTTTTTACTTACATATCAGGCTACTTAGAGAAAAAGGCATAAGGGCGGTTTCTATACGGCAGGAAGCCCAAATACAAGAGTAAAAGTCAAATGAGAAAGGAGGGAGCGAGAGCATTGGTTTGTTTTTCGGGAGAATGAGTGGGTCTAATCATACCTTAACTCTTACGAAAGGAGGAAGGATAATGAGCTCTAAAGAGATCAGTCGAAGGAAATTCATTGAGGATGTGGCCAAATATTGCGGTGCCGGGGTCGTTGCGGTGGGTTTGATAGGCCATGGCCGAGCCCATGCCGTCGATGACCTTGACATTCCGGCCCACGAAGGTGTCTGGAGGATGAGGGATACACAGCTTAAGCAGTTTGGTGAGTTTACCACGAATGCACACCTTCCAGAGGGGTATTTTGACAAAAAACCTGAAGATTTGGTGGACGGAGGAAAGCCGGTAGAATGGTCTCACCTCCATCCGAACTGGTATGCTGAGGGCACCAAATCGCCTGTCGGCCTCATCATGGCTACTCCCTTGGATAAAGATCTGAAGGGAGATATAAAAAGGGTTATGAGTCTTATCGGAGGATTTGGAAAAGCCCTGAAAGAAACCGACAAGATCCTCATTAAACCCAACATGAACACTTCAGATCCCTGGCCCCAAGGGGGTACAGATCCGGAGTTTTTGGAGGCTCTCATTCTCGTACTCAAGGATGAGGGTTATGAGAATCTCACGATAGGCGATAGCTGCGGGCCTTGGGGGCCGACCGCTCGCGTGATCAAAAAAATGGGTTACGATTCCGTATGCAGCGCGACAAATACGCCCCTTAACAACTATGATTTAGGTAAGTGGATGAACATCCGCAATGCCAAGGCCGAATTCTTGGGAAAGATCGGTGGCGGCGATGGCACGGTGGCCTATCCAGAAGACCTCAGAAATTACGACAAAATCATCTACACCCCGGTGATGAAGACCCATTTCCTCGGGGGAATCACGCAGAGTTTGAAGCTTTCCGTTGGAATCTTGCACCGGGCTGACCGCGGGGCCTCTCTCCATGGATTCAACCACATCTTTGTTCCCGAGCAGGCAGCAGAGATTAACCTTCCTACCCGACCAGACCTCATCATCATGGACGGCCGAAGGTCGCTTATCAGCGGCGGGCCTTCTCATGGGGAGCAGGTGAAGCCTGGAATGATTCTTGCTTCCGGTGACCAGGTAGCCAATGATGTCATGGGCATCAAGATCCTTCAGGAATGGTACCCGAACATGGCGGCCAACAAGATTGGCATGTATGCATGGTACCAAAAGCAGATCCTCCAAGCTGTAAAGCTTGGCATAGGATATGCTAAGAAGGATGACGATCTTAAGCTCGTTTTAGGTTAATCTCCCATCCGCTTACATAACGCATGCTCCCCTCTTCCCTGTTCTCGGGGAAGAGGGGATTTTTAATCCAGGAAAAGAATATGGAGAGCCTTCCATGATCAAATATGCTATGTCTTTTCTCACCCTGATTTTTTTTATTACCCTTCTTGGCCCACAAATAGCCACATCCCAGAAAGCAGATCCAACCATAGTAGATTTCAAAGTTCAGGCTCTTTACCGGGCGGTTAAGCTCACCTGGAAAACGAAGGCCCTTGTGAAAGACCCAATGACAGTCCAAATCCTTCGAGCGATAACCTCTGAAGAAGGCTCTTATCAGGAAGTGGAGACAGTCAATATCACTCCTGATAAGACGGTCTATGAGTACGTGGACAAGATTAAGGGGGCAGAAGCAAAGTACTATTACAAACTCATCATCAAAGAGACTGACGAATCGTTCGGGCCGATCTCTGCAAGGCCTTATTTCTCCCCTCCTGCCACTTGATGGGAAACAGGGCTAGAGAATTCACGGGGTCCAAGGATTCAAAATCATTTTTCTTCACATGCCCCCTTGACTTTAGGAATCCTTGAACCTTTTTTTATGCATTACTGCAGCCATGAAAGAGACCCCTAGATGACAAAGGAAGTAGGCCGCCGAACGGTTCTCAAAGGCCTAACCATCAGTATTTTCGGCCTCGGAAGTGTCGTTGCTCTTGGGGATATTCTGGGGACCCTTACCTTTCCCAACGGGCAGAAGGTGGCTCTGGCCAGGGGGGTCATCCTGGCGGACAAATCCCTCTGTTCCGGATGCCGCACCTGCGAAATGGCCTGTGCTAACTTCAACAGCAATGGCCGCAACTCCCCTTCTCTCGCAAGGATTTCCCTCGAAAAAGAGTATCTCAAGGGAGAGTACCAACCCAAGGTGTGCCATCAGTGCGCCGATCCTCCTTGTCTCAAGGCTTGCCCGGTGACCGCGCTGCAGGTTGATCGGCAGACCGGCACGTATGCCCGCGTTATCGATGAAAGGGTCTGCATTGGCTGCCAGAAATGTGTTGAGGCTTGCCAGAAATACTTTCAGCCTCCCCGGCCAAGGTTCGATGTGCAAAAACAAAGAACCGTCAAATGCCACCTCTGTTTCGGGGATCCTCAATGTGTGAAGCTTTGCCCCCTCGGTGTTCTGCGACTGGAGCGGTCAGAAAAAGGACTGCTCGTTGGCTATCCTGTGCTCAAAGGAGACTGAAATGACTCCAAAAGGAGGGTGGACGGGGAAGATCCTCCGGGTTGACCTGACAAGCCGAAAGATCTCCGAGGCCTCAACCTTCGACTACGTGCCCATGTTTCTGGGAGGTCGTGGACTCGGGGCCAAGATCTGCTGGGATGAAGTCCCGCCTGAAGTTGGCGCCTTTGACCCGGAAAACCGACTCATCTTTGCTACGGGTCCTCTTCAAGGGACGTTGGCTCCCACGTCTGGAAGATTCATGGTTCTTGGAAAAGCTCCCCAAACCGGTCCTACCGAATCTTTCTGCCGTTCTGGCGTTGGCGGACACTGGGCACCTGAGCTAAAATGGGCTGGATACGACGCCTTGATTGTTCAAGGAAGAGCTTCCAAACCAGTCTATCTCTGGATTACAGATCGAAAAGCCGAGATCCTCGATGCCACTCGTCTCTGGGGTTTGGATACTTATCAAACCCAGCAGATGATCTGGAAGCTCCACGGCAACAAGACGAGAGTCATGGTCATCGGGAAGGCGGGTGAAAATCGAAGTCGCATTGCTTGTATTCTAACCGACTCCGGAGATGCGTCCGGTCAGGGAGGATTCGGCGGTGTGATGGGATCGAAGAACTTGAAGGCCATTGCCGTTCGGGGCTCTGGTGATGTGGTTGTTGCCAGACCGAAAGAACTGATGCAAATCAACCACCACGTTCAAAACCTCTTCTCCCGCAAATCTTTGGGGAGCAATCCCTACGAGCCAGAAGAAAAGGGATTTAAATATAATATCTGGGGCGGAGGCTATGGTCGGGGAGGTCTCTCCCTTCTTCCCGGCGAGCTTCTCGATCTTTGTAATGATCCCTCATCCGGGTACTCCCAGACTCCTGACGGTTGTTTCGCCTGCCCTGTATCCTGCCGCTCCCATGTGAAAGGTCCGGACATCACCAATGGCGTTGCTCTTTGCGCTCAGTCTTATATGTACATGGAGTCCATGGTTTTTCAGCCCGAAAAGGGCTACAGCAAGATAACTTGGCAGGCGGCAAAACTGGCGGACCTTCTCGGGATCAACGCCTATGAACTAATGGCCATCATCCCCTGGCTGGAGGATTGTTACCGAGAGAAGTTGATCACTGAGGACGAAACGGGGTTGCCGCTCAAAGAGATCGGTTCCTGGAACTTCATCTCCAAGCTTTTGCATAAGATCGCAGATCGGGACGGCTTTGGTGATCTCCTTGCCGAAGGTGGACATCGGGCGGCCTTGAAGCTCGGTGGAAAAGCGGAAAAGCTCTCCTTAATGTATTATCCCCGTGCTGGGAAGTTCGGTGGTTATCGAGAGCACTGGGTCTATTTGGGGGGGTTCCCAACAGGATATGCTGTCCCGCAGTTGGCCCTGATGTGGGTTCTGGATAATCGAGACGCCATGGTCTCCCATAGTTATATCTCTATGCTTTGGGGGGCAGCTTTCACAATCGGGCAGAATGCCCTGACAGCAGTCCCGGAAAAGATCTCCCCTGTTCTCAAACCCGTGATGAAGGCTGTCTATGGTTCAGAAGAAGCAGCTGAATTTATTCGGCGGGATGGAAAGAGTCTGAATTGGAAATGGGCTGCTCCCGTGGTCAAGCGGTATCATGAACATTCCCTTCTGAAGGACAGCTACATTTTGTGTGACATTCTTTTCCCATATCTTTTCAATGCAAATTCCTCCGACCATGTAGGAGATACGACCCTTGAGTCTCGCCTCTATTCCGCAGTGACCGGAGAAGAGATGAGTGAAGAGGAATCTTATCGCAAGGGAGAAATGCTCTGCACCCTCGAAAGGGCCTTGGCCGTGCGAGATGGTCGCACTCGTCGGGACGACATCCTTCATGACCTATATTTCGAAAAGGAAGATGCTGGAGGCCGAAAGTATCTGCGAGAAGATTTAGAACATGCCAAGAGCGAGTATTACAGACTGAGGGAATGGGATGTCAAAACTGGCATCCCTGCCGGTTCAACCTTGGAACGATTAGGCCTGAAAGATGTGGCTGAGGATTTACAAAAAAGAGGCATCCCGGGAACAAGATCATGATTGGTGAATCTTTTTCTTTGCCCGCCTTCACCATGGCCGAATATAACCTTTATCGTCTTGACGACCGGATCTTCTGGGCCTTCATCATCGCTGGCCTGATCTTCTGCTTCGTCCATGCAAGTCGAAGGGCCTTTCGCCAACCACGACCCGCGGATCTGAACCGGGGGGAGCATGCCGCTTCGGATGAAAAGGAAGAAAGAATCGAGCGGCATACTCTTTTCCAGCGTATCTACCATTGGGCCAACGCCCTTGCAGTCATAACCCTGACGATCTCTGGTTGGATGATCTATCATCCTCAGAAAAACCCACCCACCGGAACACCGGCATCCTTATGGTTCTACTGGCACCGCTGGGGAGTAGCTCTCCTCCTGGTAGGCCTTCTCTTTCACGTTATCTATGAGAGCTTCATCGTCCGTCGATCCAATCCAATGGTTTTCAATCGAGCAGAAGTGAAGAGGATTTTATCGATCTTGAAAAGCTTCTTCGGCCTTTCCAAGTCTTATCCCCTTGCTGGTAAATATCACCCAGGCCAGATATTCCTCCATTGGATTGTCGTTGGGAACATCTTTCTTCTCATCCTGACCGGATTTGTGATCTGGAAGCCCTTCCGGGATCTCCTTCCCCTTGCCTTTTTCGGCTTGGGTTGGGATTTTATTTTTTATAGCCGGCTTCTCCATGGGTTTCTCTCAGCCACCCTGATACCAAGCCTCATCGGCCATATGTATTTTGCCCTTCTGATCAAAAAGAACTGGACAGAGACAGAATCCATGTTCACTGGCTATGTTCCTCTCCGCGAGTATTTGAAAAGCCATTCTCTCACTGATTGAACACCCTCTAATCACTGCTTTGTCCCATATAATCTATTCTGAAGATGGCAATGGATCTGGCAGTGTATTTCGATTGGACCCTAAAGCTACCCCTCGAAAGGCCAGGACAGAAAGTGGAGGAAGAGTTGAAACGACTGCTGCGCCAACTAAAAGATCCAATACCTATACCAGGATCTCCTGCAGAGCCCCGATAAGGCACGCGATATTCTGGTCTTGACAGGTTTCACCCATCAAGCCAATTCTCCATATCTTGCCTCTGACCTGGCCCAATCCTCCTCCTACTTCGATGTTATATTCGTTCAAGAGCCTTTTCCTCGCTGGGAGATCCTCGACTCCTCTAGGGAAGTAAACAGAACTTAGCATTGGGAGTCGATATCCTTCTTGTGCAAAGAGTTTAAAACCAAGTTTCTCCAAATCCATCTTCAACCGATCCCCCAATGTTCGGTGGCGCTGAAACCTCGTCTCAAGACCCTCTTCGAAGATGATTCTCAATCCTTCCCTCAAACCGTAGAGCATCGAGATGGGGGCCGTGTGGTGATAAAACCGCTCCTCTCCCCAATACCGCTCAATCATGGTGAGATCCAAATACCAACTCTGGACTTGCTTCTTCCTTGAATGCAACACCTCCATCCCCTTCCGGCTGATGGTAATAGGGGAAAGCCCCGGAGGAACGCTCAGACATTTTTGGGTTCCGCTATAACAGATATCAATTCCCCAATCATCCACTCTCACATCGCAACCACCCAATGAGGTAACGGTATCCACTAAGAATAGGATCTCTTTGGGTCTACAGAAATTCCCAATCTCCTCCAAGGGCTGGTGAGCCCCCGTGGAGGTCTCTGCATGGACAATGGCGCAAATCTTCGCCTCTGGGTTCCCTTGGATGGCTTGGATCATTCCTTCAGGTTCGATGATCCTCCCCCACTGCCCCTCCACTCGGATCACCTTTGCTCCACAGCGGCTTGCCACATCAGACATCCGCTCCCCAAACAGACCATTCACACCGACGATCACCGTATCTCCAGGCTCCAGAAAATTGACAAAAGCGGCCTCCATCCCGGCACTCCCGGTTCCCGAGATGGGAATGGTCAGACGGTTTTTCGTTTGAAACAGATTTCTCAACAAATGGCAGGTCTCATCCATGATGGAGAGGAATTGGGGATCTAAATGGCCTACCAGGGGTGTGCCCATCGCCCTCAGAACGCGATCATGGACATTGCTCGGTCCGGGTCCCATCAGGATTCGAGGGGTTAGATTCAACGCTCCCACCGTCTACCTTTCTGTATTCGAAGTAAGTCTCTTGAATCCAAATGCCAAAAGTTTCTTGCGGTGCCGTTAGAGCATCTGAAGTTGCGCGACACCCTAACCGCAATGCCCTTCGCCATTTTCTAAACAATTACTTCCCTTTTCCCTCGCTCTCAAGCTCTCGTAACCTTTTGTCGTCCAGTCCGAAATAGTGTCCCACCTCGTGGATCACCACTTCTCTTACCCTCTCTTCTATTTCTTCCTTCGTTCTGCAACCTGATTCAATGGGGATTTGAAAGAGCGTAATCTTATCCGGAAGGACATTCCCGTAGTAAAATCCCCTCCGACCTAAAGGAATACCTTGATAAAGTCCCAATAACTCGAAGGGCGACCGCAGGCCCATTTCTGAGAGGATTTCATGAGATGCCTGATCCTCCACGACGACCTCGATATTCTTCATCTTCTTTTTGAAGAATCTTGGAAGCCTCTTCAAGGCATAAAGGACGGCCTCGTCAAACTCTTGTCGGCTAAGTCTCATAGTAACCAGATCGGAGTATTTGGTCCGGCCTGCCTTCGCCGACCTGCTCGCCAAATGAATTCTTCGATAGGCCTAAGTGGTTACGCGCAGGGAGCAGTTCGTTGCATTAGGATTTTGAAACTCCAAACTCCAAACTCCGGACTCAAGACTTGATGTCTCCTTTATCTGCCGATGATATACCGTTTGGGGTCCACCTCATTCCGCAAAATCTCCAACTCTTCTCCGGTAGGAGGAGGCGTCTTGACAATCTCCTCAGCCCTGAGGAGGGAAAAGCCGCAATTTTCTAGGACCTGTTCGAGGGTATATCCCTGGTGAATGGATTCGATACGCATACGCTTTGTCTCATCATCAAACCCCATCACGGCCATATTCGTAATCACCTTGTGAGGACCCGTATTGGCTGGTAACCCTGCTCTTTCTCGAGCACCGGGTCCATCGAGATATCCTGGTGATGTGACAAAATCCACCTTGGAGACGAACCTCTTTGCATCTTGAGGCGTGATGACCATGATTTTCCAACAGAAAGAGGCAAAATCATTCGCTCCTCCAGATCCAGGCAAGCGTACTTGGGGCTTGTGCCAATCCCCGATCACAGTGGAGTTCAGATTGCCGTATAGATCAATCTGTGCTCCTCCCAGGAAGGTATAATCGACCATTCCCCGTTGGGAGATCTCCATGATATCGCACATCCCACTGGCCATGACTGCTTTATAAAAAGTCCGTGAATCACCTACAGAGATCGGCATGGTTGGGAGCAGAGGAGAAATACCTCCAGCTTCGAACATGATCACTAAATTGGGAGCATGAGTTTTTTGAGCCAGCATCGTTGCCGCACATGGAGCTCCTGTCCCTACTCCTACACTTGTTCCATCCTCCAGATTGCGTGCAGCAGCCACAATCATCATTTCTATGGTGTTATAATCGTCCATCTCAATTACCCCCTCTTCTTTGATTCAATAAGATTCTCCTCAGCGCGAAGTTCGCTAATCCGCTGAGTGCCTCCACAGAGTTCTAGGTAGTCATTGAAACCTTTGGTCCCATAGACATACCTTTCCAGAAGTTTTCTGAATCTCTCGGGATGCTTCTCCGTCTCCAACCAAAGTCTCAAATGCTCTTCATCGGAGAAGTATTCATAGGGCATATTCCCAGGATAGCTCCCGAAGGGGACTTCACATACGGCATCCACCAGCAAATAAGGGATGACCGTAAGCGATGGATTGTTCCGAATCTCCTCATTGTGAACCAAACGTTCACAGGTGATGATGAGGTGCTTCGAGGCACGAGCAAGTTCTAAGTCGGCAATAGATATCCCTTTAATCCGGGCATTCCCATAAATATCCGCTTCATGAACATGAATCGCCGACACATCGGGCCAAAGGGCAGGGTAAAGGGTATAGAGCTGACCTGTGAAGGGACATTTCGCTTCTTTTGCGGCGCTATACTTGAACGTGTCGGTACCCATAAGGTTTCGTCCGGGCAAATAAGAAACACCCATCGCGGCGGCCTTGAGGCGAAGGGCTATGCCATAATTGGACCACTCGCAGCACTCTACCTTACCGCTTTCCATATAGCGGCGGGCATTTGGAGAAAGCCCTCTCGCTTCTAATCCGACAATGTAGGCAATATCGCAGCGATTAAAAACTTCTCCCGCTGATAAGATTTGGAAATCGTGTGTAGAAGTGTGACCGGCAAAAGCGAGATTCTTCTTCCTCTGTCGGACGATCTCATGACAGATCGCTGTGGGAATGCGGTTGGCTCCAAATCCGCCAATGGCTAGGTAGTCTCCATCGTGGACGAAGAGATCGACCGCCTCCTTCACGGACATGACTTTGTCGACTAAGGTTCGGTTTTTGTGTCGAAAAAACTCCCTTGCCTTCTCTGCATCCGGGCTCATAAAAAGAGGACCCTCTCCTTGAGCGACAATCTCAAGCATCTCTCTCTCCCTTCTTTCACAGATACCGAATCATCAAAGATATATCACCGAATAAAAGGATTAACAACCTTATTCCTTCCATGGCCGCAAGCAGAGCCATGATGTTTGGTGAATATCATCCGTCAGGTTGGTCGTCAACAACGATCTGCCATCCTACCCTTTGGCATTCTCAAAGATATTATGTTATTTTTATCTTATTTGTGAATACGATTCAATGGGCGAAGTGTTCAAGAATGGATAGTTTACTTCACCCTACACTTTCCATATTCGAAACCTTGAACCTGTTAATCTAGAATGAACGATGGCTAAGATTGAAATCGATCAAGAGAGATGTAAGGGGTGTGGACTCTGTACCGTCTCGTGCCCGAAGGAACTGATCAGGATTGGAGACGAAATCAATCGACAGGGGTATTTCTATGTGTGCTGGGATCATGGCGAAAAGTGCACCGGTTGTGCCATCTGCGGAGAGATCTGTCCGGATGTGGCCATCCGTGTGTGGAGATAGGATGGAAAATCGAGATCCTGAGAAGACGTTAACCAAGGGGAACGAGGCCATTGCTATGGCCGCCATTGACGCCGGATGTCTCCTTTATTTCGGATACCCCATCACGCCTCAAAACGACATCCCAGAATATCTTTCGAAACACCTTCCAGCGTTAAAGGGTGAGTTCATCCAGGCGGAGAGTGAAATCGCTTCTATTAATCTGCTCTTAGGGGCTTCTGCTACGGGAGCGAGAGCGATGACTTCATCTTCCAGTCCGGGGATCTCACTCATGCAGGAGGGAATTTCCTATCTGGCGGGATGTGAACTTCCAGGCCTGATCGTGAATATCTCGCGAAGTGGTCCAGGACTTGGAGGAATCTCCGCCTCTCAAGGTGATTATTTCCAAGCCACAAGAGGCGGCGGGCATGGAGACTACCGAATGATCGTCCTCGCCCCATCCACCGTTCAGGAAATGTACGACCTCACCTGTCTTGCTTTTGATTTATCGGACAAATACCGGAATCCGGCTATGGTCTTGGGAGATGCCCTCATCGGACAGATGAAGGAGCCCCTGATCAGAAAAAAGCCCAAGAAGAACTCGCTCCCATCGAAAGACTGGATCTTGACTGGGGCAGAGGGAAGGAATGCCCGCCGCATTAAATCGCTCTATCTCCAAGAGGGTGAGCTTACGGAACATAATTGGAAGCTTCATCAGAAATATGAGAGAATGAAACAAGAGGAGGTCCGTTTCGAAAGCTTTCTTGTGGAAGATGCTCAGCTGGTCATCGCCGCCTTCGGAAGCATGGCGAGAGTATCAAAAACCTCCGTCCGATTGGCGAGGGAAGAAGGGATGAAAGTGGGTCTCTTCCGGCCAATCACTCTCTTCCCCTTTCCGGAAAAGGCCCTCCATTTTCTCTCCCAGCAGGTCAATCGTTTTTTGGCGGTTGAATTAAATACAGGGCAGATGGTCGAAGACGTCAGACTTTCGGTGGGTCGAGATGCCCACGTTTATTTCTATGGAAAGCCTCCAGGTTCCCTTCCATCTCCGGAGGAAGTACTGGAAGAGATAAAAAAAAACTACTGATAGAATGAATGTCAAATGTCAAAGTTCAAATTTCAAAGCTCAAAAGAGGGACATCTTTGATATTTAGGCATTTGTCATTCATTTGTCATTTGGATTTTGACATTTGAAGTTGGGAGTTGAAAAATGGAGCTTGTCTTCAAACGTCCGGAATGCCTGATCGACATTCCTTTCCATTTCTGTCCCGGTTGCCACCATGGGATCGCCCATCGGCTAGTGGCAGAGGCCATTGACTATTTCAAGATCAGGGAGAAAACCATTGGAGTTGCCTCCGTGGGATGTTCTGTTTTCATGTATGATTATTTCAATATCGATGTCTTAGAAGCGCCTCATGGACGGGCCTCTGCAGTGGCCTCTGGAGTGAAACGCGCCAGGAAGGACCGAATCGCTTTCACCTATCAGGGAGACGGAGATCTCGCGGCTATTGGGATTGCAGAGGTCATCCACACGGCAAACCGCGGTGAAAACATCACGATCCTCTTTGCCAACAACACGGTCTATGGGATGACCGGGGGACAGATGGCGCCCACAACCCTTCTTGGCCAGAAGACAACGACGAGCCCCTATGGAAGAGACTTCACCAACGATGGCCATCCGGTCCGAATGGCGGAGATGTTGGCCGCGTTGGAAGGAAGCGCCTTTGTGGCAAGGGTAGCTGTGAATAACCCTGCCAATTTGGTGAAGGCCAAGAAAGCAATCCGTAAAGCATTCCAGATGCAGGTCGAGGAAATGGGCTTTTCCTTTGTAGAAGTGCTTTTGGCCTGCCCCACCAATTGGGGGATGACCCCCTTGGAGGCCAATCGCCGGGTGGAAGAAGAGATGATCCCTTACTTTCCATTGGGTGTCTTTAAGGAACGTAAGATGGCGGACAACCTATGATAGTAAGCAATTTCCAAGAACCCGTGACCAGAGAGATTTCAATAGCCAACATCCAAATATAGCATTTCAATCTGGTGATGGAATATGGGTGACGGGTGATGATTCGGAATTTGGGGTTTGGAGATTCGAATTTTTCTTTGCTGTGAGATCACTTATGAATGGCGACCCATCTTACTATGATTTTATCATCTCTGGGTTCGGAGGACAGGGAGTATTGGTCATCGGAAACCTTCTGGCCCATGCCGCGATGAAGGAGGGGAAACAGGTCACTTATCTCCCAACCTATGGAGTCGAGATGAGAGGGGGAACAGCCAGCTGCACGATTGTGATCTCTTCGAAAGAGATTGGTTCCCCCATTGTGGAGCGACCCCATTCTGCGATCGTGATGAATCTTCCTTCGTTAGTCAAATACGAACCCCGTCTCCTGCCCAAAGGACTCTTGGTCTTCAATTCCTCTCTGATCGACCCTAAGGAAGCCAGACGCGGAGACATTGAACTTCTCCCCATCCCGGTCAATGAGATCGCGATTGAAAATGGAAACCCCAAACTCGCGAATATGATCGCCCTGGGTGCTTTTAACGAGAAGGTGAAATTGGTTCAGATGACCTCCCTGTATGAATCGTTCGAAAGGGTATTGGACGAACGGTATCATCCGCTCATTCCATCCAATATCAAGGCTGTCCAAATTGGAGCTGATTTTGTTAGAAATGGAGCCCTACGGACAAGGCCCGTGGCATCTCAATAGAATACTCATCTAAGTGGGATTGCAAATGAAGAGACCTGCCTTCTTACTCTTTGCTTTCTATATCCTCATTTTGTCTCCCAACTTTGTTTTCGGTCAACCAACCCTCAAGGTCGGAAGTTTCATCCCTTTTTCTGGTCGATGGGAAGATTCGGCGAGGGAATGTGCTAAAGGCATGTTGGATGCCGCAAAATGGCTCAACCAACGAGGGGGAATCTTCGGAAGGAGACTGGAGATAATTCTCATAGACGATACCTCTCAAACGACAGAGACCATGGCTGCCTACCGAAAACTGAATGAGGCTGATCGAATCGTCCTCTTCTATGTCTATTCAACGGAGACGGCTCTTGCCCTGCGTCCCCATATCGACTTCGATCGGATCCCGACTTTGGTCAGCTCCCTACCCTTCCCGTGGTCTGATCCATCCAAATACCCGCATATTTTTTCAATTACCCCAACCCCTCTCGACCTTTCAAAAATCGCGATGAAGTTCATCCTGGAGGGACCTGGCATCAAGCTGAGAAACCCGAAAATCGTCTTTGTCGGATCTCACGACCATCTCGGCCGAGATTTTCTGAACGGAGCCAAGCAATATGCCAAAGCATCCGGGTTCAGCATCGGACCGGACATTTGGATCCCGGAATCATCGTCGGAACAGGACATTTCCTCGATTCTTCCAGCCATGAGCCAATACAGCCCTGATTTCGCCTACCTAAGTCTCACTCCAAGAGAGGCCTCATCCCTATTGGAGCAGGCCAAGGCAGCGACTCTCAAGAACAGATGGATTTGCAGCAGGGATGCTCTCGATGAAAACCTTGCAGTCTACGATGGAGTTTTTGGGGTGCAACCTATCTCCCCTTTCGGAGAAGACGTTCCCGGAATGGCTGGGATCAAAGAGGCCCATCAGAGATGGCACCCTTTTGATGCTCATACGCTTTCATACGTCGAAGGGTGGACGACGACCCAAGTGATTGCAGAGGTCTTGGGAAGGTCGCTTCCAGAGGAAAGACTCTCTCGTGGAAGGGTGAAGAATGAATTGGAGGCCCTAAGAGATTTCGTCGTCGGAGGTCTTGTCCCTCCCATCACCATCACCCCCAAGGATCATCGGCCCAGCGTGGAATCAAGGATCTTTATCACCGGCAAGGGGAAACTTGTCCGGCGGACGGGCTTTATCTCAATTGCAAGGTAGACGAAAGACGAACCAATGTCAAATGTCCTACCTCATCCCGGGAAATAGCCATTTTGCAATGCGGATGATGAAAGGAGCTCGGTATGGAGAAGATCGATGAGAAATTGCTTCAGTTTTTCACAGAGCGTTACAAGCCAGGGATCATAGGCATTGTCGGGACCAAGGATGCCATAGGATTGGCCATTCGGGAGGCACAGAGTGATATTACGGTAGATGGAAGAGCTTCCCTATGGTCTCATTGCTTCATATTCGGAGATTTGAGGCTCGACCGAAGAGGAGAGAATGGGGCCAAGAGTAAAAGCCCCTATCTATTCGAATCCGATCTCAAGGTCAATCCTTTCAAACCCCAGCTTCGCAACGGTGCTCAGGAGAACTGGATTGGCAAATGGTGCCGGGAGGAGGTGGAAAACGCTGTGGTCATAGATTTTGCCCTCTCAGAAGACCAAAGTGAAAATATTCTGGCCACGGCTTTACAACTCGTTGATGAGCAGGTGCTCTATCCGATTCATGAACTTCTCGGGACCTGGTGGGCCATCATTGCGAAAAAACAGTGGGTCCCAAATCCTTTTGACGATCCCCATGCCATGTACTGCAGCTCCTTCGTAAGATATTGTTACAAACAGGAAGGGAGAGACTTCCTCGGCTCTCGGGTGAGTGTCTCCAACACTACTCCCGAAGATATTGCCCGGGCGGCCATAGAAGCGGGCGCCATAGCAGGCGCGATAGAGACTCATAGACCGTAAGTGATTCAATCTTGATTCCATCTTTCCTCGAAAGCGTTCCCACCTATTTTAGCAAGAAGCCGCCGTCTATTGGGATCACCGCAGGGCACACGGCATTAATGCGAATCCCCTTGTCCGCATACTCAATGGCACCGGTCTCGGTCAGTCTGCCAAGACCCCACACTTTGGATCTGTAAGGTGCAGCTACTGCACTGGATGAAACCTCTATTTCTTCCGGGGGCGTCTTTCTTGCATCTGGGGCATCTCAAACTTCTGAGGCGTCTCTGTGATCAAGGTCTTTGCCCCGGTTCCATATCCGATAAGAACCATTTCAAAGTCTTTTGATTGTGATCTAATCATCCCATAGGGAGAAACATCCTTATAAACCCAGGTATCCACTGTCTCCACATCCTGATACTGCATGTGTTGGGTCTTAAACGTTCCGGCAGGGACCTTGATCGTCTCAGACCCTTTGTCAACGACCTTTCCCCTTGGTGCCTGGCCTTGCGAGGATTGCTGCATCATTTCAACAGGCATCTCCATCGCTGGCTCGTTCCCCTGTTTGAAGATCATTCTCTTTAAGTTCTTTTTATCCCCTGGATCTCCAGAGACAAGCATTTTCGTGATGATCTGTCCCTGACGTCCCCCCTCCATCACGGTCTCATACCAGTAGGCATCCCCTTCTTTACCAACGATCGCAATCTTCATCTTCGTGGACCCTTCACTTTTTGATGTCATCTGGTACTCTGACCATCCACCAACGACTGGTTTGAAATCGGAATAGAATTTAGGTCCCGAAGTCTTTCCGAACTGAGCATAAGCGAAATGGACCGAGCATAGAACCAGTAGCACCGAGAGGGCAAAAACCGTCTTTTTCATCTGTGGTCTCCTTTCATTATTGGCTTAAAGCAGGCTAGTATCTGTTGATCCATCTTTTTTTAGATCCCATTTTCGCAAACTCCTCAAGAAGTTTTTCCCTGGCAGTTTGAGCTGAGAGAATTTACCACCCCTGAATTCGTTCTTAGCCTGGTAAAAGGCCATCGATTATATCGCCTCCTTTTTTCATCATTTTCTTCATCTTTGTCCTTGGTCTTCTTCCTCCCTAAACCCCCACCTATCCAGAACCACAAGTTACGATAAAAGTCAACTGGTACTTCCCCCTGAATGAGTCTTGAATAATTTATAAAAATGGCCCATTTTCTGCCAAAAAGCAAACGGAGGAATGCCTCACTCTTCCGTGGAAACTCACCCGATCGCCGGATTCCACTCATGCGTCAATGAGGCACT
>JBEKDJ010000047.1:0-22317 GCA_050014415.1 Thermodesulfobacteriota bacterium | reverse complement strand
GCCTCATCAGCGTATTTGGCAAATAGTGCCTCCTTGTCCGCCTCCGAATAAACGGCGACTGAAGGAATCCCCATCTCCCGGCAAGCACGCATGACACGGATGGCAATCTCACCGCGATTGGCTATGAGAATCTTTTTAATCATTACTTAGCCGATAGAAAAGTCATTTTTGTCAGGCTGCTCAAAAATGCTCAGATGCAAGGCGCCTGAAATCCTGAGGAGTGAGGCATACTCATGTGTACGCTGCAACGACGAAGGATGAGGGCAACGATGCAGATGAGCGCTTTTCAGCAGCCTGCTATTCCACCACCATCAGGACATCCTCAGGATCGACCATATCGCCTTCATGGGCCCAAATTTCACTAACGACTCCGCTGTGAGGTGAATGGACATGCCTCCTCATTTTCATTGCCTCGATCATTGCTACCAGATCACCCCCCTTGACACGATCGCCCACCTTTACTTCGAACGAAAGTATCATCCCCGCCATCCCGCTGGCCACAGCCCCTGGCGGAAGTTCTTTCGGTCTCTTCACTGTCTTGGGTGTCTGTTGCGTCTCTGCCTGCATGATTGTTTCAGTCTTTCCGGCCCCATCCCACACCGGCGAGATTTTGACGTTGAATACTTCCCCATCTACGTCCACAGTAAATTCCGCAGGGAAGTCGGTGGTTGGGCTGGCCGCCATCGTCGCTTTCCCGGCAGGCGATTTGGCCTCCTTCTTGGGCTCACCGCGCTTGAGAGGTTTTCCCGGGATCAGGATTCTCAGCAAGAGATTGTCATCGGAAAGTTCCGGGCCGATTTCCTGGCGGAGCTCTTCAACGGATTTGAGGTACCCCTCAGGCTTCCAGTTGAGAAATTCCTTGGTTCTCGGCAAGCTCGTTATCCTATCCACGACGTTCTGGTCTATCGGGACAACCGGTTCCCCATAGTATCCCAAAACATACTTGATGGCCTCGTCGGGTATCTGTTTGTACCGCTCGCCCAGGAGGACGTTTTCTACGGCTTGGGCTCCCACGATCTGTGAATAGGGTGTTGCCATCACGGGATAACCGAACTCCTTGCGGACCAGAACGACCTCCTCAAGGATCTCGTCCAATCGGTGTTCCATCCCCACCTCCCTGAGCTGGCGAGTCAGGTTTGTCATCATGCCACCGGGCACCTGATGCTCAAAATGAAAGAGATCGTATTCCAACGGTGCTCCGATGGGCAGCCCCTCTTTTTCGGCAATCCTTCTAAAATGGGCTGACACCGCTGCGAGCGCGTCCTCATCCACGTCCGAGGAATAGCCCAGACGGCGGGCATTTCTTAGAATGGTCTCCACAGCCGGCAGGGAGGTGCCATTGGCGAGAGGTGCAACCGCTGTATGTACGGTCGTGACACCTGATTGAATCGCCTCCAGATAACATAGAGGAGCAAGCCCTGAATTGCAGTGGGAGTGGAACTCGAGGGATAGTCCGTCGCAGTTCTTTTGAACGGTGGACACCAGCTCCCTGGTGCCTTCCGGCGTGATAACTCCCGAAGCATCCTCGATCATGATCCTGTCCACACAATCCTTCGCCCCTGCTATCAGTCGGGTTTTTTGCGCCCAATGCTCATTCGTATGCACGGGGCTGGAGGTGTACATCAGCGCCGGTACGACCTCGGCCCCCTCAGCCTTGGCCAGACGCGCGAAGTAAACGAACTTCTCCATATCCGTCTGGTAATCGCAGATCCAGAAACTTCTTATCCCATTGACGACCGATCGCTTTATCCAGAGGCCGATGATATCACGCGGGGTACTCAGATCGAAGGAGGAAAGACTTCCGATCTGGTAGGACCCACGCAGAGGGGTTTTTATTATCATCTTCGAAAGAATTCGGATTCTCTCCCACGGATCCTCGTTGAGATTGCGCACCTGCACAGTAAATGCCTGAGAACCTACCGTCGCGATGGCTCTGTATCCCACCCGATCCATCATTTCGGCGATCGGGACCATATGATCGGTCCTCATCGTAAAGCCCCAGAGACTCTGTTGCGCATCTCGCAAGGTTTGATCGACAAAATCGATCTTGTTCATCTTGTCAGGTTCTTCCTTTCTATGAATAACTCTGTGCTCAATGGAGCGATTTCTTTATTTGAAGCACCCGTATTGTCATTCCTGCCCCGTATCAAGTACGGGGTAAACTTCGGCGAGAATCCAGGCGAAAAAATGATGATACTGGATTCCTGTTCTTACTGGGATGGCACACTCCTGTTTCACTTCTTGAACGTGAATGGGATTTCAGGATGAATCATGTCTTTATATCAGTTTCTTGATTCTCTGTCTCGAAATCGCTCAATTTAAAAATGGATGTGTCACTCGATATCGCTCGTCTGCAAATGGAGCCATCTTTTATAAGAGTAAATGATAGTCAAGATTTTTGCTTTCTTATTGCCCAAACTTCTGCCGCTATGTGGTACCCGAGAATCAAAGTAGATGCTGTCCCCCCTTTTCAGAATATGTTTCTTTCCATCATAGGTGAACTCATGTGTTCCTTCCAAGACGTACATGAACTCTTCTCCATCGTGCTGGAAGGTAGCTTCTCTATTCCAAGCGGGTGAAATAATAAACGGCTCCATATTTTTACCCGGCTTATTATATGCTAATGCTTCATATTCATATCCATAAAGAGAGCCCTTCGTTACCACTCTCTTCCTCTCCCTTTTCCTTACAATAGCCAGTTTTGTATCCCTTACCTCTTCCGTGTTCTCCTTCAGGAAATAGGTCACATCCACATCCATCGTCAATGCAATCTTGTTCAGCGTGGATAACGGAGGAGCCTTATGGGATCTTTCTATCTTCGATAAATAGCCCTTGGTAAGACCCGTTAGCTTAGATAATTCATCGAGTTTCATCTTCTTGTTGAGTCGAAGAGCCTTGATGTTCCCTGCGATTGATCCTTCGTCCATAGCGGTCACCCGTGTTTCCAAAATGGAAACGTCTTTTGAGAAACAAAGCGTCTTGACCAATGTCCATAGAGCATTGCTGTATTCTTTGAATCAGGTCAATGGGTTGCTTGAATTGTGTCTGAGGAGGAAACCCATCGAGCCGAATGGAATTCTCCAATGGAGTAACAAAATGGAGAGGAGCCTTCCAAACAAACCACATGGATCATCCGGTCATTATAGACCTAAGTAGGCTTTCTTTATGTGATCATTTTGAAGAAGCTCCCTGCTTTTGCCTTCTGAGACAATCCGCCCGTTTTCCAACACATAAGCTCGATCCGCTATCTCCAGGGTTTGTCGAACATTCTGCTCAATCAGTAAGATAGCAATCCCTTGGTCACGTAGTCTTTGTATGATGTGGAAGATTTCTCTTACCAATAGCGGTGCCAAACCATAGGAGGGTTCATCAAATATGCACAGTTTGGGCCTCGACATCAAACCTCGCCCTATGGCCACCATCTGGAGTTCACCACCACTCAGCGTCCCCACCAACTGCCTCTGCCTTTCTTTCAACCTTGGAAACATGCCATAGACCTGGCCCAGCGTCTCTTCCTTGTTTTTCCAGGCCTCATCAACATAAGCACCCATCTCCAGGTTCTCACGCACTGTCATTTCCCTAAAGGGCCTGCCACCTTCAGGAACATAAGAGATACCGAGCTCGCCGATGTGGTGGGGTGCCAGGTTATCGATCCGCTTTCCCAAGAACTCCACCGTGCCAGAAGCCGGACGCAGCAGATTGAATATGATATTGAGCAACGTCGTTTTGCCGGCTCCGTTGGCACCGACCAAGGCGACGATTTCCCCCTCATCGATTCTCAAGGAAACGTCCCATAGAGCTTGAACCCTTCCATAGAAAGCATTGATGTTGTTGACTGCCAGCATGGGCCTACTCCCCCAAATAGACTTCAACCACCGTTCGGCTGGTAGCAATCTCCTCAGGTGTTCCTTCAGCAATCTTGCTGCCGTGATGAAGCACGATGATTCGATCACAGATATTCATAATCGCCTTCATGACATGTTCGATCATGAAAATGGTCATCCCCTTCTTCCGAATCTTTGTGATCAACTCCATGGCCTGGGCTAACTCAGCGGGGTTTAACCCCGCCATTACCTCGTCAAACATCAGTAGATCTGGCTTGGTGGCTAAGGCCCTCGCTACTTCAAGGCGCTTCCGGTGAGCGATAGGAAGGTCTTTAGCCGGCATCGCTCCCACCGTTGATAACTCGACAAACTCTAATAATTCCATCGCCTCTCTCTCGGCATCAGAAACGGTTATTGCCCTTTTAGTCCCGAATAACGATGCTGCGAGGGCATTCTCAAAAACGGTCATTCCGGCAAAGAGTTTAGCTGATTGAAAAGTTCTGGCCACTCCCTTCCTGCAGATTTGATGCGGCTTCAGGCCGGTTATTTTTTTACCTTTATATCTTATTTCTCCTGCTGTCGTCGGGAGGGAACCGGATATCAAATTAAAAAGGGTTGTTTTACCAGCCCCGTTTGGACCGATCAGTCCCACCACTTCGCCTTGATTGATGGCGAAGTCGACACTATTCACAGCAGCCAGTCCTCCGAAGTGCTTCGTGACTTTTTCTCCTTCAAGGATTCGCATTCTGCCGCCTCAAACCTCCTTTTCGCCACTTTTGTACCAGGCCTACCATGCCATGAGGCAGGAACAAGATAACGACGATCATGATACTGCCGAAAAGGAGCATATAGTAGTAGGGGAACTTAGTTATCAGTATTTCTTCTAAGTAGGCAAAAATGGCAGCGCCGAAGACAGGGCCATAAAGTTGCCCCGTGCCGCCAAAGATAGCCATCAAAACCGGCATAAAAGAAAAGAGAGGATTAAAGGCAATTTTGGGGTCAATATATGTCCATCGTGTAGCCATGATTGCCCCGGCGGCTCCCATAAAGAAGGCACTCATGGCAAAAGCGATCGTCTTCACCACCGTTGCATTTATGCCAATGTGAGTCGCGGCCTCCTCTTGTTCACCGATACTCCGCAGAGCTAACCCAAATCTGGAGCGTTTAACGAGGTAGGCGGTAAGCAGTGCCATCAAAAAAATGACGAGTATGACGTAATAAACAATCGTGTGGTCCACTGCGACAACCCACCTGCCAACCGTGCCCGTCATTTTAGTCTCCCACCACAGGAGCGAATGCCTGATGAGCTCACTGATCCCGAAAGTGAATATGATGAAATACATACCTCTCAACCTTAAAGTTAGCAGGCCAATGAAAAGGGCAAGCATAAAACTGACGAGACCACCCATGACGATAACGACAGGTAGGAGTAATACTTGCCCCAGTATAGCTGAGGTATATACGCCGACTCCGAAGAAGGCGGCGGATGCTAATGAGATGTAGCGGGTAGGGCCGGAGAAGATGGCCCAGCTCACGGTGATGATTATATACATAATGATACTTGTCAACGATATGACAGGATAAGGTTGGATATAGAGGGGTAGAGTGGCTAATAGGATTATGACTAAGAAAGATAACCCAAAGAAGAAAGGTCTTTTAGAGATCACTCTGACACGATCCATTTCTCTACCCCGTTAGAAAATCCAACCATTCATAGCAGGGATAATATAAATGAAACTTCAATTCCTCATAGAAAAAGCAGGATCAAAGCCCCGACCTTTCTAACGGGGCCTATTTCCCAAAAATTCCCGTTGGCCTTATCAGGAGCAGGAGTATGAAGATAACATAGTAGGCAATCAACGACAGACCTGCATCGAAATAGGTCACGATGCTGCCAATAAGGCCAAGGATAAAACCCCCGATCAAACTGCCGGTGATACTACCCAATCCACCCAGGACAACCACAATGATGGCGATGATGGTATATTCGAGGCCCATTGTTGGTTGAATATCGTATATCATGCTGATCAGTGGGCCGGCAAAACCAGCCATCAAGGCTCCAAGTCCAAAGCATATCGCTAACACACGATGAATGTTTACCCCCATCACCTGGGCCGTTGCCGGGTCTTCGGCAGCTGCCCTAATTGCTTTTCCCAGGCGTGTGTGCGTTAGAAAGAAATAAAAGGCCAAGCTTATGCCGACGGCAAACAAGAGGGCTACTAACCGATGCGCCGCAAATAAGGCTCCAAGGATACTAACCGAGGAATTTAAATAGGAGTATCCTCTGATGTCAGCCTTCCATATCAATAAGGCCACATTCTGAATGATGAAGAGGAGACCAAAAGAGGCTAAGAGGGAGCTATCGGCAAAGGCCCCTATTGATTCTGATTTGTCTCTCAGGTATTGAAAGAGAGTCCTATGGATTAGAAAACCGATGATGAACAGAACAGGACCGCAAATGACCAGAGAGAGCAGAGGGCTAATCCCCAAGACGGTGTACAGCGACCAGGTGGCAAAGGCCCCAATCATAATAAATTCACCATGAGAGACATTCAGTACTCGCCCAACACCATACTGAAGGCTAAGTCCTACGGCGATGAGGGCGTAAATACCGCCCATGATTAAGCCGCCAATAACTACGTCTAAGACGGTTACAAACACAATGATGCCTTTCTTATTTCAAAAACCAAAACTTTGCAGGCTGCCTAGAGAGACACAATCTAGACAGCCTGCTCGGAGGAATTACCAATTGATTACACAGATTTCAAGAGAGGATTGGACAGATTTTTTGTTTTTTCAATGCATTTCGTATCTGTGAAATCCGTTCCTCATCGGTGTAATCAGAGATTTCTCGAATTTTTTGGAAATCTCTTACTCCGGCCACGGAGGTTTAGGGTAGATTGGTTTTGCGGTCCGCTTTTCCTTGGCCGCCACGATTTCAAACGATCCCTTCTGCCACTGGCCAACCTCGCCAGGTGATTGTATATTAAACTGGTTCACAAATTTCACCGGGCCAATAACTGTTGGGAACGTACTGCTGGCGATGACATCCCTTATCTTTTTCCTGTCGAGTGTTCCAGCCTTCTCGATAGCCTGCTCTAAGACCTGAACTGAAGAGTAACAAAAGGAATTCCCATACCAATCAGTGCCTCCTGCACCCGAAAAAGCGACCATTCTGTCCCAGAATTCCTTAGCTCCAGGATAAGGAACCTTCGGGTTCCAGGCGCCGGCGCCCATAACACCCTCCACCACGTTGGGACCGAAGGCATCTCTATAGGGGGAGAAAGCTACGCCAATCGTACAGTAAAAGAGCTTCGGGTTGAAGCCAACCTCGATCGCCTGTTTGGTAAGAAGGAAGGTTTCATCGGGATAGCAGAAGAAAAACGCCGCATCAGGATTGGCCGTTTTCATCTCTTTTAGTAAAGGTGATAGGTCCTTGGAACCCAGTGGGAAGCTCTTGTATAGGAGCACCTCGACCCCAGCTCCGGCTAGTGCGGGCACCACACCGCCGGCATACTCTATGCCATGCAGGTCTTGATGATGGGCTGCCACTAATGTCTTGACTCCGAGTTCTTTAGCAAGGTCTACCATAGCTACTGACTTCTCCGGGGGCTGATTCAAGATGACAAACAGGTAGGGTATTTGGTTTGCCATTTCCCTGAGCTTCAAGGAATCAACCGTAGGCCCTATTACTGGATACTTATATTTGGTGACTATAGGAGCTATGGCAAAGTACATAGCCGTGCCCCAAGGGCCAAGCAAAAGGTCAACCTTGTCATCTAAAATCAACTTCTCTACCAGTTTCACGCAGGTTCCAGTGTCACTCTTATCGTCGTATCTGATTATCTCTACGGGTAATTTCTTGCCATACTGCTTTACAAATATTCCACCTTTCGCATTGACCTCCTTGACCCACATGTCAAAAGGACCTATCTGTGTCGTTTTTGCACCTGGTGCATAGATACCTGAGAGAGCGATGGCATTACCGATACGGATTTTATCTTTTGTCTGAGCATCACCCGTGCATGGGAGAATGATGAACACCATCAGTAAAACTAAACAAGCCGTAAATTTCAAATATTTCATAGTGTTATTCATTGCTTCTCTCCTTTCATTAGGATACACATCTTGAAAGACCCCGCGGGGCAACCCACCCCTTTCCAAACAACCGACACCAATTGATGTGATATCTTCGACATCACCAACTGAGAATGAATATATCACCTCCTCCCTTGGCATGAGACTGACATTTTCTGAGTTCGCCAAACGATGATCTTCTCAGGCCTCCTCTATACGCCAGAAACTGAAGGAAACCATATGATGGCACTCCTCTCTTTTCAGCAAAGCCTCTCAGTCGTCATTTGTTGCAAGCCCATTCTTGACACGGCGCATTGCACGTAATAGTCTCTTAGCGTTCGTTACCCATCCAAAGGTGGATCGGACATTGAGAACGGTCGCATCTTGGGTGATGTCTGAGCCCATTTGGCTTACGGCGTCTGACACAAGGATGGAAAAATAGTCCAGAGAGAAAGCATGTCTGAGTGTCGATTCAACACAGATGTTGGTGGCTGCTCCGACAAAGATCAGGTACTTGGCCCCAAGGGTTCTCAGGATGATGTCCAGGTTTGTTCCAATGAACCCATCGTGCTTCTGTTTCTTAACGACGATATCCCCTTCAAGGGGTTTCAATTCTTCTATGATCTCCGCTCCCCAGGTGCCGTAGATGTAAAGCTTGTCTTTCCATTCAGGGTGCCGCTTCATCATTGACCAAACCCTGGATTTCATCGAGCTGGGTGAATCGGGTGGCCCCTTGTCGGAGAGATCGGGACTGCATCCCATCTGGAGATAGATGACCCTGATGCCCATGGCGCGGGCCAAACCGATGATTTCTCGGCAGGGTTCAACAATCCTCCGTACGGGGGCAATGTCCAGGTCCACTAGATCGAAGTATCCCCCTTTTTGTACAAAAGCATTCTGCATGTCCACGACGAGCACAGCTGTCCTTGCGGGATCTACAGAGATGGGTTGTGGGTCGGCTTCGATCGTTATCGCGTGGCTTTGCTTATCATTCATCGAAACTCTCAATCGAGTGGATGAACCGTATCAATGCATCCGATGCCTGAGACTTGTTACGAATATGAAGGGCGCATTCCCTCGGTGAAATCGCCTGGTATCTCCCGGGTCCCGACTGCAAACAAAGGGTGCTAGGACAGCGAAAATCCTACATCGTCCTGCCAATGTCTTGCAAGTGATAAACAAAAACTGGAATGACTCCTCCTGTCAGAACTAGTAAAGTGAAGATGACTTAAGATCGACCCCCCTTCTCAGGGAATCTTGATTGAAACTCTATTACCTTGTTTCCTATTTGTCAACTAAAAATCTCTCATACTCCCCAGATAGTTGCTCATGGCCGTTCGTTCTATCCGTGTTGTTTATCGTCCTTTCTCTTTCATGGAGGACAGGCATGACTCTCTTCTTTTTCCGTCTCTTTCCTCATCCTTTCTGCCCCCTCATAAAGCGATCCAGACTGTCAACCAGTGCCCGGGCAGTCCTGAGGTCTTCCAGATTGCAGTCTACCTCTTCTATCTCTAGAGAGCGTCGCAGGTTTTTCTTAAGCTCATCGACAAAAATACGGTCTTCTTCAGGATCATAGAGCGGGCTTCCCTCTTGGTCCAGAGAGGACCACCCCTTGAGGGGAAGCACCAACTTCATTGGGCCTTTGGCCTTATTGATTTTTTCAGCATACAGTTTGGCCCCGATGAGAAGCTCATCCCTGGGAAATCGCGCCATTGCTCTCATCTCATCAATGTTGAGGACTTTCCCGGAGGCGATGTATTTGTCTCGGTTCGTTCGGGTGGGTCCGGCGCCGGTCAGGTTCAGGCAGCAGGGGGCCCATACCTGAGGAATGCCTCTTTCACAGGCGGCATCCAGTCTCTCCATCCCGGCAGCCCTGTTCCCCTTGAATCTTTCTTCTATGAGGCCGGCCGGGACGATCTCGATAACCCCATCGAAGAACCCCTGGGATATCAACCGATCCATGGCTCGATCACTGATGCCCTGGGCGTGAAAAGGGTAAACATGGTACCCTTTCTCTGTCAGAAGTTGCTCGACAAACTTGGCGCAGAGGTCTGAGAAGCCAAGTTCCGTGACTGCGATGGACGGGGAGGGAAGTCTCAAGGCCCTGTAATCATGGGCTTCTTCAACCATCCCTGAGATGGTGCCTGCAACCTGGGCAATGGCATTCTTGACCAGGTCATTCATTCCAGCAATCTCCATGATCAATTGCATGACAACCAAGTCTGTTGCACCAAACCATCTTCCTACATAGACAGGCATTGCTGCTGGCGTGGCAATGACTTTAGGGATTCCGAAAGGCAGCTTGGACATCACCTGAGATCCGATCAAGGCCATGGTGGATCCTCCTAAGGCGACGATGCCATCCAGATGGTCCCGAGAGAGGAGGTCTAAGGCTTTTTGCTGTGCACCAGTGCGCATGGCATCTACTACGGCAAATCGATCCTTCGAAGCGATAATCTCTTCCAGGTTCTTGCCCACAAGGCTGGCAATCTCACGAGGAGTGATATCTGCCTGGAAACTGGGATGCCCGCCCATACTTAAATCCATGAGCACCGCTTCATGTCCTCTGGAGGCGATCTTCTCCTTCAAGAATTTCAACTGTTCTTCTTTGGTATTGATTGTGCCTAAGATCAGAACCTTCTTGCCCATAGCCCTTCCCTGTTCCAAGAAATGCGATTTCAGCAATATATCGAATGATCAATGGATTGTAATGATCTTTCTTATGGTCTGGAATTCTCCATGAAACGTTCCTGCGATTGAACATGAGCAGGAACGATCCTATTCTTGTAGGATGACGTCAGATCAAAACTTGCTGATCATAAAGCTCAAGGGTGAGGTTATGATTCAAGGATAAGAGTCAACCGTATCCAAAATGTTTGAAGAAAATTCTCAGATTAAACGTGTTGAATTCTAATCCCTATTCCCTCGCGCGACAACGCGCCGAAGAAGGAGCCCCGTTTGTTTATTTCAAGATGTAGACAACTCCCAAGTTCCCATCCACCCTTATTCTCTGGCCGGTCTTGATCTTGGCAGTGCCTTCGAAACAACCGGCAACACAGGGTATCCTATACTCGCGAGCCATGATGACAGGGTGAGAGAGGGCCCCCCCACCATCCGTGACGAGACCCTTGATGACGCTGAAGGCCACTGTCCAGGCAGCAGAGGTTCCGGGAGCGACCAAAATCTCCCCCATTTTGATTTCCGACAATCGGTCTGCGCTCATGATCACGCGTGCAATCCCTTCTACAAACCCAGGGGCAGCAGCAGCACCATAGAGGTCCGCCTTTAGCTCTTCTCTCACAATGGGAAGTTGGGTGGATAATGCCAACGTAGGATCACTCCTTAACACGGCCTGTGCTTGGCTGATGTCTCCATAAAAGGGTAGAGGATCTACAGTGAGATTTTCTTCCCAAGCCTTCTTTCTCGGCTCTGCATAAGGACGGAGGTTGATTCTTCCCATGGGTATGGCAGCTTTTCTTATCTCATTAGGATGCAAAAAATGGATATCCTCAGGCTGATCGATACACCCTGCCTCAGCAAATCGTCGTCCAAACTCAGTGAGAATCCACCTTCCCATGGAACCGATGTATAAGTCACAATAGTACGAATGGTCTTCGCTCCAATAACCCGTTTTTTGAGCTGCTCCCATCAAGAGTTTGAAAGCTTCTCTTTGTGCTTCCGGTACCTTGGCTAGAACCTCCTTCTCGGTTTTTTTTCTCTCTTCAATGACCCTACCACTCTCTACATCGAGGGGAAAAACTTCTTGGGTCATCAAAATTTTTATTCGTCCAATACCCAGACTTGGCTTTTCAATCCAGGCCGGAGTATCATAGGCATGCATCCGTTCACATCGCCAGCCATGTTCCAATAAAAAACCATTATATTCACTCAGCCATTGGGCTCCTGCTTTGCTTTTTTCTAATTCTTTAATCACTCGCTCTTCATCGTTGGTTTCGAACACCTTTCTCAAACCCAGATCTACGGCTCGTCTGCCAAGGCGCCACAATTCCCTGACGATCCTGTGATCCTGACTCTCATATCCGGCCATCAATTTGCCGTAATCGGGATCAATCGAAGCCTCCTTCCCGAATAGTTCACGCCACATCTGCTGAAACAGACCGCTGATGTAATTAGAAGCCATCGACATGACGAAATGGGTTTCGGCCTCTTTTCTATTAATGATATAGACGAAATCTAAAAAGAAAGAGAGAAGATCTTGATTGTTGAGTCTTCGTATGTCTTCCCATTTCTTAAGGCCCCTTGAATGTTTGGCTGCTTTATATATTTCCAACAGGTCGGTCTTGAGTGGATTCCATACTCCGTCGAAGTTCTCGATAAAGGGTTTAATCTTCTCTCTGAAGAGAGGCTCACGCGCCTGGGCCTCAGTCTCCGTGGTTTTAATTGCGGTAATATAAGGGTAGCCCTTGATAAACCTAGAATCCCAGCCATGAGTGGTGGTTAAGAAGAGAGTTTCCGCCCCGTAGCGGACGCCGTGGTAATACCAATACCAACCAACCCCAATATAAAGAGGCTTCATAGGAGGCTTGCCATGGATCAGGTCGCACAAAAGGACGCCATAGTTCCTGGGGTCGTTTTCCTCGTCAAATTCATAAAAACTTAAATCATACGCTGGCAACAACATATTGATTCTCCTTTCTGGACGAGCCAATGCTCTCCTTAGAATCGTTTAAGCATTAAGTCCACAACCTGATCAACAGCACTCTTTTTCTGGGCAATCACGGCTGCCCGAGTTTGTAAAAGAACAATATTCTCTGGGAACGGAAAGTCTTCGTCTATAGCCCATTCTGCGTCCTGAGGAACTCCGAAATGTTTTTCCAAAGTCACGGCCAATCTTCCCACTTCGGCCACTTCTTCATCTTTTAGACAGAAAGCAGATCTCTTATGGAGGGGAGTTTCCTCTTCAACGACACCTAATTCCTTAAAGATGACACATTTCTGTTTTGCTCCAAGCTTCCTTTCACATACTTGCAGACTCTCCTTGATTACAATGTATGTGTCCGGCATTGACTCACCACCTACAACGCTCTCCCCAAGTCCCCAGTTTGCCTCTAAAATCATCCTGGACAGGTCACCTGTATTGGGATCCGCTGTAAAGATAACCCCGGCAGCCCGGGCATTCACCATCTTTAGGACTGCAACGCCGATCGGGTCGCTTTCCAAGGGGATGCCCTTTCGACTTCGAAAGGCTAAGGAACGGGGGTTGAAGGAACTTGCCCAGACTTTAATGATCTTTTCCAACAGGTCCTGTTCTCCTCTCACGTTCAGATAAGTCTCATACTGTCCGGGGTGGCTGACCGGGCCAGCGGACCTTGTCGCTACGGCAACCTCGCCGACATTGCACTTCCTGCAAAGACCGTCATAAAATGAGAGAATTTTTCCCCTTATCCCCTCGGGCATTTTCTTCGATTCCACAATCTGACGTATCCCCAGGCTCGCCTCATTGAATAGCTCTATGCTTTCGATACCTCCGCCAAAACGCTGCAAGTAACTTCTGATCTCCTGGATTGCATTCGTTTCCTCCAGGAATTCCTCATAGGCTCTTACAGAGAGGGCAAATCCGGGGGGCACTGGTAATCCTATCTTGGCTATCTCCCCCAAATTTGCACACTTCTTACCCACCAGGCTATTTTGATCTTGTCCCAACTCCTCAAACCAAAATATATATCTTTCTGCCATGGTGAACCTCCGTGAGTATTCTTTCGATTTTTCCCTCTGGACAAACCCGTTGTGTTGAACAATCAAGGGGATAGCGCCTCATTCTCCCAACACCTTTTACTACCCATCAGTTGCAAAAAGAAATGTGTCAAATCATTAAGAAGGCTGGACATAATTGGATGAAAACTCCAATTCAAAGACGATTTTGGATATCACCAAGAGTGAATCATTTTTCTTTCTTTTGCAACATCTAGGTTATTTGGGCCTTCAATTTATGCCAACGTATCAAACCTTCTGGTACACGATGCACAGAGGTCCTATCATCAAGTTTCGAATTCAATAAATGCCCCTGCGGTGACTCGAAGACGAGGCACAAGGATCAGCAATACCGTCCGTGCAAGTTTAGCAAGAAACTTAAGACAATGCAAATCGGGGAATGTATCGAGCGGAGCCAATGGTGGGAGGTTCCCCTTCAGAGGGCCAAGCACTCCTAGAACATGCCTTGTGTAGAGGTCGACTCACGTCTCGTCCTGATGATCCTTTTCCCGAAAAGAAACCTGACAAAGGGAATCCTCTTGAGGATTTCGTATGCAGCCAAAGTAGCGGGATAAGCCCAAAGAACAAGGATCAGGTATTCGAAGCAAACATTCATACTGCCTTTCGCGATATAGCATGCCACAACGGGGATGGGGAAGAAGTGAAAAAAGAAATGAGGGGTTGTTCAGATGCGAATAGAGACCGTCCTTCACATTGAGGACTGCTTTCGCGTAGCCCAAAACCGCGACTATCTACGAGAGCATTGTAGGCGGGAAAAAGGAAAATAGTGGCAGGAGATCTAATTCTAATACGCCTTCCAAAGGAAATCTGGAAGTCTAAACTTGTATGAGCACCTATTCTTTCTCATCACCTCTTTTGTAGTAGTCAGACACGAGTGGGATCATTTTTCTCACTCTTGAGCTCAATTGAAGTTGCTCCTCTTTTCCCCAGTACTCGGCTACCGCTTCAAGGAAAACCTGGACAGTGGCGGGAGGACAATGCAGTTTTATGGAAGGAATTTCTCCCAGTTCAGTCTCAATGAGGCGAATCAGCCGTTGGACGACTTCGTCATCGCGTCCCCAAAAGAGCTGAGAAATCTCCTTACCTTTTATGTTTTTAGTAAACACAGAGGCGGAGGCGATCGTTACGGCGCAGCCGTATGATAAGAATTTGGCATCTTCAATCATCCCCTCTTTAATCCTCAGGTAGAGTTTGGTTGTATCGCCACACACTGGATTATTAATCGATCCCGTCCCCTCGGGGTTTTCAATTTCGCCGACATTTTGAGGATTGCGAAAATGCTCTTTTATCTTTTCGGAGAGTTCCAACATTTCTCTATCCCTCGCTTTCTTGTCTTCTATTTTGGAAAACCGAAGTAAAAAACTCAACCATTAAAATACCACTGTTAGTATCAATTTAGTCGTTTAGAAATGGGGTTAGTTGGATCATTTTGTTTTAGATTGTCATTCCTGCCCCGATTTTCATCGGGATAAACTCCAGCAGAAATCCAAAATTCTTCCTTGTGGATTCTGGATTCCCGTTTTCACAGGAATGAACCGGTAGAGTGTTATTTTAAGGTGCCAAGGTACCACAATTCTTAACGTTTTGAAGTTGGTGATGAACTGGTCTTAAATTCCTTCACGGTAATCCTGTGTTTTCGGATCAGATTTTGAAGCTGTCTTCGGTCCATCCTTACATCTAAAGCAGCCTTAGAGATATTTCCTCTATTTCTTCCCAAAGCCTCTTTCAAAAAGGCCTTTTCCACCTCTTCCTCTGCCTTTCGCTTCAACTGCCATTTCATCCGCTTCAATTCCTCGCTGTCCCTTGGAACAGGCCGAAAAGGCTCTCCGGCCAAACCCCTCACCTCAGGAGGAAGGTCTTCCACTTCAATCCTACTAGATTGGGTGAAGAGCATGGCTCTCAGGATAGAGTTTTCTAACTCCCTCACATTGCCAGGCCATGAGTAGGCTTCCAATGTCTGAAAGACATTTTCAGAAACATCCAGAGGCCTTCCCTTCACCTCCTTTTTGTGCTTCTCAACAAAATGGGAAACCAAGAGCGGGATATCTCCCCTTCGTTCCCTTAACGGTGGAAGCTTGATGGAGACGACACGGAGTCGGTAAAAGAGATCCTCTCGAAATTCCCCTGCCTCAACCGCTGCTTTCAAATCTCGATTGGTGGCGGTGATCAGCCTGACATCTACATCAATCTCCTCTGTCCCCCCAACCCTCATGAACCGGTAACCCTCGATCGCCCGCAAAATCTTGACTTGAAGCTCCTTGGGCATCTCCCCAATTTCGTCGAGAAAGAGCGTTCCTCGCTGCGAGGAGTCCCGAAGATCGGACGATATTCGTCCGCCTCATTTTCCAGGAGGAAGCATGCGATGGTATCAACGTGAAAGGTCTGGGTCATGAAATGGACAGTCGTTCTCGCCACCTCATCAAGGTCGACCAATTCGGTCAGCGCTCGGCCGAACTCCGAAAGTTTCGTCCGGAAATGGAGTCTTTCCATGTAGAAGAAGCGATCGATCCAGTCTCCCACCTTGCGTTGAAAAGGCTGGAACAAAAAGACCAGCGCTAGGATCAGGGCAGACTCCACGAAAAGAGACCTTCCATAAGCCCTTTGTGAGAGGGTTTCACCGATGTTCTTGATGATGAGGACGTAGATCGCCAGGATCAAGCCCGAGATCGAGGAATAGAGGATCCCACCCCGGATGAGAAGGTGGATGTCCAATAATCGATACCGGATGAGTGCGATGGCAAAGAAAAGGCTCACCAAGATCGAGTAAAGGCTAGCGAGAAAGAAGATGGGCCAGCCCAACTTGAGAAAGTAGTTGAGCAGGTTGATGACCGTCCCAGCGATGGTCATGGAGATGATTCCAAAAATGAGATATTTGATCTGAAGTTTTTGTCTGGGAATTCGTGTCGCCTGAAGGGATTGGATCAGATTTTTGATTCCCCAGTAGATGCAAATGCCTGCGAAAAGGGCAGCGAGTCCAAGGAAGACCAGAAATATCAGTGGCTCCTCAAAGAGGAGGCCGTAATAGAAGACACTTCTCAATTCCTTGAACCGCTCGACATCGATTCGGAAAGCAAGGAAAAAAGTCACCAGGACTACCACAGGAATCAGATAGAGGAGAAGAAGGTCCCATCCTCTTGTCCATCGGCTCTCTCTTCTGAAGGGAAAGAAAAAAGAGAAATGAAGAAAGAACAGAGGAGCAAAGATGACTCCTACAAAGATCACCTTCATCCCAAAGATGGCATAGATGAGATTATCGCTATTGATCATGATGAGCTCGCCCATATTCCAAGTGGCAAAGGCAAGAACGAAGCATGCGAAGAGGCGGTGGGGTAGATCCTTTGGATGGCTAGAAAGGACGATGAGACAAAGGGTGAGGTTCATGGTGAAGGCAAGGGCAGCAGGAAGTGCCAACATCTTCATCGGCTCATTCTCCCATCAAGATCGTTTCTTTGGGCTCTCACTTCTTGCCTCGTTGGGGAATGACGCAGGATAGGAACCTGCTTGCCCCATGGGACAGACACCCAACCCCTGGCAGGACAAATCGTCTCCTCACAAAAACGACATAAAATTATATCATAAACAGCAGCCTATTGAAATTCAGTTCAAAATTTCCTATGTTGATGACTAGTCGGCTCGTCTGCCTTCTCCTTTGATGCCCTATGGGAAAAAGGTACTTTAGAAGATTAAAGTATTTGATCGGCGATCTTCTTGCCAGCGTCTTTCTTACCTCCTTCACCCTGATATTCTATTGCTTCTCGCTTAAAACGTTAATCCATATCTCAAAGATCCTGGGAAGAATAGCTTTCTCCTTTTTCAAAAGATACAGGGAAAGGGTGATCGGGAATCTCCTCATTGCATTTGGAAAGGAGAAAACCCCCGAGGAAATAAGAAGACTCGCCCGAGAAGTCTCCTTCCATCTTGTACTCACTCTTTTAGAGACAATCTATGCTTATAGAAATTCTTATGAACGATTTTTCTCGAAGATTAAAATAGAAGGTAAAGAATTTTTAGATTCTGCATTGGCTCAAGGAAATGGTGTGATTGCCTTAGGTGCTCATTTAGGATCCTTTACTCTATTAGGAGCAAGGCTTGCACTGGAAGGCTATCCATTTAATCTAATTATCAATGAATCCAACTTCCCGAGGATGTGGAAGATACTGAATGGCCGTCAAAAGAGGCTGGGCCAGAATCCCTATCCTCTCAATCCTGTGACATCATCCATTAAAAAATCTTTAAACTGCCTCCATCGAAATGAGATTCTCTACTTGGTCGCGGACGAACAGCAGAGGCGCCGCGGTATTCCTACCCTTTTTTTTGGTCAAACCGCATTTACCCCACCGGGACCCGCAATTCTTTCTGTTAAGGCAAATGCCCCTATCTTACCCATGTTCATGGTGAGAGAGAATGGAGTGAAAAGAAGATTGATTATTGGAAATCCTATTAGCATCGAGCGAACAGTAAATGAGAAGAAGGATATTGAAATGCTGACAGTGAAATTTACAAAGGTCATCGAGGAGGTGGTCAGACAATATCCCAGTCAATGGACGTGGCTCAATCGGCGCTGGAAATTGCCCCCGCCAATGGAGGGCCCCGGAAAACTGGACTCCCTTGACAGGGGAGGGAAGAAAGTATAAGATTCTGATTCGATGGAAAATATCATTTCGAAGCGCTTCAAGGAAAGTGGTGACGTAAAAACACGTTTTTTAAAAGAGAATCTTTCCAGGCTCCTCGATGCAATCAAACTCATCTCACATACTTTTGAAGCAGGAAACAAACTCTTCTTCTTCGGAAACGGAGGAAGTGCTGCCGATGCCCAACACCTTGCGGCGGAGTTCGTCAATCGCTATATCATGGACCGTCCCCCTCTTCCGGCGGTCGCCCTTACCACAGATACTTCTATTCTAACCAGCGTCTCCAATGACTTCGCTTTTAACGAAATCTTCGCAAAACAACTCAGGGCCCTCGGCAAGGAGGGAGATGTCGCCATCGGCATCAGCACCAGTGGGAACTCTTCCAATGTTCTTAAGGCCTTTGAGGTTGCCAAAGAGATGGGGATGAAAACAGTGGCCCTCACGGGAAACGATGGGGGTGCGCTTGCAAAAATTGCTGACATTCCCCTCATCGTCTCCTCCACCAGCACGCCCCGCATTCAGGAGACTCACATCCTCATCGGCCACATCCTTTGCGAAATGGTGGAGCACCAGATCTTCTTCAAAGTGAGTCCATGAAAGGATGGGTGTGAAGGATCCTACAAAACCGCTTGACCTCGCTCAAGTCAGGTATACGTCGCTCAAGCAGAAGAAACATAAGGTGGGAAGCACCCTCTTCGCCAGAACTTGGAAGAAAGGGGGAACGCTAACCGATTTCTTGGACTCCTTGCCCATGATGCTGGCGGGAAAAGAGTTGAGGGAGGTGGCGGAACGGATCGCAGAGGCGGTTCAGCGGAAGAGCATGGTCCTTCTTGGAATGGGGGCGCACCCCATCAAGGTTGGGCTGAACCCCATCATCATCGATTGGATGGAGCAAGGTGTGTTAAAGGGCATTGGCATGAACGGTGCGGGCTTGATCCATGATGTAGAACTGGCAATGGTTGGACATACCTCTGAGGATGTGGATGAAGAACTCTCCAAGGGTACTTTCGGAATGGTCAGAGAGACCCATGAGACGATCAATCGTGCGATTCAGGAAGGCTCTGAAGAAGGATTAGGCATCGGTGAAGTAGTCGGCCAGAAAATCCTAGAAGGAGACTTTCCTTTTGAGCACCTCTCGCTGCTCGCGGCTGGCCGGAGATTGGGAATTCCCATCACTGTCCATGTGGCGATTGGGACCGATATCACTCACATGGGGCCTTCTGCAGATGGAGCAGCCATTGGCAAGGGGAGCCTCAAAGACTTCCGTACCTTCGTCTCATTAGTAACAAGATTGGAGAAAGGGGTCTTCATTAACCTGGGCTCAGCCGTCATCCTTCCAGAGGTCTTTTTGAAGGCATTTGCGTTGGCGAGCAATCTGGGCCATCCCCCGGTGAACCTCACCACGGTCAATATGGATTTCACCTATCATTACCGCCCTACCCTCAATGTGACCAAAAGGCCGACCTTGAAAGGCGGCAAGGGCTACACGCTCATTGGCCACCATGAGGTGATGTTTCCCCTGCTGGCTGCAGCCGTTCTCGAAAAACTGAGGGGTTCGAGGAGTCAAGGATTCAAGGGTTCGAGTAAAAAACTAGGAACATAAGAATCCGAGCTTTCTGTCCCGATTTTCTCACTGAAATCCTCGACCCCCGGAATCCTTGAACCCTTTCTGTTAGAGAAAGTCCAGGAAGGAGTATCAACCATGTTGGAATGCCACTCAGAAAAGAACAAGGCTCGATGCACCTGTACCTATGAGCCCTGTGATCGGAAGGGCAGATGCTGTGAGTGTATCACCTATCACTGGAGGATGAAACAACTTCCCGGCTGCGTCTTCTCGGCCGAGGGTGAACGTTCCTATGATCGTTCGATCCGTCGCTTCATCAGCGAAAACAAACCTTAAAAATATTCCTCCCCTTGGTGGGAGGAGATGAAGGGGAAAGGGAGGAGAATAATCCATATCGCTTCGCCCCCGACGCGCCGTCGCCAAAGGGACGATGGCGCGTCGGCGACCACGCCCTCCCTTGTCAGAGGGGGGAGGGAAATAGATGAAAAGTCATGGAAATCAAGTTTGAGCGATTTCACTTCCAATCCGGTCTCCGATCTCCACTAAGAGGATTCGAACCGATCTTGGTTCCAACGGAGATCAGGGTCGATCCCTTGACAAAACGGCGGAGCCGAATCACCACGCTAAGTCTGCCCACCAAGGGCAGATTGGACCTCTCCCGGATGGCAGAGGAGTCAAAAGGATGTTTTTTCTGCCCGGACAATGTTCTTCTGAAGACACCCCAATTCTTAGAGGAAATCATTCCAGCGGGAAGGGTCCAGGTCGGAAAGGCTGTTGGTTTCCCCAATCTCAATCCCATTGGAACTCACAGCAGTGTGATCGTTCTCTGCCAAGATCATTTCCTCAATCTCAACCAGTTGACTTCTTCAATTTACGAGGATGCGCTGTTAGCGGCTATTGAAATCGTCAAGAGAACGATGGCCTTTGATCCGAAGGTCCGTTACTGGCAGATCAATCAGAATTTTCTTTTTCCTGCAGGAAGCACGATCCTCCATCCTCACATACAAGTCATCGGAGATCCCATGCCAACGAATGAGATGGAACTACTGTTGAACGCCGGTTCTTCCTATCACCAAAGGAACAAAACCCTCTATTGGAATGATCTCGTTCAGATTGAGAAACAGCTGGGCGAAAGATATATCGCCAACAATGGCAAAGTCCACTGGCTTACCTCTTTCGCTCCCATTGGGTTCAACGAAGTATGTGGAATTGTAGAAGGCCACAAATCTGTTACAACCTTGGTTGGAGAAGAACTTTTATCCTTGGCCCAGGGAATCATCTCCACCTTAAAGTACTACGATGGCAAGGATCTTAATAGCTTCAACTTCTCGATCTATTCCGTCTCCGGTGAGCCAGCTCACCAACTCCTCATCCGGATCATCTCCAGAACTCCCATTCAACCATACTACCCCAATGACTGGACCTCCTTCAGAGTCTTTCAATCCGAACCAACATCCAATATCATTCCTGAGGAACTCTGCCGTGAAATCCGATCCTTCTTTTCTTAAGATGGCTGAAGATTTTCTAAAAGAAGACATTGGCAAAGGGGATATTACTACAGATGCGATTGTCCCTGAGCATCATACCTCGGAAGCCACAATCTTGGCCAAGGCCGACGGGGTAGTTGCCGGGCATATTTTTGCCAGGGAGATCTTCAAATTCCTTGACAGAGACATCCGCTATGAGGAGCTAAAGCAAGACAGTGAACGAGTAATCAAAGGGGATACAGTGGCAGTCATAGTGGGTAAGAGCCGTGCCATCCTTACTGGCGAGAGGGTTGCATTAAATATCCTTCAGAGGCTTTCAGGGATTGCTACCCTCACAAGAAGCTATGTAAAAACCGTGGAGGGTACAGGAGTTAAGATTCTCGATACAAGAAAGACCTCACCGGGATTGAGAAGTATGGAGAAATACGCGGTAAGGATGGGGGGAGGACATAACCACAGACTCAATCTTGGCGAGATGGTCCTGATCAAGGAAAACCACATAGCCATAGCATGTTCTATAAACGAAGCGGTAAAGCGGGTGAGATCCCATTCAGATCTACCTATTGAAGTGGAAGTAAGAAGTATGGAGGACCTGAGGGAAGCAATGGATGTACGGGTTGACAGAATCATGCTGGACAACTGGGACATACAATCTGTAAGGAACGCCGTCTCTTTTGTTAAGAGAAGAATTCCTCTCGAAGTATCGGGGAACATGACGATTGAGAAGGCAAGAGAGGTCGCAAGAACAGGGATTGATTTCATCTCCGTAGGGGCGATCACCCATTCATTCAAATCACTGGACATGACTTTACTCCAGGAAGGGTTAAGCGATGAACACTAGAGTGAACGAATTAAATAAAATCACATAAGTCACCCTCCCCTGCATCCCCTCCCCTCAGAGACTGTGTCGTAATTAAGGGGAGGGGAAAAATTTAGCATGAAACGCAACAATATTCTACGAGAGACCATATCGATATGATACAATACAGCTCGATGAAAGG
>JBEKDJ010000046.1:0-22446 GCA_050014415.1 Thermodesulfobacteriota bacterium | reverse complement strand
TGATCTCGGGTTCATTCCGGTGGGTGGTAATTCCGATAAAGCGGATCTTACCCGCTTTCTTGGCTTTCACTAGGGCGTTCAAGACCGGCTCATAGAGAGCGGTCTCCTTTACCCAAACTCCGTGGTGGTGGTAGATGTCTATATAATCCAGCCCGAGGTTCCTGAGGCTGGTATCGATCTTCTGGGCGTAGGCTTCTTCCGTGGCTTCGTCCGCGGGGAGGCCGGTCCTCTGGTCGACGGCGAGGTGGGCTTTGGTGGCGATGGCGAAGGAATCCCGGGGACGGCCCTTGAGAACTTCGCCGATCATGGATTCATTCGTGCCTCGCTGGTAGGTTTGAGCGGTATCCAGATAGTACAAGCCGTTACTCAAGGCCGCACGAACGAGCGCCGGATTACTGGTATTCATGACCCCCATGGTGATAACCGGGAGTTTCATCCCTGTCTTTCCCAGGGTACGATAGGTGATTTTCTCTTCTTTCTTCTCCTGGTCTTTCGCCAGTGAGATCTTTTCGCTGGCACTGAGATAGACAAATCCCCCCAACCCGGCGGCTGTGGACTTCAAGAAATCCCTTCTACCCATTCCCTTCTTGCTCATCCCTGAACCTCCTTTCCAAGCGATTACCCGGCCCTGAGGTCGGTTGGATCTCCACTCACAAAGAAGAAAACCCCTTCCCCGTGTTAAAAAAGATGTCTTCTCAAATCTTCGGAATATGCCCAAGAAAGCAAATCCGAAGATTGCTGACAGGGATTCAAAATGATCGGTTAAAAATTAATTTAACACTACCCCTTTCTTCTATCAAGGCATTATCTGCCCCCTTCGAAAGAAGAATGTCGCCTGGAACCACCAGGAGGTCGTCTCCCAGGTGCGTCAGGTCTACACAGACGTTTAATAAATGAATGACAAGAACTTGCTTGGATGGGTCTTTTGATTCTTCGAAAGCGCGAGTAGCTTGCCACTATACGCCCCTCCCAAAAACCTGCGATATGGTGGACAAATCTTAAGCTCAAAATGAGACGAGACCCACGCTGGATTATTTATTCGTGGAGGAATAAGCAGATATCTTATATGGCTGCCTAATTTGATGGTGTCTGTAAAGGTAAGTCCTTATTTCACTAAGGATTGCTATATTTTCCCTTCCAAAAGATGCCTAACAACCTCCAAATTCAAAGAACCAGAAATATCTCTTGTCGAACCATACCGACCCTTCGAAATCACCCTTACGTTGATAAGCCCGTAAAGGTCCAAAAAGCCGATAATGTCGGAGAAACGCCTCTGAGTGAGAGGATGGACCTGTTCTTTGTCAGAAACAGTCCTGTAAGCCTCATAAGCCTGCCCTGTCGACGCTCTCTTGTTCCCTTTGGATAAAACAGAATAACAGCCTTGTAAAGCCAACCTTTGCTGAATAGCCAAAGCCCGAATCAAAGCAACAGTCTTGTCCACCTCTAATCGTTGTTCAGCAATATCGACCTCTCTTTCGGTAAGCCGACCAGAGGTCTCTTCGGCCACGATGACAGCTTTTGCCAAAAGCTCCACAGCCTTCCGGGCATCCCCTGTCTCCCTTGATGCAAGAGCAGCCACCTTCTTCAAAGCAGCCAAATCAACCTTCTTCTTATCAAGAGCTTTCTCCACCCTGAGCTTGAGAATCTCCAGGAGATCCAAGGCATCATAGGGTTCAAAAAGAATATCCGTCTTCTTAAGAAAGCTGAGGATCCTCGGATCAAGAGTCTTTTCCCAATCTAACCGATTCGTTAAAAGAATGAGCGTCAGTCGACACGCTACCTTTCGGGGCAACGTTTTCCCAAGAAAGGTCAAAAAACCATCTGCGTTAGGGTGAAGGTTATCTACCTCATCAATCAAAAGGCAAAGAAAGCCATTAAAAGAACCAATTCCCTCCACTATACGGGATTGCATGTGGTCTATCGGTATTCCCTTTCTGTATTTACGGTTGGAGCTGTCCAATGCTATGGCCAACTCGTTTAACGCTCCAAAGAAAGTCTTTGGGGAGGTCAGGTCAACGTAATAGTATCGGAACCCTATCCCTCTTTTCTCCGTAACCCGCTGGAATGTCGAAAGCACATGAATAAGCGTGACCGTTTTCCCGGAGCCTGTCGGTCCGAAGACCAATGCAGGAGGAGGATGCCCTCCATCTAAAATTGGAGTCAGATGAGAGATGATCCTGGTGATCTGCTTTTCGCGAATCTTCCGATTAAAAATTTCCTTGAGCACCGCCGCCCGTTCATCTTCGGGGAGTTTCTCGTCATCCAGATAATCCGGGTTGACCACCAAGGATGTGTTTTGACGGCTGGCATGCAAGGATTCTATCAAGGACTCCGTGGTGTCGATTTTCGGCGATTCTTTGTCAGTCATGGTCTGCACAGGAAGTTTCCTCAGGCTACTTACAGATGAAGGGAATGAATATTATTTAAGGATTGTTGAGTACTGGAAGGTTACAAAAGCTCACTGGGAGAAAGTTTCCACTGGAGATTGAAAATTTCTTTCGGGGGTATCCTCCCTTTTCCCTTTTTTTCTTGTTTATTTATTTTCTATATAGAAAACAATAAATAGTAATAGCAGAGAGTTGAAAATGGATAAGATTGTTACGGGGGAGTAGTTGAAAGAAAGGCCTGGAACACATCACCAAAAGCCAAGAATCATTTTCCACAGGAAATCTTCAGGGGAGACGGGGCAAAAAGTGGAAAGACTTTAGGAGAATCTCTTGAAAGAGATACTGAACATAGACGAGCTTTCCGAGTATCTGGGAATCAAAACATCCAGCCTCTACTCCAAAGTTGAGAGGAAAGAGATCCCCTTTTACAAGATTGGCCATCTTGTAAGATTCAAAAAGTCAGACATTGACCTCTGGATAGAGAAATTCAAGTCAGAACCCTTGAGGGCCAAGGATAAAACCAAGAGTATACGGCACAGTGAAGATGCCAGGGTCGCGGAGATCAATGAGATCGTCAAAAGGGCCATTGCAGACTCCCAGGGGATGAAGTATACTCCCAATCATAAGGGAGACCGGACCAGAATCAGGGGCCTCAGAAAGGAGGTCGAAGATGCTATATAAGAGAGGCCGAGTCTGGTGGATGTACTTCACCTACAGAGGGAAATTCATCCGTAAGTCAACAGGAACAAAGAACACAAAAAGGGCTGAAAAAATCCACAGCAAGGTTGTCACAGAGATGGAAGAGGGAAGGTGGTTCGACAGACAGCCCGGAGAGAAAATCACCTTCAAAGAAATGATGGAAAAGTACATGGTAGAGCATTCAGAGCCAAAGAAAGCATCAGCCGAGCGAGACCGCTCCTCGCTGACCCATCTGCTTCCGTATTTCAAGGAGTATCTTATCAGCGGGATTACCCCCTCGCTAATCAACAAGTATAAAACCAAGCGAAGGGGTGAAGGAGCCTCGCCCTGCACGGTCAACAGAGAGATGGCTTTGATGAAGCACGCCTTTTCCCTCGCCATAAAAGAGTGGGAATGGGTCAGGGAAAATCCTGTGCGGAAAGTCTCCATGGAGAAAGAAGGTGCTTCCAGAGACAGGTGGCTGACCCGTGAGGAAGAGGAAAGACTTCTTACCGCCTCCCCGGGGTGGCTAAACGAAATCATCATGTTGGCAATCGAAACAGGTTGCAGGAGAGGCGAAATCCTTTCACTGGAATGGAAGGACGTGGACCTTTTCAAAAGAACCGTAACTGTCCTTGGGGAAAAAACCGAGGAGCGGAGGGTCATACCACTGACGCAGAAAGCCTTTGAACTCCTGAAAACAAAGGAGCGAGGAAGGTCAAACATGAGGCCATTAAAAGGAGACTTTGTCTTCACTCACCCAGCCAGAAGGAAGGTCAATTTTCACACACTGAGGACTGCGTTTGAGGCTGCGGTTGGAAAGGCAAAGATAGAGGGCTTCCGGTTTCACGACCTGCGCCACACCTTTGCCTCAAGGCTCGCCCAGTCTGGAACAGACCCTTACACGATCCAGAGACTGATGGGGCACAAGTCTTTCGTGACAACGCAGAGATACGCCCACCATTACTCCGAGAGCTTGAGAAAAGGGATAGCGGCGCTGGATGAATTCAGGAAACAGAAGTCAGACTTTATCACAATTTTATCACAGTCGAGCGAAAACCGAGGGTAGGATGGATCTGGAGGGCAGGCGTAACTTATTGAAAAAATTGGTGCCGGAGGTCGGAATCGAACCGACACGGGGCGGAAGCCCCGCGGGATTTTGAGTCCCGTGCGTCTACCAGTTTCACCACTCCGGCACAGAAACCAATATAAGAAAAAAGATATCGCATGTCAATTGTAAAAAAGATGGATAACATGCTGATCCGACCTCTCTCTTCAAGAGAGGGGGTATTGATAGAGGCGGAAATTGGATTTGACAACCTGTTTTACGCTGTGTTATTTTGGGATTTGTCAATCAACCTGTGGGGCTGTAGCTCAGCTGGGAGAGCGCTTGAATGGCATTCAAGAGGCCGACGGTTCGATCCCGTTCAGCTCCACCATTTCATCTTTTATTCGGAGCTTCTCCAATCTACAGCCCAAAGGGAGAACGGTCGGATCGACAGGCCGACGGTTCGATCCCCTTCGGCTCGTCCAGTTAACCTTCTTAATTTCTTATGTCTTATTTTGTATATGTCCTGAAGAGTCAATCAAATGATTCCTCCTACGTAGGTCATACTTCCAATCTTGAGAAAAGACTTGTTGAACATAACAATGGAAGAAGCTTATCAACGAGGCGCAAAAGACCTTGGAGGCTTGTCTATAAGGAAGAATATACGACGCGGTCTGATGCTGTTGCTAGGGAAAGGTATTTCAAATCTGTTCAAGGCAGGTTAGAGCTGAGAGCAAAAGGGGTATTGTAGCCCTTCAATAGTCCACAACCCGAAAGGGAGAGCGGTCGGATCGACAGGCCGTGGGATCGATTCCCATCAGCTCCATCAACAGAATCCCGGGAGACTCTTCGTAAAATGGCAAGGAGTGGACGATTCGGCAAATATGGAGAGTATAAGAGGCTGGAGCGATTGCGCCAAAAACGACAAAGTCCATCCGCCTCAAAAACAAGAAAGAGATTTCTCGAAAGAAAGCGCTTCAAATAACCTACCACGATCTTAGACGAATGGCTTGAGGATCAAGTCATGCTTGTTTTTATCTGTGATGCTTCGCGCTATGCCCTATACTGTTTTCTAACTACAGGGTCTTGAGCATCTCCTCAGTGAAATCTCTTAGATCCCCATTTTGAGCGGTCATGGCCAATATGTCCACCTTTGCTTTGAACCCCTGCTTCTCCATCGGCGTTCTGTTTTCATAAAGGCTCTTCATCAGGGTGAGGACCTCCAAGACCTTCTCAGCATCTGAATAATCCAACAGAAGAGAAAGGGTGCTCCAGTCCTCAGGTAGGCCATATTGATCCAAATAGGCCTTGACCACTCCCTCGAACTGATCCGTTCCGTGATAGCGTTCAATGTCGTTCAAGGCCTTTTGATGTTTCTTCGTTCCTTTCTTGCCCATGAAAAGTCTATCAGCCTCCTTGCGGTACTTCTTCATTACCCATTCAGACCGGCGAGACCTCTCCCGGTCAGGCGGGTTCTCTTTAGGGGCATAAGGACTCCGGTCCTTCCTCCGATCAACCTCTCTCCAGGAGATCTTCTCCCTCTCATCTTCGTCGTGATACCGAACCATTGTCTTCTTCTCCGCAAACCGAACTGCGTTATGGCACGCTTGTGCACCGGAGCGCTTCTGCGCAAAGGCACGCAAGCGTGGTCTTCTGCTGCCAGGGCAAGAAGACCCCTAAACTCTTGCTTCTAATCTATTGGTCATATTCAAAAGGAGAGGCATTTCAGTAAGCCAGTCGAAGATAGTTCTATTCCGGCATCCTTCCTTCCCCCCGAGGCCGGGGAAGCATACAGGTGAAAGAGCAACGAACTCTTTGAAGAAATCCAGCCACTGTCCGCCTTTTTCCAATTCCCTCCCCCTGGGGCAGGAAAATCTCGGGGGTTTTTTGAAAGGGATTCGTTAGCGTGCTCGGCTGTAAAGACATTTCGCCTCGCTTTTTGAACGGACCTGGTCTATTGGGATATTCTCTCTTATCAAAACATTGAAGATGGATGAGGTCTAATGATTCTCAAAAAGAGAAAGCAGCTCACTTTCAGAGGGGGATCTCGCCAATGATTTTCCATTTTCCCTGTTCTTCTCTCAGATACAGAATCTTGCGGCTATAGCTTTTGAAATTGTCTGAATGATAGTCCTGATTAATTCTCAGAATGGCGATTTGCCCCCCATCTTTCTGGGAAAGAAGAAAGGCTTTCTTCTCAATTTGCAGTTGAATGAATCTCTTAAAGTGATTGACCCGATGTTTATAATCTTTGAATCTCTGGTAGTTCTTCCCGTCACTACTGACGAAATCTTTGCTATAAAAACTGAGGTACTTATCCGTATCACGACTTTCCCAGGCCATTTCCCAATCATTCAGGAAACTTGACAGATTCTGAAAGAATCTCCGTTGATCCTCTTGGGGCTGAGACTTAATGGTGTCCACAATGACGAGGGGAGTATCCCCTATTTTGATAAACCCGACCAATTCTTTCAAGATCGCATTCTTGACGACGACACATCCCTCAGAGAAAGGAGGTCGTTCCAAATGCTCGGGGCAGCCATGAAGCCAGATTCCACTGCCTTTCTTGCCTTCCTTTCGATCAAGAAAGTTGGGGTAGTTGAGTGCAAAGGCTCCGGAACCATACTTTTCGGGTAGGCTTTTCCCCGTCAGAAAAGAGGTCAAGAAATAGATACCCTCTGGTGTCGCCAAATCCCCGGCTTCTTTCTTATCCACGTTATTGGAACCTACAATGCACGGATAGGTTTTGACCAGTAGAAAGGCGTTTTCTTCCGAGCGGTAAAGGTGGAGGGTTTTGGTATGCTTCTCGCAAAGCAGGAAATAGTCTTTGGCTTTGACATGAATAAAGGGGAGGGGAACCATCTTCTGAGGTACTTTTGTTTCTTGCCCAGCTTTTGACTCTTCGACTCCCCTCGGTTCTTCAACTCCTTTTTTCCCCTCAGCTCCCTTCAATTCCTGAGCCACCTTAACCTCTTTCGGAGGAAGAGATGAAATGGGTATTGGAGGGGATGAAGAAGGCAAACCTATCCTTTCCTTGAGGAGGAGGGTCAACATGAAGAGATTTGTGCCAAAGGAAAAGAGAAATAGTATGAGAAAGATCCTGTAAGACTTACGATAATCCTTGCTCATTTTTCTCCACTCAACACAGGGGTTCAGGTGAAAACCGGACCTTAAAGGAATTCTCAAGGCACGAATGCCTTCTATATGTACTAAAATAGAGGCCTTTTTGTCAAGGTGTCACCTTGTGCTCGTTGAGGCATCACACGATTCAAAACCACTCTCGAAGGTTCCGAGACAGTGGTCAGGCATCAGAGTGTTATCGGTCATGATAGCAGAGGGCAAAGGTCAAAATCAAATTGCAAAGGTCAAAATCTCAGATTCGTCATTGGAATTTTTGTTCGGCCTATCATTTTTTAAGGCGGTGTTGGTTTTTCATGGCGTTGCGCCTCCACGCCTTGAGGCGTAAAGGTCAGGGTGACCACTTCTCCGGATCTTCCAAATCTCTCCAGTGGCCTCCCGTTGAAGATCAGATCGAGGCCACCCGCATTTCCAACCTTTAGATTGATTCGTTTTAACGCTCGGTGAGAAGTCGCTTCTCCAGGTTTGAGGGTCATTTCATGTTCAGGTTGGTCATTGACCTGAATGCGAATCCAGGTTTCCTCGACCGCCTTGAGCTGGAGTGATAAAGGTTCTTCCTCAGGGACAAGGGTTGTCCCAGCGATCTGAGGTGACGGAGGGGTAGACGGGGTAGATGGGGCAGGAGAGGGTTCTTCCACCGTGGGTTTTTCAGCGACGGGTTCAACGAATCGTCTGGAGGGATAGAGGAGATAAGAGGCAATGAAGCCGACGACAACAACTCCTCCTATAATCCATAAATTCTTTCTGTTCCATGAAACCTTCCTTTGAGCCGGTACTTCAGGTTTGGGAGCCGTTTCGCCGGAGGCGGGCTGGCGGGGAAACGGTCCTCCCCCCAAAGCACTTTCATAACGAAGGATCACTTCTTTGGGATCGAGCCCGAGATATTTCGCATAGGTCAAAAGGAATCCTTTGACATACGTTCCGGAGGGAAGAAGGTGAAATTGATCCTCTTCGATAGCCTTGAGGAGATGTTCCCTCACTCTCGTGTGACTTGCTACCTCTCTCAGGGAGATGTTTCTGCTTTCCCTTTCCCTCTGAAGATATTTTCCTAAGGAATCCTTATCATTCACAGGAAGATCACCTTAAGGCCGACGGGCGGCGGCGAGTGGACGGTTCCCTTGATGATGACCGGATTCCCGTCGAGATGCTCCTTAAGATCTCGGATGGTGACAGCGGTCGAACAGGGACCTCCGGATGGGATTGTTGAATCACATTCTCCCGAATCATCTCTGAGACGAGAAAACGTTCCGACTGTTCCGTCAGCATTTCTTCTGGATGACAACGTAAAGATTCAGGGAGGCAGTTCAGGATCTCATCTAGCAAGATATCTGCTCCGTCTTCGGCATGCTCGAACAAGGAGTTCGGAGTCTTGAGCCAAAATCCCTCTCCTCTCCTCTTCACATCGAACCGCTGGCGTGTGGAGTTCTCAGTTCAGAGTTTCTATTTCGGTATATCTTCTATCTCTGGACTACCGACTCATCGCTCCGGGGTATTTCCTTTTCTATTGATGAGGATAGCAGAGTTAGATCTAATACTTCTTCGATTTGTTCGACCAGAACGAAGGACATCTCCTGTTTGATATAGTCCGGGATATCGCTGAGATTCTCTTCATTCTTCTTCGGGAGAATCACGGTCTTCACCCCTGCTCTTCGAGCAGCCAAAATCTTCTCCTTGATTCCTCCGACGGGTAGCACTCTCCCGCTCAACGTTAGCTCTCCGGTCATCGCTATCTCTCGAGGGACCGGTCTCCCTCTTAAAAGAGAGAGGACGGCAGCGGCGATGGTGATTCCTGCAGAGGGCCCATCTTTTGGGGTTGCCCCTGCTGGGATATGGATGTGAAGATCACATCCCTGATAGAAATTCTCAGGGATCCCCAAAGCGAGAGCGTTGGTCCGAATATAGGAGAGGGCCGCCTGGGCAGATTCTCTCATGATCTCTCCGAGGGATCCTGTCAGGATCAGGCCTTTATCCCCTTTCATCCTCGAAGTTTCAATGAAGATGATGTCCCCCCCATTCTCCGTCCAAGCCAGTCCCGTGGCCACGCCGATCCGGTCTTTCTCCTGGGTGACTTCACGGAAGAATCTTCTCGGACCCAAAAGTCCCTCGACCACCGCCTCATCCACGATCTCTCTCGGCGTGTGCCCCGTCGCAACCTCCTTGGCGGTTTTGCGACATAGGGTTGCAATCTCCCTCTCTAAATTTCGAACCCCGGCCTCTCTGGTATATTCCCGGGTGATCTTATGAACGGCGTCCGAAGTGAAAGCAAGGGGGTGGTCTTTCAACCCGTTCTCTTCTTTCTGATGGGGAATCAGGAACTGGAAGGCAATCTTCTCCTTCTCCTCCTCCGTGTATCCTGACAGATGGATAACTTCCATCCGATCCAGCAGGGCAGGAGGGATAGGCGATAAGGTATTGGCCGTTGTGATGAACAGGACATTGGAGAGATCAAAAGGGACATCCAAATAATGATCTGTAAATGAAAAATTCTGCTCAGGATCGAGGGCTTCAAGAAGGGCAGCCGCCGGATCGCCGCGAGCATCCTGACCGATCTTATCCACCTCATCGAGCATAAAAACCGGATTGGAGGTTTCCGCTCTTCTGATCTCCTGAATGATCCTGCCCGGAAGGGCTCCCACATAGGTTCGACGGTGTCCCCGAATCTCCGCCTCATCCCTTACCCCGCCCAAAGAAATGCGGATGAATTTCCTCTCCAAGGCGCGGCCGATGGAGCGTCCCAAGGACGTCTTGCCGACCCCGGGAGGGCCGACGAAACAGAGGATCGGGCCCTTCATCGATTCCTTTAACTTCTTGACAGCCAGAAATTCTAAGATGCGATCCTTCACTTTTTCGAGGTCATAATGATCTTCGTCCAAAACGGCACGGGCACGGCAAAGATCCAGGTTGTCCACTGACTTTTTGGCCCATGGCATGGTTACAAGGTAGTCGAGATAGGTTCTGGAGACGGTATATTCAGCAGAAACCGGATTCATCCGCTCCAGCCGGTTGATCTCTTTGTAGGCGATCTCCTCCACTTTCTGGGGCATCTCCGCAGTTCTGATCTTCTCCTGGAGATCGCAGATCTCCGCCAGGTAGGGATCATCCTCAGGTGTCTCCTTCTGCCCTCTTGTTGGGGGGCGAAGAGAGTGTTCCTTCTGGATTTTTTCCCCCTCTTTACCGGGATGGATCAGTGGGTTAGTCTTCGCGGGAAAGGATTGAATCTCTCTGCTGAAGTGATCGAAGACTTTCTTCAACCGGGCCAGGGGATCGATGGTTTCAAGAACCTCTTGCTGATCTTTTAGTCCCAAATGGAGTGTGATGGCAATTAGGTCAGCGAGCTTGCCCGGCTGATCAATCTTATCAAGCGCTTTCAGCACCTCCTCAGGAAGAGGCTTACCCTTAGAGAGAGAGACCTTAAAAAGGGTTCCAATGCTCTGGACAAGTATCTCCGAAAGGGTGTTGCTTTCGTGATACTCATTCACCTCTTTAATGTCTGCCTTGAAATAAGGAGTCTCGTGAGTGATGTTCTGGAGAAAGACCCTTTGAAGTCCCTCTACGACGATCTTCATTCCTTTGTTCGGCAATTTCACCAACTGATGGATTCTGCAGGCTGTTCCAACGGAGAGGAGATCCTTAGGTTGGGGATCTCGGACACCCGGCTCACGCTGGCCAACACATCCCACAAGACCATTCTCCAATATCACCCTGTTCAATAGGGTGAGAGCCTCGTCGGACTGGAAAAAAAGAGGGGCAACGACGCAAGGAAAGATGACCGTCTCTTTCAGTGGGATAAAAAACAGTCTCTGCGGAATCGAATAATTTTCCGATTTATTAAGATACCTCACGAGAGACTCCTGTCCCAGGTTGAAAAACAGAAAACATTATACGAAAAAGACGCCATTTGTCAAGGCAAAGAGAAGAGTTCCCTGAGGCAAGACCAAGCTTCGGGCGAACACCAATCCCTTTCTCCCACGACCTTCCCAATAATCAGACCTTCTCTGTCGATGAGGAATATCATAGGGACCCACCCTCTTACCGCATACTGGTCCATAGTTTTCTCCTTCAAAATGAGGAGGACAGGGAGAGTGATGTGCTCTTCTTTGACGATGCGTTCGGCCTTTTTCTGCCTTTCTCCATCGATCGTAAGAAGGAGTATGGTGAATTGGTCTCTCTTTCCAATGGAGAATTTTTCCAATAGGGCAATCCCCTCTCTGCAACTGGGACACCAGGTCGCCCAAAACACTAACAAGACCGGTTTCCCCTTGAAGTCGCTGAGGGAGACGGTTTTCCCGTCCAGCCCTTTTAGGGAGAAGGGGGGCGCTTCTACTCTTGGAGGAAATCCTTGGACACCGAAAGAAGCGCAAGAAGGGCAGTCTGTTGGGGCAGCAAGAAGTTCCCCTGCCCGCATGGTTGAAATGGAACAAATACCGACCCCTGACACCATCAACAGAAAAGAGAAAAGGGTCTTTTTCGTCATGACCATTCCCGAGTCGGTGTCCGGTAGAGATTCAACTTCTCGTCCACCCTCTACCGTTTCAGCCTGGGGTTACACAAAATACCACTCCATCAAGCAAGGGATAATCTTGAAGACTGCCTCAAAAATAAGATATATTTTGAACCTCGTCAATATCTGCTTGAAAAGAGACTTTGGACGTGGTAAGTTGACATGTCGGTTCAAAACATAATAGGTAGAACGATCACCCCAAGTGTTCAAATGGCCAGTGTTTCTGCCTTCTTGCGGGGAGGAAAGGGGAGGATTTATGGCGGGAGTAAACAAAGTCATTCTCATCGGTAACTTGGGAGCAGATCCGGAGGTGAAGTATCTCAGCAATGGCACGACCGTGGCAAATTTCCGGATAGCGACAAGTGAGAACCGGGTCAATCGCACTTCCGGAGAAAAAACGACGATCACGGAATGGCACCGGATTGTGGCATTCGGACGATTGGCTGAGATTTGTGGAGAATATCTGAGTAAAGGGAAACAGGTCTATGTCGAAGGCCGCATTCGAACCCGTTCTTGGGAAGGCAAGGATGGAAACCGTCGGTTTACCACTGAAATTGTTGCAGCTCAGATGCAGATGCTGGGAACACCCGGAACACCCGGAGCACCCGTGGAATCACCCGATTCTGAAAAGGAAGCGGGAATTGACCAAGAAGGGATCCCAGGGCCAGATGATGAGGTACCCTTCTAATCGCAGATTTTAGATTTTAGATTTCAGATTGAAAAGCCTGCGAACGGCAATTAGAGATCAGAAGAGATATCTTCTCATGCTAACATTGAGGAGGATGCCAATTCCAACCAGTGTGGAAACGAGGAAAGACCCGCCGTAACTGAGCAAGGGGAGAGGAATTCCTACCACTGGCAGCATGCCCAACGCCATTCCGATATTGATGAAGATGTGCCAGAAGAGCATGGCGACCACACCGAAGGCAAGGATAGCGCCAAAACGGTCCTTTGATTCGACGGCGATGCGAAGCCCCCACAGAATCAAGGCGAGATAGAGCCCCACAACAATGAGGGCGCCGATCAGCCCCCACTCCTCTCCGAGGGCGGAGAAGATGAAGTCGGTCTGCTGCTCCGGTAAAAAACCCAGTTTGCTCTGAGTGCCATTCATAAAGCCTTTTCCGATGATTCCACCTGACCCCAGGGCAATCTTCGATTGAATGAGGTGATACCCGGCGCCTAATGGGTCCAAATCCGGGTTAAAAAAGGCGATGATCCGCTTCTTCTGGTATTCCTTAAGAAAATGCCAAAGAAGCGGGAGAGTGGATGCCCCGGCCAAGACAAGAATGAGCAAGGATGACCAGCGAACCCTGACGAATAAGAGGATGGAGAAAAAGACTAAGAAAAGGATAATAGCCGTTCCCAGATCGGGCTGCTTGAGGATTAAAGCCATTGGCAGAAAGAGCAAGAGAAACGGGAAAGGCAGATGCTTCAACGAGTAGCCCTCTCGGCACGGGGGCCGCTGGAAGAACTTCGCCAGGGCCAAGATGAAAGAAATCTTGACAAATTCGGAAGGTTGAAAAGAGAGAGCTCCAACCCTGACCCATCGCTGGGCACCCGAGGTGATGATCCCGTAGCCCAATACTGCCAAGAGAAGGCCAAAGGCAATTGCGTAAACGAAATAAGCGAAGTCTGAATAAAAACGGTATTCGATAAAAGCAACGGGGATCATCAACGCCAGTCCAATCAGGAGCCAGAAGATCTGCTTGACGTAATATGGGGTGGCAGTGACCTCCCCGCCGGAAGTGCCGCTATAAAGGTTGAGGATACCAATGCAGGCGATGAGGAGGGTGATTCCCAGGAGAGTCCAATCGAAGTGGATGAAGAGGCGCCGATCAATCATCATCTTTTAAATCCTCTGGTGCCCTCGCCACTGTTGGAGGCATAGAGGGCTCAAGATGGAGGTATTTTTCGATCACCTTTTTGGCAATGGGAGCTGCTGCTGCGCCGCCAAAACCTCCATGTTCGACGAGGACGACAATCGCTATCTGAGGGTCCTCAAAAGGGGCATAGGCCACGAACCAGGCATGATCCCGAAATTTCAGCGGCATCCGATCCATATCCCCTTTTCTGAAATCCTGGGCCATCCTGACAACCTGGGCCGTTCCTGTCTTCCCCGCGACCTTGGTCTCTTTTAACGCGGCCGCCCATCCGGTTCCATGGGGTTCATTGACCGCTCCCATGAGGGCCTCCTGAACAATACGGAGATTCTTTTCGGAGACGGTGGCTTCACCCATCTCCACTGGCGGGTACTCCTTCAAAATGTTCCCATAGATATTTTCTACTCTCTCCACAACCTGGGGGAGATAAAGCTTCCCCCCGTTGGCGATCGCTGAAATCATCACAAGGAGTTGAATCGGCGTTACATTCAGATATCCCTGGCCTACTGAAAGGGAAAGGGTCTCCCCACTGTACCATGGAATCCCAAAATGGCTCTTCTTCCACGAAGTGGAAGGAACATTCCCCGCCTTTTCGTGTGGCAAAGGGATTCCTGTCTTTCTACCCAACCCGAATTCGTTCGCATACTGAGCAATTCTGTCGACTCCCACTTTCAATCCCAACTGGTAAAAAAAGATGTCGCAGGACTCGACGATCGCACGATGGAGGCTCAGTGTCCCATGCCCTTCTTCTTTATAGCAACGGAAATCTCGATTCCCAAAGGGGTAGACTCCTGCGCAGGTGAACTGCGTGTCCGGAGTGATCATCCCTGATTCCAGGCCAGCAATAGCAGTAATGATCTTGAATACCGAACCGGGAGGATATTGGCCTTGAATCCCTTTGTTCTGGAGGGGATGGTGAGGGTCTTCCACGAGTGATTTCCATTCTTCTGGTAAGATGTTCCTCGCAAAGAGGTCAGGATTGAAAGAGGGCTTGCTCACCATTGCCAAGATTCGGCCGTTTCTGGGGTCCATGGCGATGAGAGCTCCGTTTTTGTCTTGAAACGCCTCCTCAGCAACCCTCTGGACGTCGAAATCGATGGTAAGGATGACGTTGTTTCCCGGGAACGGCTCAACGCTTTGTAGAGGTTTGACCTCCCTTCCCAGGGCATCCACTTCGATCTGCCTCCCTCCATCTACCCCTCTGAGATCGGGCTCCCATTGACACTCAACTCCGTATTTCCCGATCAAAGCGCCCATTCGATACGAGGCGTCTTTTGACTCTTTCATTTCATTCTCGTCTACCTCTCCGAGATAGCCGATGAGATGAGAGGCCAGGTCGCCGTAATTATAGGACCGCTTTGGCCGGACATCGACGATGAGACCCGGGAGATGAACCCGGTTGGCTTCGAGCAGGGCGAGTTCATGCCAGTCGATATCGGACTTGATTTTCACCGGCTTGAAAGGAGGTCGTTTTTTTGTACTCTGGAGTCTCTCCTTGATTTCATCCTCGCCCATGCGCAGCAACTCCCCTACTTGGACCGGAACCTCCGGATTGACCTTCAGATCTTCGGGAACAAGGTATACCTCGAAGGAAGGCCGATTCTGTGCCAAGATACGCCCTCTCCGGTCTATCAGCATTCCTCTGTCAGCAGGATTCTCAAGGATTCGAATGCGATTGTTCTCCGAGAGTCGCCGGAATTCACCCCCTTTGATCACTTGAAGGTACCACAGTCCGATGATGATCAGAAAGAAAGACAACCCGATGAAGGTTACAAAATACTTGTACCTCCCTTTGAACTCTTCCATCCTCTGGGTATTGAGCTCCATCATCGTCTTTCTCTTCCTTTCATCTGCCTTCCCGCTGACTGAATAACGAAAATCCCTTTTTGAAGAACGAAAAAAGGGCAGGAGTAATCAGGCCAGTGCAAAAAGACTGAGGAAGGAGGACGGTAACGAACAGAGGATAGAGGTGGCCGATGGGTTTGGGATTGAGGCCGTTCAAGAGGGTCAGGATGAGGAACCCTTCAACCAAGGCGAGGGAAAAGGCCAAAAGGAATTGAGACAGGAAACCTTCTAAATAGAACCGATCCTTCAAGAGGTAGACAACACAGAAGATGAAGGGCCTGCAGAAGGTGTAGAGGCCAAAAGGGTTTCCGGAAAAGAGATCCATGAGGTATCCCAGGACAAAGGCCAAGATTCCGCCTGAGACCATTGGGTAGGAGAGGCCAAGATAGAGGAGGAGGATCAAGACGATGTCAGGTCTAATCCTCTGAATGGAAAAGGAAGTCAATAGGGTTGTCTGCAGGGTAAGAAAAAGAACACCTAAAAAGAGGGGAAGGACGATCCGACTCATTTTCTCTTTGGAATTCCCGGGGTCCTCTTTGTCTTCTGGACCTTCTCCTCCGGAAGGGGGAGTGGAGACTCCAGGATGACGAGGACTTCCTCCAATTTTGTCAAATCCACACTGGGAGCCAATTCTGCATATTGAAAGACTCCCTGGCCGGTCTTCTCCACTTTCTTGATTTCGCCGACCACCAGCCCCTTAGGAAAGTTTGCACCCAAACCGGAGGTGACGACGATATCCCCGATGACCACTTCTTCTGCCCGGAGAAGGTACTTGAGCTGGCAGCGGTTCTCCCCTTTCCCCTCCACGATTGCTTTCGCTCGGGTTCTCTGGACAATGGAATCGATGTCGCTGTTATAGTCCGTGATGAGAAGAACGGTGGAATGATAGGGACCTGTTTTGAGGATTTGACCGATCACTCCTCCAGATGAGATGACAGCCATCCCCTTTCGCAGTCCGTCCTTTTCCCCCTTATTGATGGTTACACTTTTAAACCAGGACGAGGGATCCTGGCCGATGACTTCAGCGGCAATCACGGAAGGTGAAATATTCTCGCGAAATTGCAGAAGCTTCTGAAGGCGGTCATTGGTCAGTGCCATCTCCCTCAACTGATAGTTGTCTTTCTGAATCTCAACGATTCTCTGTCTGAGCATCACATTCTCTTTCTGAAGATGGACCAAAAAGATGTAATCTTGAAAGATTCCTTGGATCGTGTTGATGACGAAGGTGGAGGCTTTTAAGAAAGGGGAACAAAGTTCTATCAGAAGGGCATCGAAGAATTCCACCCCCCTTCGCTGTTTCACCCTCATTGACATCAGGATAAGGGCTGACAACAGAAGGAAGATGATGAAAGCAAGGAGGGCGTGCCTTCGATAGAGAAAAAAGCTGCGTATCCTCATCAACTTTCAATATTGGAACGTCACCGAATGGAGCAGTTTCTCGTCGTCCAGCACCCTCCCTGCTCCCATGACAATCGCCGAGAGGGGATCATCGACAATGGTGATCGGGAGGCTGGTGACCTCCCGGAGGAGAATATCGAGGTTCTTCAGAAGGGCCCCTCCGCCCACCAGTACGATCCCTTTGTCCACGATATCTGCAGCCAATTCCGGTGGTGTCCCCTCAAGGGTGATCCGAACCGTGTCAATGATCATATTGATCGATTCAGCCAATGCCTCCCGGACTTCCTCGCTATTGATCTCAAGGGTCTTGGGGATCCCTGTCACCAGGTCCCTTCCTTTGACTTCGATGCATTGAGGATTCTCTTCCGGAAAAGCGGTCCCGACATTGATCTTGATCAATTCAGCCGTCCGTTCGCCAATGAGAAGGTTATATTTTCGCTTGACGTATTGGACAATGGCCTCATCCATTTTGTCACCGGCCACCCGAATGGATTGACTGGTGACGATCCCCGAGAGGGAGATGACGGCCACCTCCGTCGTCCCTCCCCCGATGTCAACCACCATATTCCCTGAAGCTTCGGTAATAGGGAGGCCAGCACCGATGGCTCCAGCCATCGGCTCTTCAATCAAATAGATCTCCCGAGCGCCAGCAGACTGGGCCGATTCCCGGACCGCCCGTTTCTCCACCGGTGTAATGCCAGAGGGAACGGAGATGACCACCCGGGGTCGAAGCAAGGCCTTGCGATTGTGGACCTTCGCGATGAAATAGCGAAGCATCTCGCCGGTGATTTCAAAATCGGCGATGACCCCGTCCTTCATCGGCCGGATGGCATAGATGCTTCCGGGAGTTCGACCCAACATCTCCTTGGCCTCACGACCGACGGCCAAGATACGTTTCTCCCCTCTCGAATCCCTTTGAACTGCCACCACAGAGGGCTCAGAAACCAAAATCCCTTTCCCCTTGACATAGACAACAGTATTTGCAGTTCCCAAATCGATGGCCAAATCCGTCGAAAATAAACCCCATAATGAATTGAATACCATTCCTTTTCTGCCTCCACTCAGCAAAACTGTCTTATATTAACAAAAACGTCAATTTGATTCAAGGAAATTCATTTTTGAGTTGCAATTCAGATAATGGAGTTTAGCCCCCCAGGCAGGATGAGACACCAGACTTTCTTCCGTGAGATCACAGGCGCAAGTTGTAAGGGGTTAAGCCCCGCGCCTCACGCCTGGCGTCTTGCGAACTATCCGTGTTCCTTCCGCTTCTTGTCCGCTGCATTCTGCCTTCCGTTTCTCCCCATCTCCCCATGATTGCCGGGCATTCTCTGCCCATTTTCCCCTTCAGTCTAACGCCTGAAGTCTGATGTCTGAATCAAAGCCATTGCTGAGGGTCCCTTGTGTTTTTAAAGGGGATTGATTATTATAGTTCCACAGAAAGGAGAGGCTTTATGCTGAGGGTATTTAGAGAACATGCAAGTTCCTGGATGCTTCGAGGCGTCCTGATAGCGGTGGCCGTCACTTTCATCTCCTGGGGAGGATTTTCTCTCATGCGGGAGAAAAAGGAGACCTATGCAGCCAAAGTGAACGGAGTCGTCATCGACCTAAAGGATTATGACAATGCCTTTCAAGGTGTGATCAAACAGTATCAAAATGCCGTTGATCCATCCCTTTTGAAGAAGATGATTGAAGAGATCCACCTTAGAGAAAAGGTCTTAGATGATCTCATCGACCGGGTGCTTATCTTTCAGGAGGCGAAACGATTGGGATTTACCGTCAGCGATGAAGAGCTGAGGTGGGTGATCGAATCGATCCCATCCTTCCAGGCCAACGGCCAATTTGATCTGCGCTATTACGAAAGGATTCTTCGCCTGAACCGGATGAGCGTGGAAGAATTCGAACAGAGGCAGCGGGAGAGCCTTTTGCTGTCGAAGGTGACAAACTTAATTAGACTAAGCGGAGGGAACGTATCCGAAGAGGAGATTCTAGAGACCTATCTTTTTGAGAACGAACGTATCAATCTTGGCTTCGTGCAGGTCGTTCCAGAGGCCTTCAAGAACCAACTCAGTGTGAACGAGGTGGAGGTTAAGGATTATTATCAGAAGCATCAGGAGGAGTTCAGGGTTCCACCTTTTTTCCAAGTCCAATATCTGATCTTCCGGCCCTCCGAATTCGAAGGAAAGGTTCGGATCTCTTCCGATGAGATCAAGCGAACCTACGACTCCCAAAAAGAGAGGTTCAAAATAACTAAACAGGTGAAGACGCGGGAGATCCTGATCAAGGTCGACCCACAGGACTCACCCGATAAGATTGAGGAGAAGAGGAAGAGGGCCGAAGCGATCTTGGAAAAAGCGAAGAGGACAAAGGATTTTGGTTTACTGGCCAAACAACATTCCGAGTCAAACACCGCCCCTAAAGGGGGGGATATGGGATGGGTTCAAAAAGGGATGCTGGATGAGCAGACCGAAAGGGTCCTCTTTTCGATGAAGGCAGATGAGGTGAGTCAGCTTGTGCCAGGGCGGGATGGCTTCCGCATTCTTAAGACAGAGGAAATAAGAGACGAGCAACAGAAGACCCTGGATGAAGTGAAGGACCAAATTCTCCAGACATTGAAAAAAGAGAAGGCAAAAGCAGAAGCCTCTCGTAAAGCGGATGATGCATTCTACTCCCTTTTCCAAGGCCGCGACTTAGAAAAGTTCGCCCAGGAAATGGATATTCCGATCAGGACGACGGGTTTTGTCAAGGAAGGCGATGAGGTCCCCGAGATCGGTAGGAACCCATCATTCTATTCGAATGTCTCCTCTCTGAAGGTGGGTGAGATTTCTCCTGTCGTCAGCATAGCGCCCGATTTCTGCATTGTGAAATTATTGGACAAAAAGGGTTCCCGAATCCCTCCTTTGGAAGAGGTCAAGGGAGAGGTGAGCCGAAAAGTGATAGGGAAAAAGTGTGAAGAGAAGGCCCGTCAGGTTGCTGAAGACCTCCTCAATCAGGTTCGAACAGGCAAGGCCATAGCAGAGCTCGCAAGGGAGCACGGCCTTCAGGTGGAGGAGACGGGTCTTTTTACCCGAACGGGAGAGGTCATTCCGAAGATTGGACCCGTCGGAGATTTCACAAGAGCTCTCTCTTCGTTGACGATGAAAAACCCCTTTCCGAAAGAGGTGCTTCGGACAAAGGACGGGTATTTTGTGGTGAGATTAGTAGCCTTGGAACCAGCCGATCTGCCTAGATTTTCATCGGTCAAGAAAGACCTCGAAAACCGGCTCCGATATCAGAAACAAGAGGAGTTTTTTCAGAATTGGAAAAAGGAACTACGGGCCAAGGCGAAGATAAATAAAAACCAGGAGATACTCAAGGCCTCGTAAATGTCGAATGTCGAAGCTCAATCCCGCCAAGGCGGGACCAAATGAAATCTAAAACTCAAATGTCAAAAATCCCAAGGTTGGAAATTTGAAATTAAATTTACATTTCGTCGCGCCTCGGCGGGATTGAGATCTGGATTTCAGATTTATACCTTCCCCTCGGATCTCAGGTAATCTTTCCAAAAGGGTGAGATATCCCTCAACCGCTGGATGATCGGCGGGAGATGTTCGATGATGTAATCCATCTCCTCCTTTGTGTTATAGATTGAAAGGCTGAAGCGGATCGATCCATGGGCTGCAGTGAATGGCACACCCATGGCCCTGAGTACGTGCGAAGGTTCCAGGGATCCGGAAGTGCAGGCAGAACCCGAAGAGGCACAGATACCCAGATCTGAAAGCAGCAGCAGAATCGATTCTCCCTCCACAAATTCAAAACTGACGTTCAGCGTGTTGGGAAGTCGATGGACCCGATCCCCGTTGAACATTGCGTTTGGAATGCTCTCCAGGATCTTCTTCTCGAGATAATCCCTGATGGCCCGGATCCGTAGATTCTCCTCATCAAGATGCTTCTTGGCCAGTTCGGAGGCTTTCCCGAGACCGATGATATATGGGACATTCTCCGTTCCCCCCCTTCTTCCCTTCTCCTGGTGGCCGCCGATCATAAAGGGAGAAAACTTAGTTCCTTTCCGGATATAGAGGACCCCAATCCCTTTGGGCGCATGGAGCTTGTGGCCGGAGATGGAAAGCATATCAACGGTCGATTTTCTCATATTTAGAGGAATCTTCCCGGCTGCCTGGACCGCATCGGTATGGAAAGGGATCCCCTTCGTCTGCAGAATCTCCCCGATCTCCTCGATAGGAAAGATCACGCCGGTTTCATTATTGGCATACATGATGGAAACCAAGACCGTCTCATCTTTCATGAACTCCTTCAACTCATCCAGATCCAACCGTCCTTCTCGATTTACGGAGAGTTCGGTGATCCGATAACCCTTCCGGCCCAAATAGGTACAAACATTGCCGATGGCAGGATGCTCCACACGGGTCGTAATGAGATGCCGTTTCTCAGGATAGGAATCGAGGGTTCCTAATATTGCAGCATTGTCACTCTCGGTCCCGCAGCCCGTGAAGACGATCTCCGAGGGCTCTGCTCCCAAGAAATCGGCCACCTTCTCTCTCGCTTCATTCACCTTCTTCTCCACTTGCCCTCCGAAAAAGTGCATACTGGAGGGGTTGCCATAAAGCTCAGAAAAATAGGGCAGCATGACCTCCAAAACCTCAGGGGCCACCTTCGTCGTCGCATTATTGTCTACATAGATGGTCTTCACGGCCTAACCTCCTCTACCTCGATATCATCGCTGACGAATTCCCTCAACTTCATCTCCACATACTGTTTTAACGTAAATTCGGAGCTCGGACAGAACGAGCATTTTCCCCTCAACGCCACATATACCTTGCTCCCCTCGATATCGATCAAATCCAGATCCCCACCGTCCGCCTTGAGGGCAGGAATGATTTCTCTCCCCAGGGTCTCCTCGATCAACTTGATCTTCTGGATGTTGGTTAGCTTCTTTTTCTCCGGCCTGGCAGGAGGCATCTCTTTCTGCATCTCCTTTCTCACCTTTTCGATGATGGCTTCGATCTTCGGATGGCACTGGCCACATCCACCTCCAGCCTTCGTATAGTAGGTCACCTGCTCCACCGTCTTGAGATCGTTCTCCCGGATCGCCTTGATGATCTCCCTGTCCGTTACGCCAAAACAATTGCAGACGACCTCGAAATCCTCCTTCTTCACCTCCTGCCCCTGGTAATTGGCAATAGCTGCTTCGAGCGCCTCTCTTCCCATCACCGAACAGTGCATCTTCTCTACCGGCAGCCCGCCAAGATAGTCAGCAATATCCTGATTGGTCACTTTTGCCGCTTCTTCCAGGGTCTTCCCCTTGATGATCTCGGTTAAAGCGGAGGATGAAGCAATCGCACTGGCACAACCAAAGGTCTTGAACTTCACGTCTTTGATGCGCTTATTTTGATCTAGCTTGAAAGTGAGTCTCAAGGCATCCCCGCATGCGAGGGACCCCACTTCTCCGGCTCCATCTGCGTTTTCAATCTCTCCAACATTCCTTGGATTTAAGAAATGATCCTTTACCTTCTCCGTATAATCCCACATAGAAACCCCCCTTGCGTCTATAGCATCCATTATAAATTCAATTTC
>JBEKDJ010000045.1:0-22719 GCA_050014415.1 Thermodesulfobacteriota bacterium | reverse complement strand
GAGGGCTTTAATCCTGGCAGTGAAATCGCCAACCTTTCGATCTTTGGGTATGATCCTGCCCGGTATTTTACTGGAAGGGGCCCGTTGGAAGCGGCCAGCCTGGGTATCAATCTGCAGCCCGGTGACATTGCTTTCCGTTGCAACTTGGTTACCCTTCGAGACCAGGGGGAAAAAACCATCATGGAAGATTTTTCTGCCGGGCACATCACGAATGATGAAGCGAGACAGATCATCTTTGATTTAAATCAGGAGATGGGAACGGGGGAGATCCGGTTTTATGAAGGAGTGAGTTATCGCCATTTGATGGTTATGAAGAACGGGGCAGAGAGATTTTCAGGCGTGGAGAAACTTGAGCTCGTCCCGCCTCATGACATCCTTGACAAAGAGATATTCCCCTTCCTCCCTGAAATCGAAGAAAAGGGTAAGTCCAGAAACCTAGAGAAAAGTGGGGCGGCAGAGGTCTCGGGTTTGATGAGCCGGTCCAGACAACTTCTCAAGAATCATCCGGTCAATCTTATACGTCAGAGAAATGGGCTCCCTCCGGCCAACTCTATCTGGCTCTGGGGACAAGGGCGATCACCCCGGATGACCACACTGAAGGAGCGGTTTGACGTTGACGGCTATGTGATCTCGGCAGTTCCTCTTTTGAAGGGGATCGGCATCTATGCAGGATTAGAAGTCTTGGAGGTTCCCGGGGCTACAGGATACTTCGACACGAATTATGATGGAAAGGCTCAGTTTGCACTAAGCGGCTTGAAGAAGAAGGATCTGGTCTATGTCCATGTGGAGGCCCCTGACGAAGCGGGCCATATGGGAAACGAGCGATTGAAGATCGAAGCGATTGAGGTCTTCGACGAGAAGATTGTAGGTGCGATTTTGAAGGGGATGAATGATTTCAAGAGTTACAGGGTAATGGTTCTGCCCGATCATCCAACCCCCCTTTCCCTTAGAACACACACGTCTGACCCTGTCCCGTTCGTCATTTACTCCAATGAAGGTTGCGTAAAAAATGGGCACGTCGAATCATTTGATGAAGATTCTGCAAGGCGGAGCAAGGTCTTTGTTGAGAAGGGATTTGAACTGATCGAGAGATTCTTAAACCCTTGCTCTTCCTGCTGAAGGAGGGTTTCTTGGGCAATGCAAGGACAAAATACATCTTCATAACAGGAGGCGTGGTCTCCTCTCTTGGCAAAGGCTTGGCATCGGCATCGATTGGTGCACTCCTTGAATTAAGAGGGTTAAAGATCGATTTTCTTAAGTTCGATCCGTACATCAATGTTGATCCCGGGACGATGAACCCCTTCCAGCATGGGGAAGTCTACGTGACCGACGATGGAGCTGAAGCAGACCTCGATTTAGGCCATTACGAGCGCTATACCCATGTGAAGACGTCAAAGAAGAATAACTTCACTACCGGACAGATTTATGACGCTGTCATTTCGAAAGAGAGGAGGGGGGACTATCTGGGCAGTACGGTCCAGGTGATCCCCCATATCACCGATGAAATCAAATCGAAGGTTTTCGATCTTGCCCAGGATGTAGACTTCGTGATCGTCGAGGTTGGAGGGACCGTGGGCGATATCGAAAGCCTTCCCTTTCTAGAAGCGATCCGACAAATCCGAGGAGATGTGGGCAGGGAGAATACGTTATATATCCACCTGACGCTTATCCCCTACATCCAGACCGCCGGGGAGCTGAAGACCAAGCCGACTCAACACAGTGTGAAGGAGCTTCGGGAAATCGGAATCCAGCCCGACATCCTTCTTTGCCGGACGGAGAAGCTCCTTTCGCCTGAAATCAAATCGAAGATCGCTCTCTTCTGCGACGTGGAAAAGGATGCTGTGATCACTGGAAAGAATGTGGAGACCGTCTACGAAGTTCCCATCGTCTTCCATCAGGAAGGACTGGACGAGAAGATTGTCGAGAAACTGAATATCTGGACGGGACAGCCGAATTTGAAAGGCTGGGAGCGAGTCGTAAAGAGGATCAAAAATCCCCATTTTGAGACGACGATTGCCGTCGTGGGGAAATATGTGGGTTTGGTCGAATCCTACAAGAGCTTGACTGAGGCGTTGATTCATGGGGGTATTGCGAACGACGCCAAGGTCAATCTGAAGTATGTCGATTCTGAGCAGATAGATAAAGAGGGTCCGGAGCATCTCCTTCAGGGAGTGAATGGTATTCTTGTCCCCGGAGGGTTTGGGACGAGAGGGATCGAGGGCAAGATCAAGGCCATCCGATTCGCCCGGGAGAAGCGGATTCCTTTTTTTGGCATCTGCCTCGGGATGCAATGTGCAGTCATCGAAATCTCGAGACATTGCGCCAATTTGAAAGGAGCCAACAGTGAGGAGTTCGATGCCCATACTCCCCATGCTGTGATCTATCTGTTAGAGGAGTGGTTGGACCGTGATCAACTCGTCCAGAAGCGCACATGTGATTCGGAGAAGGGTGGGTCGATGAGGCTGGGACTCTATCCCTGTCGGCTCGAAGAGAAGAGTCTAGCCTTTGCGTCCTATAATAAGAAGTTAATCTACGAGCGGCACCGGCATCGTTATGAATTCAATAATTCCTATTTAGAACCTTTGGCAAAGGCCGGGGTGGTTTTCAGTGGAGTTTCTCCTGATAAGGAGCTGGTGGAGATCATCGAATTGAAAGACCACCCCTGGTTTCTTGGATGTCAGTTCCATCCGGAATTCAGGTCGAGGCCGATGGAACCCCACCCTCTTTTTAGGGAGTTCATCAAGGCCTCTCTTCACCGAGAGAAGAAACAGTCACGGATCCGGGAAAAGGAAAAGAAGAGAGAAGGTAAGGCTTAAATTCTGTTGAGGATTCAAGGATTCGATCCAGCCAAAGGCGGGACTGGACGCCTTGAACCCTTCAAAGGCAGGGAGGAGACCCGGCAAGTGGGTTTGATAGAGGAGGCCAGGAGGGTATTGAGGGTGGAGGCCCATTCGATCCTCGACTTAGCGGAACGGATCGATGAGAGTTTTTCACAAGCGGTGGAGTTCCTGTATCGTTGCGAGGGTAGGGTGGTTGTGATGGGCATGGGTAAATCCGGGCTGGTGGGCAGAAAGATTGCCTCTACATTTGCTAGCACCGGGACACCTGCCTTCTTCCTCCATCCGGCAGAAGGATTAAATGGCGATTTCGGAATGTTAGCCAAAGAGGATGTGGTCATCGCCATCTCTAATAGCGGAGAGACTCGCGAGCTTTTGGAGGCCCTTCCTCTTTTTAAGCGTTATGGGAATCGATTAATCGTTCTTACTGGGAACTTGAGATCGACTTTGGCCAAAGCCGGGGACGTGTGTCTCGACATTCAAGTGAAGGAAGAGGCTTGCCCCTTGGACTTGGCGCCGACGGCAAGCACGACAGCGACCATGGCGTTAGGAGATGCACTGGCGATCACTCTGATGGAGAAGAGGGGTTTCAAGAAGGAGGATTTCGCTCTTCTCCACCCGGGGGGGGCACTGGGGAAAAGGCTGCTCCTGAAGGTGGAGGATCTGATGCACGTGGGAGAGGCGTTCCCCGTGGTGTCAGAGAGGGGATTGATGAAAGAGGCGATTTTCGAAATTACTTCGAAACGGTTAGGAGTGGCAGGGGTCTGCAATGAAAGAGGGGAATTGGTCGGTGTGATCACGGATGGGGATTTGAGACGGGCCTTGGAAAGATTCAGTGATCTCCTTCATCGTGAGGCATCAGAAGTGATGACGAAGAATCCCAAGAGGATTGAAAAAGAATCTCTTGCTGCCGAGGCGGTACAGAAGATGGAGGAATTTTCAATTACATCTCTCTTCGTCTTCAACGACACAAGGGATAAAGTGCCGGTGGGAATCATCCATCTGCATGATCTCCTGAAGGCTGGGGTGGTATGACTTTTTCAATCACGGATTGGAGATTGTGGATTGCGGAAATGGACCTGCTCTGGCAGCTTCAAAGATTTGAACTCCGCATTCCGAAGTCCGAATTCAAGGATATATGAAAAAGGTTAAGTTCATCATCCTAATTTCCATCGTATTGATCGGTGGACTCGTCCTGATCAGAGTTTGGACGAACCTGAAAGAGAGAAATGCCTTAGAGAAGCGGGAAGAGGATCCGAAGATATCGACTCAGGGCGCAGATACGCACTTGGAGAAGATTCGATTAGTAGAAGATAAGCACGGCCGAAAGACCTGGGAGTTGGAGGCAAAATCAGTCTTGCAGTACCAAGATCAGAATATCATGGTTTTGGAGGATGTGAAGGTGACTTTCTATTCAGAGGATGGGCGGTCCTTCACCCTTTCCGGGAATCAGGGAAAGGTTTATCAGGATTCGAAAGACATGGAGCTCGTGGGCGAGGTGGTGCTCACCTCGAGCGATGGATATCGGCTCAAAACTCACTCTGTTTCTTATAAAAACTCGGAGAAGAAAGCGACGACCTCCGATCCCGTCGAGATCGAAGGAGAAGAAATCCGACTGGTCGGCAGAGGGATGCTGGTCGACATGGAAGCGAAAACCTTCAAGGTCCTCAGCCAGGTGAAGACTCAATGGCGAGGAGGAAAGAAAGGATGAATAGGGCTAAAAGGATTGGTCTATTCATCGTTGTATTTAGCCTTTCTCTCTCTTTCGCCTCCGGGGAAGCGCAGGAAAAGAAGGGAATCGATAAGGGTGAAGGGAAAGGGCTGAAGTCCGAAAAGGGATTTGGATTCACTTCCAGCCGTGCGCCTATTGATATCACCTCTGATACTGTCGAGGCGAATCAGAAGGAGAACACGGTCGCCTTTAAGGGGAACGTAGTGGCGAAGCAGGAAGAGACGACCCTCTATGCGAACAATTTGGTGATCACTTATGACTCGAACACGAAAAAAATAAAGGAGATAGTGGCCACGGGTAATGTGAAAATCGTGCAATTAGATCGCAGAGCGACGGGCCAAAAGGCGACCTTTTACCAAGAGCAGAATAAAATCGTATTTGAAGGGGATGCGGTCCTCCGAGAAGGAGAGAACGTCGTCCGAGGGGAACGAGTGATCCACTATGCAGACGAAGAAAGAAGCGTTGTAGAACCCGGAAAAGAGGGGCGGGTAAGCACAAGGATCACTCCACCGCCAAAAGAGGAAGGACAAGAAAAGAAACCGAAAGAAGGAAAGGAAAAATAGCAGAAAACAGACCGCTAACAGCTGATAGCTGATAGCGAATGGCTGATCGTGGGCCGGAGGAATAATGTCGTACCTTACGTGTGAGAATTTAACGAAATCCTTTCGTCGTAAGAAAGTTGTTGATAGGGTAAATATTGAGATTAGAGGGGGAGAAGTGGTAGGGTTGTTGGGTCCCAATGGCGCAGGGAAGACCACCATCTTCTATATGATCGTCGGGCTGCTTCGGCCCAACATGGGGAAAATATTCCTGAATGATGAGGAGATCACATCCCTTCCCATGTATCTGCGGGCGAGGAGGGGGGTCAGTTATCTGCCGCAGGAGCCATCCGTATTCAGAAAATTGACAGTGGAAGAAAATTTGATGGCGATCTTGGAGACCCTCCCCCTCTCCAAAGTGGAGATGAATAGTCGGTTGGACGACCTCTTGGATGAGTTAGGGCTTTCTTTGCTTCGGAGGCAGAAGGCTTATAGCCTCTCTGGAGGTGAGCGGAGAAGAGTTGAAATTACACGGGCCTTGGTGCTCTCACCTTCTTTCATCCTCTTAGATGAACCCTTTGCCGGAATTGACCCCATTGCCGTGTTGGATATTCAGGCGATCGTTCGTCAATTGAAATCAAAAGGGATTGGAATTATAATTACAGATCATAATGTTAGAGAGACACTGGGAGTATGTGATCGGGCGTATATCCTGAACGAAGGACGTATCCTAGTCGGGGGGACTCCAGAGAAGATTGCTCGAAGCCATGAGGCGAGAAAGATCTATTTAGGGGATGGGTTCGAGCTAGGAGGAGGACGCCGGGACAAGGAAGATGAGAAGAAGGATTTGACCTCCCCCGCACAAGGCAGATTCTGGGAGTAAGATGGCCTTAGAACTCAAACAGACACCCAAACTTGTTCAACAGCTGGTCATCACGCCTCAGCTTCAGCAGGCGATTCGCCTTCTCCAGTTGACCCGTTTGGAGCTGGTAGAGACGATCAGTCAGGAGATGAAGGAGAACCCCCTCCTCGAAGAGGATGAGGAGGGAAAGGAGGAAGCCGAGGCTGAAAAGCCCATGACAGAAGAGGCTGCAGCAGAGCCCCCGCCGGAGACGGAACACACCCCAGAGGTGAAAGGAGAGGGGGAGGGTTCGGATGAGTTTGATTGGGAAAGCTACATAGACAATTACAATCTCACCCCGTTCCAAAAACAGAGTTATCAGGATGGGGAAGAAAGACCCTCTTTTGAGAATTTCCTTAGCAAAAGAACGACCCTCTGCGATCACCTTCACTGGCAACTTCAACTGTCCCGTTTCACTGATGAGGAACATAAAACAGGGGCTTGGATCATCGGGAATTTAGACGAAGATGGATATTTGAAAGTTTCTTTAGAAGATATCTGCTCAGAACTGAATCTTTCGCTCGATGCGGCGGAAGAGGTCCTTCGGAAAGTTCAGCAGTTTGATCCGGCTGGGGTGGCTGCGAGAGATTTGAAAGAATGCCTCCTTCTCCAATTGGAGCAGCTGTCGGTTCGGGACCCATTGGCAGAAAAGATCGTTTCAGAACATCTCTCCCTGCTGAAAAATCGGAATTATCCAGTGATCGCGAGACGGCTCGGGGTGTCCGTCGAACGGGTCAATCACGCTGCCCGCCTCATTTCTAAATTGGAACCTAAGCCGGGTAAGGCCTTCGGAGGAGAAGTCATCCAAGAGATCGTCCCCGACGTGTATGTTTACAAGGTAGAGGGAGAGTATGTGATCTATCTGAACGATGAAGGCATCCCTAGATTAAGCATCAGTCCCCTTTACCGAAGTGTTCTTTCTGAAAGCCGGGGCGGTTTTCAGGGAGATCGAAAATATATTCAGGAAAAGATGCGGTCGGCTCTCTGGCTGATCCGAAGCATCCATCAACGCCAAACGACGATCTACCAGGTAGCGAAGAGTATTGTGAAATTCCAAAGGGACTTCTTGGAAAAAGGCATCCAGTATTTGAAGCCCCTTGTCCTTCGCGATGTGGCCGAGGATATCCAGATGCATGAATCCACCATCAGCCGGGTCACGAACAACAAATATATGCATACTCCACAGGGAATCTACGAGTTGAAATTCTTCTTCAATGCGGGGATTACTTCTACGGAAGGAGAGAGCTTGGCATCAGAAAGTGTCAAGAATCTCGTCCGTGAAATCATTGCAAAAGAGGATCCAAAGAAGCCTTACAGCGATGAGAAATTGGTTCAGATTCTGCGAGGGATGAATATCCATATTGCACGGAGGACCGTTTCGAAATATCGGGAGTTGATGAAGATCCTTTCCTCGAGCGAGCGCAGGAAGATGTTTTAGGCTCCTCCCTTAAAGATGCCAGATGCTAAAGCTCGAAGTTTACGGCCTGACAAGCTTACCATGATTTCATTCTTCAGGATATTCAGGGAGTCATTCTGAGCTTGCCGAAGGGTGATATTTGATTCTGTCTTGGCGGGATTGAAATTTGGGTTTCGAGAATTCTGATTCGGATTTCGGTGTGGCGACAACCGCATGGGATGCGACCATGAAGGGAAATTGATGATCAGGGATAAGGAGCTTACAAATGCAGATTGCAGTGACGTTCCGGCATATGGAGACCGACGAAGGGGTGAAGGAGTATGTGAGGGAAAAGGTCCAGCGGCTACAGAAATATGTCGAGAATTCGCAGGAGGTGCATGTCGTTCTATCTGTGGAGAAATTTCGGCATATTGCTGAAATCACGATCGTCGGAGAGGGATTAACCCTCAATAGTCAAGGGAGGAACAACGATCTTTACGCAGCCATCGACCAGATGGCTGAGAAGATGGAGCGTCAAATCCGAGAGCGGCGGGGGAAGGTGAGGCGGAAAAGATCAGCCTCCTCTTCTTCAAAGATGCCTCCGGAGGGCAAGGAAGATGTTTCGGAAGGTAAAGAGGAGACGGAGATTCCTGCCATGATCCGCAGGAGACGAACGGTCGCGAAACCTATGTCTCTCGATGAGGCTGTCGCCCAACTCCAGGTCTCGCAACACGATTACTTGGTTTTCTTCAATTCAGATTCAGGTCAGATGAATGTTCTCTGTCGGGGGAAAGACGGCGGTTACGAGTGGGTGGAGCCCCACCCGAAATAGGATTTCTGAAAGAGTCGAGAAACCTCTGATTCGACAGATTCCCTTCCGATGATGCAGATAGAATTAAATTGATTGTGCAATCAAAATCAGCATCATCAGAGAGATCTGATGATTTTTCCTAAGCTCTCAAGACAAAGAAGAGCTGGGGAGGGGTGGGTGAAAATCATCGATTATTTGCAAGAGGAGTGGGTGATTCCAGACCTGCAGGGAACGGACAAGGACTCCGTGTTGAAGGAGCTGTCCGGTGTTCTGGTGAAACCTTGTCAGGTAGCCTCTGCAGAAGAGTTGTTCCAAGTTCTCCTTGACAGGGAGAAGCTGGGGTCAACAGGAATTGGAGAAGGGATCGCCATTCCTCATGGCCGGGTAAGGAAGCTGAAGACCTTCCTCATTTCATTCGGCCGTTCGATCAAAGGGGTGGATTTTGATTCGATCGATCGCAAATCCAGCCATCTCTTCTTCTTGGTCATGGCTCCGGAGAATTCGGCGGCGGACAACCTGAAGCTTCTGGGCCGAATTGTCACGTTGTTAAAGGACACGACTTTTAGGAAACGTCTGATGGAGGCTCAATCCCAGCGAGAGCTTTTTCAGATCATCTCTGAAGAGGATGAGAAATACTAGAGAACCAAATCTCAGATGTCAGAATCTAAATGTCAAGTGAAGAACCTGGATTTCGAAATTGAAAATGGAAGCGGAAGATGTTCCCTGAGATTTGGGCTTTGACATTGATTTGAAATTTGAACTTGGAAATTTGGCATTGTCTTGATTCGGGATGGATTTATGACCGCCCTCGTGGTTCAGGAATTGGAGCAAAGTAATGAATCCTATTTGGGCTTGGCCCTGGTGGCCGGGAGAAAGGGATTACAAAAGAGAATCACCCATTCGCAGGTACAAAAAATGGGATTAGCCATGACCGGCTTTATTCGCTTTATCAATCCCGATCGTCTTCAAATCATTGGCAATACAGAAATGGTCTATTTTGCAAGCCTTTCCCTCGATCTGCAGGAAGAGGTGATCCGACAGATCTGTAGTTTGGATTTGGCCTGCCTGGTCGTCACTCGAAACCTTGAGATTCCTGAAATCCTTCTCCGGGAAGCCGACAAGCAGGGCATTCCTTTATTTCGGACCCACCTCCGATCGTTCGATTTCATTGAGCGAATCACCAAGCTATTGGAAGAGAAGCTTGCCCCTGCGAGTAGCATCCATGGTGTGCTCATCGACGTTTTCGGTGTAGGGGTCCTTATCTTGGGCAAAAGCGGGATCGGGAAGAGTGAGTGCGCATTAGATCTAATTCTTCGGGGACACCGGTTGGTGGCGGACGACATGGTTCACATCCAAAAACGATCTCCCTCTGCTTTAATTGGCAGTGGGTTTGAAGTCATTCAGCATCATATGGAGATCCGCGGATTGGGGATCATTAATATTCGGAGTCTTTTCGGAGTGGAGGCGATCCGTGAGCAAAAGAAGATCGAATTGGTCGTTGAACTGATGGAATGGGATACCCAGCAAGAATATGACCGTCTGGGTTTTGAGAACGAAAAGTACGTTATCTTGGACGTCGAGCTTCCGCTGTTGAGAATTCCAGTCACGCCCGCCCGGAATCTAACGACCATCATCGAGGTGGCTGCCCGAAATCACCTTCTCAAGGTGATGGGATACGATTCCGCATCGGAATTTGAGAAGAAACTTCTTCACAAAATGGAAGAGAAAGAAGAGGGCAGATTTGAGGCCGAGGGCGAGGTGGAGTGAAGAACATCCGGGTGATTCTTATCAGCGGTCTATCCGGATCTGGGAAAACAACGGCCATCAAAGCCTTAGAAGATATCGGTTTTTACTGCGTTGATAACCTCCCCATTCTTCTTTTACCTAAATTCATTGAACTCTGCGAGCGTTCAGGGGGTAAGATCTCCAGAGTGGCGGTGGTGGAGGATATTCGGGGATCTGCATCCTATCCCTCCCAATTTCCTCACGCAACTGATCTGGCAGGAAACGGCCAGGGAGGAAAAGATTTCTTCGAGGATTCGAGAAGAATCATCCAAGACCTCCGGAGAGAGGGTCTTCCCATCGAGATTCTCTTCTTAGAGTCCTCCGATCCTATCCTGATGAGGCGGTTCAGTGAAACGCGACGCCAGCACCCTTTGGCCGTTGGTGGGTCCCTTGGAGAAGGGATCCATCTGGAAAGGGAACGGCTCCAAGGGATAAGGGATATGGCGAATTTGGTGATCGACACATCCCATTTGAACGTCCACCAGCTAAAAGATCAGATTCAGCGGTACGCTCAGGAAGGATCGAATTCAGGACAGATGACAGTGACGCTTCTCTCTTTTGGATACAGTTTTGGGACTCCTAACGAAGCAGACCTTTTAATGGATGTTCGTTTCCTGCCCAACCCTTACTTCGTTGAGGACTTGAAACGATTGAGGGGGGAGGATACAAGGGTGGCAGAATACGTCCTGCAGTGGGAAGAGGCGAAAGAATTCTTGCATCGATTTCAGGAACTCATTCGGTTTCTCCTCCCCCTCTACGAGAGGGAGAGGAAGACGCATTTAACCATTGCCGTGGGATGCACGGGTGGAAGACACCGATCCATCGTGATCGTCAATCGATTGGCAGAGATGCTTCGAGACGAATTGGTGGCGAGGGGTGCACTTCTGTCTGTGCGACACCGCGACGCGGAGAAGGGGTGAGGTGAGAGATGGTTGGGGTCGTTGTTGTGACACACTGCCACCTGGCAGAGGAGTTGATCGGGGCTGCTGAACTGGTGGTTGGAGAACAGTTGAAACAGTTTCAGCCCGTTTCAATAGACCCCAAAGAAGGGTCGGAAGAGATCCGAGAGAAGATCATTGCTGCCATTCGAAAAGTGGATGGGGGGCAAGGGGTCCTCATCCTGACGGATATGTATGGGGGGACTCCTTCTAATATTAGCCTTTCTTTCCTGGAGGAGAGGAAGATCGAAGTGATCACCGGTGTCAACCTTCCTATGTTACTCAAGCTGGCGACCTACTCGAACGAGATGGATCTGGAAAAACTGGCTGTGTTTATCACCGATTATGGCCAGAGGAATATCAACTTGGCTAGTGAAGTGCTCAAGAAACGAGTGGATAAGAAAAAAAGTTAAGAGTTCGGAGTCTCATATTTAGAAATCAGAAGTCAAGAGCCAGAATCTAGAATAGAATTCGGGACGATTCGATTTCGAGATGGGTTAGCCTTGTGCCTTGAGTTATGTACAAAATGAGCAGGAGTTGTCTTTTCGTTCTGAATTCTGACTCTTGGATTCTGGATTTTCTGAGAAGGTTGAAATGGAAATTCAGACTTTCACGATTCGGAATCGATTGGGACTCCATGCCCGTGCGGCTGCCCTCGTGGTCAAGACAGCCAATCGCTTTGAAGCAGAGGTGATCATCGAGAAGGACGGTCTGGAGGTCAACGGAAAATCGATCATGGGGATTCTGATGTTGGCGGTTTCGAAAGGATCGAGAATTACGTTAAAGGCTGACGGAAAGGATGCCGCCCAAGCGATTCGAGCTCTGGGGGAATTGATTGAGAATAATTTCGGTGAGGAATAAGGGTGGCCGTTCAACAACAAATGAATAAGTTCATCCAAGGCATCGGCGCTTCTCCAGGGATCATCTTGGGAGAAGCCTATTTGCTCGAACGATTTAAGGTTCGTCTTCCACAGAAACGGATTAAGTCGGATCAGGTGGAGGAAGAGGTTAAGCGATATCTCAAGGGGATTCAGGAATCACGGAACCAATTGATGGAAATCAAGGACAAGATTCTGGATCTGCACGTCCGCCGGCATTCCTTCATCCTCGATGTCCACTTGATGATTTTGGACGACCAGATGCTAATTCAGGACACGGTGGATTTGATTCGGAAGAAGAAGATAAATGCCGAATGGGCTCTGGACCTTACATTAGAGAAGTTGGACACTGCCTTCAAGGCCATCGAAGACGAGTATCTCAGGGAACGGCAGAGTGACCTTCGTTATGTCTCGGCAAGAATTTTTCGGAACCTCTTGGGAAAAAAACATGACGACATCACCAAGATCAAAGGGAAAGTGATTGTGGTGGCCCACGACCTCTCTCCAGCCGATGCCCTCCAGATGAACCTGAAACATGTGGCGGGTTTCATCACCGATATCGGTGGGAAGGTATCCCATACGGCCATCCTTTCCCGCTCCCTGGGCATCCCGGCGGTGGTAGGATTACAAACGGCGACCTCCCTGATTAACGGAGGGGATCTCTTGATCATCAATGGAGAGACCGGGGAAGTGGTCATCAATCCCACGCAGGAAGTCTCTCAGTCTTTTCTTAAAAGGAAGCGACGGATTAGATCGATGCAACGGGAGATTCTAAGATATGCCTCTCTACCCGCAGAGACCCGTGATGGAATTCGTATTCACCTGCAGGCAAATATTGAAATGGTTGAAGAAATCTCCTCCGCCAAAGCCCACGGGGCCGAAGGAATCGGGCTCTATCGCACAGAAATTCTCTACCTCAATCGGAAGGAACTCCCTACTGAGGAGGAACACTACCAGACCTATCGACAGCTGGCGGAAAGGATTTACCCCGCCTCTGCGACGATCCGTACGTTAGACATTGGCGGCGACAAGTTTCTTCCCGACTATTCGAGGAACAATGAGATGAACCCGGCGATGGGCTTGAGGGCGATCCGATTCAGCATCAAGGAGATCGACATCTTTAAAACCCAGTTGAAGGGGATTTTGCGAGCGAGCGTCTATGGAAAATTGAGAATCCTTTTCCCTATGATTTCAGGAATTGAGGAAATTCGACAGGCGAAGACAATTTTACAAGAGGTGAAAAGAAGCCTGACAAAAGCAAGGGTTCCCTTTGATCCAAGGATCGAGATCGGGGCAATGATTGAAGTTCCTTCTGCATCAATCACCGCTGATATCCTCGCCCGGGAGGTCGATTTTTTCAGCATTGGAACGAACGACCTCATCCAATACGCCTTAGCCATCGATCGAATCAATGAGCATGTCTCTTATCTATACGAACCGCTCCATCCTGCGATTCTGAGGATCATTCGGGGGGTCGTTCAGTCTGCTCATGAAGTTGGGATTCCGGTGGCGATTTGTGGAGAGATGGCGGCCGAACCTGCCTATGCCTTGATCCTATTGGGCTTGGGCTTGGATGATTTTAGCATGAACCCTATCTCTATCCCCAAAGTGAAGAAGGTGCTCCGAATGTCAAAACTCGAAGAGGCCCGGCCCTTTGTAGAAAAGATATTTCAATTCAAAACGGCTTCGGAGATCGAACGTTATGTTCGCAATTGGATGGCTCAACGATTTCCAAAAGATTTCATCGAGTACCCAACAGCAGAAGACTTGAGGGCATAGACCTCGTTAGAAAGGATGGGGCTTAACCCCGCTCTCAGTGATGAATGAACATTTTCTTCGACCATCCTCGGCCTAAAGAGCAAGTCTTTTTAATGGGATAAATTCATACAAGAAGGAGGACAGGTTACATGGCAATGACAGACTTTTTGTTCACTTCCGAATCCGTTACGGAAGGTCATCCCGACAAGGTGGCGGATCAGATTTCCGATGCCATCTTGGATGCCATCATCGCTCAGGATCCCAATGGCCGGGTCGCCTGTGAGACTATGGTAACGACAGGAATGGCTATCATTGCAGGTGAGATTACTACGACCTGCTACGTCCACATGCCTTCTATCGTCCGTGAGACGATCAGGGAAATCGGATACAATGACTCTGCCATGGGGTTTGATTGGGAGACCTGTGCTGTCCTGACCTCGATCGATGAGCAATCACCGGATATTAGGCAGGGAGTAGACGAGTCGGAAGGGCATGAACAGGGTGCCGGCGACCAGGGGTTGATGTTTGGCTACGCTTGTAATGAGACCCCGGAGTTGATGCCCATGCCCATCATCTATGCTCATCGATTGACAGGACGGCTCGCCCAAGTGAGGAAAGAAGGGATTTTGGACTTTTTGAGACCCGATGGAAAGTCTCAGGTAACGATCCAGTATGTCAAGGGGAAGCCGGTTCGTGTCGATTCCGTCGTTATTGCAGCGCAGCATTCACCGGACGTCACCTATAACACGTTGAGAGAAGGAATCATTGAAGAGGTGATCTTTAGAGTTATCCCCGAGCAACTCCGGGATAGGAATACGAAATACTATGTCAACACAACCGGACGTTTTGTGGTCGGCGGGCCGAAGGCCGACTGTGGCCTGACAGGGAGGAAGATCATTGTCGATACTTATGGAGGTGTGGGAAGCCATGGAGGAGGTTGTTTTTCGGGAAAAGATCCTTCGAAGATGGACCGGAGCGCTTCCTATATGGCCAGGCATGTTGCCAAGAACGTTGTAGCTGCTGGGCTCGCAGAGAAATGTGAGGTTCAGATTGCCTACACGATTGGGGTGGCACAGCCCGTTTCCGTGATGGTCGATACATCGAGAACCTCAAAGATTCCGCCGGACCAGATTGCGAAGATCATCCGAGATCAATTCGACCTGAGGCCGAAGGCCATCATCCAATACCTGGACCTTCGCAAGGCTATCTACAAAAGGACGGCCTGCTGCGGACATTTTGGCCGCAACGAACCCGGATTCACGTGGGAAAGCACCCATCGGGCAGAGGAGCTTAGAAAAGCGGCCGGACTTTGACTTGGGGAGATAGGGAGATGGGGTGGAGGAGAGAGAGTATTCCAAATTCAAAATCCCAAATCCCAAGAAATCTCCCATGACCAGAATCCAAGATTCGAGATAATTTCGTTTGGGTATTTGGACACTGGAATTTTGGATTTCTTTAGAATCTGGAAATCGGGATTTAGAACAAGAGAGTAGATACTTCACTAAGGATTTGAGAACCTCAAAGATCTCGTGGGGAGAAAACATGGACTACGACATCAAGGATATCTCGTTGGCAGAGAAAGGACGTCTCCGCATGGAATGGGCGGAGATGGCGATGCCTGTTTTGAAATTGATCCGGAACCGTTTCGAAAAGGAGAAACCTCTTAAGGCAATGCGCCTTTCTGCCTGTCTCCACGTGACGACCGAGACGGCAGCGCTGATGAGGACACTTTTGGCTGGAGGAGCTCAAGTTGCACTCTGTGCCTCCAATCCCTTGAGCACCCAGGATGATGTGGCAGCCTACCTAGTCAAGGAACTCAGTCTCCCTGTTTTTGCTATCAAGGGAGAGGACAACAATACCTATTACGCCCACATCCAGAAGGCCCTGGCCTTCATGCCGAACTTGACCATGGATGATGGGGCAGACCTCGTCTCCTCTCTTCACTTCATCGCCTTGGAGAAGTGGGGGGAATTGCAACCTTCTGTCCAGAGGTGGGCAGAAGGTCTTTCTAAAGAAAAGAGGGAGGAGATGGTCAAAGGGTTAATGGGTGGGACAGAGGAGACCACGACCGGTGTGATCCGGCTGCGCTCGATGGAGAAGAGTGGGGTTTTGAGATTTCCCATCCTTGCCGTAAACGACGCTGAGACGAAACACCTTTTCGACAACCGGTACGGGACAGGGCAATCTACTATGGACGGTATCCTTCGGGCCACCAACCGCTTGATCGCAGGGGCGACTTTTGTGGTGTCAGGATATGGGTGGTGCGGAAAGGGCCTGACCATGAGGGCCAAAGGGATGGGGGCCAATGTGATCGTCACAGAGATTAGCCCCCTGAGAGCGCTGGAGGCGGTGATGGACGGACACCGAGTCATGACTATTGATGAAGCGGCCGGGGTTGGGGACATCTTCTGCACCGTTTCCGGAAATGTCAATGTCATCCGGAAAGAGCACTTCCTGAAGATGAAGGATGGAGCTATCATCGCCAATTCGGGCCACTTCAATGTGGAGCTGGATTTGGAAGGACTTCGGGAAATTACGAATTCTAGGAAAAAGGTCCGAGAATTTGTAGAGGAATTCAAGCTCAACAATGGCCGGAGGATCTACCTCTTGGGAGAAGGAAGGTTGGTCAATCTAGCCTCTGCAGAGGGTCACCCCTCCAGCGTTATGGATATGAGTTTTGCCAATCAGGCCCTTGCTGCTGAGTTTCTGGTGAAACATCATCAAACCTTGAAGAAGATGGTCTATCAAGTTCCTTCTGAGATCGATCAGGAGATTGCCCGAATGAAACTGTTGACGATGGGGATTGAGATCGATCAGCTCACGAAGGACCAAGAACGCTATTTAGCTTCGTGGGAGCAGGGAACGTGACTTCCTGGTGCCGTCAGACGGGCAAACTCCGGACTCTGGGCTTGAGACTCTATTCCCTGGAAGTCGAGTTTCAATCCTGTCAAAACGGGACCAAATGCCAATGGAAGCCAAGAAGAATGAACATCGAGATATCCTTCCCTTTGACAGGAAAATCGAGGACCATGTGCCTTCTACTTCCGGCTTTGTTTTTGGTTTAGACTTTGAGCTTTGATATTCGATGCTCCCATCTTTGTACTGTACTATGATTCCCCGTAGAAAAACGCGTCAGATCTCTATTGGTTCGTTGAAGATTGGAGGAGATGCACCGATCTCGGTCCAGTCCATGACAAAGACGGACACACGAGATATTCGAAGAACTATCCATCAGATTCGGCGTCTGGAAGGGGTGGGGTGTGAAATTGTCCGTGTGGCGGTGGTGGATGAAGAAGCAGCCCGTGCAATCACTGAAATAAGAAAGAGGATTCATATCCCTTTGATCGCCGATATCCACTTTCACCATCGTTTGGCACTGCAAGCGATGGAATCGGGTGCGGATGGCCTTCGCATCAACCCGGGGAACATTGGGGGAAGGGATCGTCTGAAGGCCATCGTCCTCATGGCGAAGGATCGTTCGATCCCGATCCGTATCGGAGTGAATGCCGGTTCCTTGGAGAGTGACCTCTTGAAACGTTTCGGAGGAGCGACGCCAGAGGCCATGGTATTGAGCGCCCTTCGAACGATCGAGTGGATGGAAGACTTGGGTTTCCATCAGATTAAAGTCTCTTTAAAAGCCTCGGACGTTTTGAGGACCTTGGAGGCCTATCGCCTGTTTTCAAAGAAGTCAGATTACCCACTCCACCTCGGCATCACAGAAGCCGGAATGGGTTCTGGAGCTATTGTCAAATCCTCCATTGGTATCGGGCTACTGCTTAATGAGGGGATTGGGGATACGCTCAGGGTTTCGCTAACCGGAGATTCTGCCGAAGAGGTCCGTGTGGGCTATGAAATATTGAGGGCTCTAAGGATTCACCAACGGGGTGTAGAGATTATCTCCTGTCCAACCTGTGGTCGGTGTGAGATCGATATCACGCATCTCGTAAAAGAAATTGGAAAGGGTGTCCAAAGGATCTCCACCCCTCTCGTCATCGCCATCATGGGATGTGTGGTGAATGGTCCGGGTGAGGCAAAAGAGGCTGATTTAGGTATTGCGGGTGGTAGGGCGGTAGGTGTTCTTTTTAAGAAGGGAAGGGTGATTAAAAAAGTAAGAGAAGCAGATTTCGCCCCAGTTTTGCTGAAGGAAATTCGGAAAATAACTAGGAGCTGATATAAGCAACCAATCTGAAACATCAAGCTCCAATGAGATAGAGAAAATCAAAATTGCAAACTGGAGCTATACGGCCTTTGGGGTCATTTGAAATTAGAGTCTGGAGATTATTGGGGATTTGGAATTTTGGATTTGGGATCTTCGTTCTCCAACTGAAAACGAAGCTTCTTCCAGACATAGAATATCCGATGAAGCACGGTAAAATGGGTTAGGATGGCCAAGACCCAGAGCATTGGGGCCATCCAATCCAATAAGGTTCCTGCCGAGAGAAGGATGATGCGCTCCGCCCTCTCCATAAAACCAACGTTACACGGAATATCTGCAGCTTCTGCTCGCGCTCTAACGTAAGGGATGAGGGCAGTACCGATGCTCGCAAAAGAAGTGACGATGACCAGGCTAGAGGAGCCTTTCTCTAAGTAATAGATGAGAAAGCCGAGAAGGAGGAGAAGATCCGAATATCGATCGAGGACCGAATCTAGGAAACCACCAAAGGCTGTGACTTTTCCTAAATTTCTGGCCATCACACCATCGAAGAGGTCAAAGAGTCCTGAAAGGATGATTGCCAACCCCGCCCAGAACCAAAATCCTGTAAGAATGAAGAAGAAGGCGGTCACGGTTGCAAGAAAACCCAATAGGGTAAAGAAGTTTGGGTTACCCCGTTCTCCAAAAAACCTTTTGAGAACGTAGTTAAGATAAGGGTCGAATCGATGTCCAATTCTACTGCTGATCATATTCGAGGTCTGCCCGTCTCCCTTCTTTCCTGACGGACAAGGTAGGATAAGGTAGAGAGAGTTTTGGCAAGAAAGATAACATTTCTATGGGAAAAGTCAATCAAAAGACAATTCAGATTTGAGACTGCAGATTCATAGTCTGAGGTTTTAGATTTGAAATCTCAAATCCATGATCAATGGAGGATCGGGGTGTACCGATGGGGAGTGCGGGTATCGAGAGAGAAGAGGCAGCGAAATTGATGGAGGAGTATCTCCAGGGTGAGAGCCTCCGGAAGCACTGTTATGCCACTGAAGCCGTGATGAGAGCGATGGCAGAAAGACTAGGCCGTGATCCGGAGCTTTGGGGGATAATAGGACTGCTCCATGATCTCGATTATGAGGAGACGAAGGATCAGCCTTCCCGCCATGGTCTCAAGACGGAAGAGATCTTAAGAGAAAAGGGGGTAAGCAGTGAGGTCATCGAGGCAATCAAGGCCCACAATGCTGAAGCTTTGGGGATAGAAAGGAAGTCGGATCTGGACATTGCCATCACATGTTCGGAATGCGTCACAGGAATGGTAGTTGCCACCACCCTTGTCTATCCGGACAAGAAGGTTTCAAGCGTCAAAGCTTCTTCAATTATCAAGAGAATGAAACAGAAAGAGTTTGCCAGGAGTGTGAATCGGGATCTGATCCGGAAATGTGAAGATCTTCGTGTTCCCCTTGAAGAGTTTGCCGAACTGAGTCTGAGGGCAATGGGGAAGATCAGTGGTCTGTTAGGATTATGAAAAGATGATGGGGAGACGGGGAGATAAGGGAAAATGGCGATAGAAAAACAGGGATTGGCGAATCCCTACCCCCTAATCCTTGCATGCGGATGATCGCTTCAATAGAAGACTTAAGAAGAATTCTGACAAGGTTGACCAAAAGCGGTTTGGGGATTGCAGGGACATTGAGGGGAGCTTCGACTACGGGATGTTCCCTCTTTATCTAGACCATGCCCAAGGGAAGGGAACCCCTATGCAGCCCATTCTCGATTCCAAACTCAAAACTCCGGACTAAGTGCGAAAATCTCCGAACTTCGAACTCCAAACTTATACTAATGAGTCCATAATTGAGAAGACATGTTCTGCTGGAAATCTCGCCTAACCCCTCTTTGCCTGTCCGAAGACAGGAAAAGGATACCAAAGAGGGGAATTCCTCCCTTTTGTAAAGGGAGGGAAGGAGGGATTTAGTCTCTAATGTCCACACAATTATCGACTGACTAGTAAATCTTGGGAAGGAGCCTCTATGTCATCCAACGCCATATCCGTGACTGAATTCAAAACGCTGACCCTGAAGGGAAGGGGAAAGGTGAGGGATATCTATGACCTTGGAGATCAGCTCCTGATTGTTGCAACGGATCGGATATCTGCCTTTGATGTCGTGATGCCAAATCCAGTACCCGATAAGGGAAGAGTTCTGACCCAGCTGTCCAGATTCTGGTTCGATATGACCAGAGAGATCATTCCCAATCATGTTATTTCTACGGAGGTGAAGAACTTTCCAGAATTGTGCCGTCCCTATGAGGAGATGTTAAAGGACCGCTCCATGTTGGCGGTTATGACGAAAGTCCTCCCCATTGAGTGTGTGGTCAGAGGGTATCTTTCTGGCTCAGGGTGGGAAGAATACAAGAAGACAGGGGAAGTCTGCGGTATTCCGCTTCCCAAAGGGTTGTTGGAATCCTCAAAGCTGGAGGAACCCATTTTCACACCTGCCACCAAGGCAGAGATGGGCCTTCATGATGAAAACATCACCTTTGAGAAGGTAGAAAAGATCATAGGGAAGGATTTGTCACAAAGATTAAGATCCTCTTCTTTAGCGGTCTACAAGAAGGCACGAGATTTTGCAGAAGGCAGAGGAATCATCATCGCCGATACCAAGATGGAGTTTGGGATCAAGGGTGAAACACTTCTTCTGATCGACGAACTTCTTACGCCCGACTCTTCCAGATTCTGGCCAAAGGATGGTTACGCACCCGGGCATTCGCAGAAGAGTTTTGACAAGCAGTTCCTAAGAGATTACCTTCTTTCGATCAAGTGGGACAAAAGCCCTCCAGCCCCTCAACTACCAGAAGAGATTGTCGAAAAAACGCGAGAAAAATATCTGGAGGCTTATGAGCGACTGGTGGGATAACTTCTGACCGTTTTTTCTCTTCAGCATCTTCTAAGCGGATTCCTATGCCGGGGTTCTTGCTTATCCTGGTCTGTTCAAATCTACAAAGAAATCCAGGATCATTCCCCACGAAGTAGTCAAAACAATCGTCCTCCGTTTCAGACCCAATTAACAGTAATCCCAGTTTCCAATGGCGTGTCGGGACTTCTGTGCAAATACTTGTTGCCTAAACTCGGGAGTCCAATGTATCATTATATTGAGTCGGGAAGAGGCTAAGAGGCTGCATGAATGGATAGTAAATTGATCAAGAGAATTACCTTATTTGTTGTTACATTGGCGGCTTTTCTTGCACCTTTTGATGGATCGTCCGTCAATATTGCACTTCCTTCGATCGGCAAAGAGTTCTCAATGGATGCCATTTCTCTAGGCTGGGTTGCCACGGCATATCTATTAGCCTCTGCCATGTTTCTTGTTCCCTTTGGAAGAATTGCTGATATCTATGGAAGAAAGAGAGTTTTTACTGCCGGAATACTTGTATTTACTATGGCGTCTTTTTCTATGGTCCTTTGCAAGTCTGCATCGATGCTTATTTGCTTTCGGATATTTCAGGGAATCGGCGCTGCGATGATATTCGGTACGGGCATTGCGCTTTTAACTTCGATCTTCCCTCCCCAGGAGAGAGGTAAAGCCTTGGGCATTACCGTATCTTCGACTTATATAGGCCTTTCTGTCGGGCCCTTCTTGGGTGGGTTCTTGACAACGCACTTTGGTTGGAGGAGCATTTTTTTAGTCAACGTTCCCCTTGGGTTAATGGCCCTTGCTCTTATTTCCTTGAATTTAAGAGGAGAATGGGCTGAAGCAAAAGGGGAGAGATTTGACCTGACTGGCTCCATCATTTACTGCCTCGGACTCGTGGCGATCATGTATGGATTTTCCAGTTTCTCTCGATTGGGAGCAATGCTAAGTGCAGGATTAATTATCCTTGGTGTTTTAGGGATTTTCTTATTCATTAGATGGGAAATAGGGGCGAAGAGTCCTGTTCTCGATACAAATCTCTTCAGAGGTAACAGGGCTTTCGCCTTGTCCAATGTGGCAGCGCTAGTTCATTATTGTGCGACATCTGCAATCACTTTCTTCTTAAGCCTTTACTTGCAGTACATAAAAGCGTTTGATCCCTTGAGTGCTGGGTCGATCCTCATATTTCAGCCCGTTGTGATGGCTATTGGTTCGCCATTTGCAGGCAGACTTTCAGATAGAATTGAACCACGAATTGTTGCCTCTCTTGGTATGGCGCTGACTGCTGTGGGACTCTTCGTGCTCGGCTTCTTGCACGCGGATACATCCCTGGGATTCATCATAGCAGATTTGATTCTTATCGGTTCAGGCTTTGCCCTTTTCTCATCCCCCAATACCAATGCGGTGATGAGCTCTGTTGACAAGAGGTTTTATGGGGTGGCTTCGGGAACGCTCGGGACAATGCGTTTGATAGGACAGATGTTCAGCATGGGAATTGCCATGTTGATCTTCGCCATTCACATCGGGCACTCACAGATCACCCCTGAATATTACCCGGCATTCCTGATGAGCACGCGATCAGCATTCATCTTCTTTGGGATTCTTTCTTCGGGTGGGGTACTCGCATCCCTTGCCAGAGGCAAAGTCCGGTAGAGACAATGGTCATTCTCCAAACCGAACGGGCGCATACGAATTCATCAATCACTACGAAGTTCCAAGACCTGCCTTAGCAATTCCAGGACGGTATTGATTAGAATCTCTTTGTTGTGTTTCCCATTTCAAGCAACCAATGGCATCGAACAACCCTTCCGAGACTTGAGTCAACGGAGTCGCCCGATGGGAACATTCAGTAATCGGTCGAGTTTGAAGCCAATTATGTTTTTCGTTTTCACTTTGGACAACAAGGAAGAAACGAATTTTCCATTTTTCTGGCCCGGATATTGCAGAAAAGAGTTGACATCCTATGTGAACTTCAGTATTATCGTCCTGGAACAGCTTAAGGGAGGCGAATAACGGGGGAGGAGGTGATTAAACTTTTCAGGCGATTTCGTTGTAGATTGAATAAGCACAGAAAGGAGATAAAAATGAAGCACA
>JBEKDJ010000044.1:0-23139 GCA_050014415.1 Thermodesulfobacteriota bacterium | reverse complement strand
GAGCTGATGAACTTAAAAATCGGCCAAAGGGTGCTATTGGGTCTTCATTACCCTCAGCTATCATTCATCGAAACTTAAATTTCCAGATATTCTTGAATTGGGCTTTTGAGCAACAGCCCGTATTTTCTTAGCATTCTGATCCCTTCTCCCTGCATTTTGCTAAAGGAACCAAATATAGACGTCCTGAGGGTGAGGGGCGTAGGTGAAAATTGACACTTTTCATGACGAATGACTTTCCAAAGACCCAATGAACCCAAGAACCGCTATCTTATTGGCACCGGTTCCCAAGAATAATTCAATACCAAGTTGTTCCAAAAGTCAAACACATTTCTTACAGTGGATCATAGGGGTAATTCTTCAATCGCTACATTTTCCAAGAAACCCTTTGAATAATTTCTGGGCGTTTCGACCATCGTTGAGCCGATCCCACAATCTCCTTCGCTCCTGGCTCACCGATCTGTAACCCACGTTCAGCATATTTTTATACGGCTTATCAGCAATGAAGAATTGACCCCATTGACCCAACTTACTTGCCCCTGCCTATCCCGCTTTGGCGAGGCACTTACCGGCCAAGGATGACCTTCACACGTAATCGTTCCCCCATGGAAGGGGCCAAACGGAACGTGTCACTATTCATCATTGACATGGTGTGTCGAAAGTGTTACAGCGTAGTCGGAGGTTAAGTTTATGCCGGTGAAAAATCCACGAATCAATGTCGTGCTGGAAAAGCCCCTTTATCATACCATCGAACAGCTGGCAAGCAGGGACGGTGTTTCTCTTTCGCTAAAGGTGCGTGACCTCGTGAAAGAGGCTCTAGAGATCGAGGAGGACATAGCGCTATCCGCATTCGCAGAGAAAAGGGAACGGACATTCACGAAGACAAACACATTGAAACATCATGAGGTTTGGTAGAGATGCCGTTCGATCTGAGATACCATCCTGATGTAAAGTCCATTGATATTCCCCTTCTGAATGCGAAACTAAGAACCCGTATTAAGAATGCTATTGAGAGACGCTTAACGACAGCCCCTCATCTCTATGGTGAACCCTTGCGAAAAACACTCCGTGGCTACTGGAAGCTGAGGATTGGGGATTACCGTGTGGTCTTCAAGATCGTGGCCGAAGAGGTTTGGATACTCGGGATTATTCACAGAAAGAAAGTTTATGATGCAATAAAGAAGAGACTCTAAGGTGCTTCTATCGGTTCATTTTTAGCCCTTATGTTACTTAGTTAAAAAGAGAGCCGTTCCGTTTTTCTAGATACTATTGGCCGTTGGAAAGGCGACGTCTCATCCGCAGCATAGACCGGGACATTCGTATCCAGGAGGTTTGTCTCAGAGGTAGTCATAGATTTCCCTTCTCGTAAGTTTTCCCTTCACACCCAATGGCCAGGTGGCAAAGACGGTTTCCTCGCTTTTGTGGTCTTTTTTTCCTCTCGCCTTTGCTTTTTCCCTCAGAAATTCAACAAATTCCTGAACGAGTTTAGTCTCCTCTTCTGGTAAGTCACGAAGATCGATAGTATTTCTCGCCTTCTGTATCTCCTTTTCAAGTATTATTTCAGGGGATGATGGTCTGACTGTCAATATCTTTTGCCTCTCGGCAAAAAATGCAATCATGGATCAGTGGCAATCCAGGTGGGGGATATTGCACTTACTCGGATCATTCAGAATATCTCCTTTCGTTATACGCGTTGGGTGAATTGGCGTGGAGGTAGGACAGGGCATTTATTTCAAGGGCGTTATAAAGATGTTTTAGTTGATGCAGATTCTTACTTATTGGGGCTGACGCGTTATCTCCATTTGAATCCGGTTCGGTCAGGGATAGTCCGGGAGCCAGAGAACTATCCTTGGAGTGGCCATCGTGCCTATCTGGGGTTGGAGACCATTCCGTGGTTGACAACGGATTGGGTATTATCAATGTTTTCGAGCAACGTTAAACGGGCACGACGGGCATATGGAAAGTTTGTTGAAGAGGAAAAGGGTGGGGGACATCAGGGGGAATTTGGTAGGGGATCAGAGATTGATTCTCGGTTTTTGGGCGATGAAATTTTTATCGATGAAGTTTTTGGGCAGATCCATGAGAGATGGAAGCGGAAGGTGACAGCGGGAGAGATTGTTTCCTGTGTTTGTCAGCAGTTTTCGTTGAAGGAGCAGATGTTGTCGGGGCTGGGGAAAGATCGAAGGCTTTCTAAGGTACGTACGGTAGCAGCGTGGTTGGTTTTGGATTCATGGGTGTTGACGCTTGCGGAGCTGAGTAAATGGGTTAACCGAGATCCCTCGACATTAAGCACTTCAGCGAAGGACTTGGAGAGACAAGTGCAAACAGATATCCAATTGGCGCAACTGATGAGTAAAATCAAGGAAGAGTTATATGAAATTCAATTATCCAAAGCCTGACCCCATAGGCTTGCCCATTTCGCATCCGTTTGTCTTCGTAACCACACCTTCGTTCATTTTCTCTTTGTCTTCTCGCAACCACTCGTTTTCTTTTCTGTACATTTTTTGCTACTTGGATACTAGTTGACAGTGTTTTTCAGCTTCAGTGTAATCTTACTGATTCCGCCGGGGACCCCCCGCGCAGTGAAGCCTAGCTTCCTGGCAAGCTTAAGCATTTTCTCGTTTTCCATGAGCACCTCACCGATGATTTCTTCAAGCCCCTTTTCCCGGCCTATCTCGATGAGCATTCCCACAAGTTTATATCCGAGACCTTTACCCTGATACCGATCATGAACAAGAATCGCAAACTCGCCAGACTTGAAGTCGGGCTCCATGATGAGCCTTCCCACACCGATTATCTTTCTCATTCCATTTTCGGTAATCTCTGCAACGATCGCCATATGCCGGTCGTAATCTATGTTGCAAAAGAGGATGAGAAATTCGTGGGAAAAGTCTCTAATAGACGAGAAAAATCTCGTCCTGATGGTCTCGTGAGACAGGGAGACGGCCATCTCTTTCTCCAGAGGCTCATCCTCAGGCTTGATCGGCCTCAGCAGCACCTTCACTCCATCCGGTAGGCTCCAGGACGTGATATATCGGGTCGGATAAGGCGTGATGACCAGATGCGGGTACCGGGTTCCGTACTCGACATAATCCCTGTCGATCACAATTCTCGCGTCGAGGGCGTATGTCTTGCCATTGGTTATGGCCAAGGGGTTGATATCAATCTCAGTTATTTCCGGAAAATCGATGATTAAATTGGAAAAGCATACAAGGATCTCCTCCAGTTCTTTAAAATTCGCCGGTGGCTTGCCCCGGAAGCCTTGCAGCATCTTATATACCTTCGTCTCCTGCATTAACATCTTCGCCAGGGTCTGGTTGAGCGGCGGAAGCCCGATAGAAAAATCCTTGAAAAACTCCGCTGCTGTCCCGCCCATTCCGAAAAGGATAACCGAACCAAAATCCTTGTCTTTCTTGGCCCCCAGGATAAGTTCGTAATCCACATCCTTAACCATTCGCTGGACAGCTACACCCTTTATCACTGCCTGTGGAGCGCGTTTCCCTACCGTTTGAACGAGGGTCTCGAATGCTTGCTTCAATGCGGCGCCGGAGCTGAGCCCCAGCATCACTCCACCCACATCGCTTTTGTGAGAGATATCCGGTGACACGACTTTGATGGCCACGGGGTAGCCTAATTTGTCGGCTATGCTCACTGCCGTGTCAGTGTCTTTAGCAAACTGAGGCACCGTGGCAGGAATCCCGTACCTTACGAGAAGATTTTTGGATTCCTCCTCATTAAGAAGCGTTCTACCTTTAACTAGCATTTCCCGGATCGTTGCTTTCAGCTGCTGCTTGTCGGGTGGCTCGTGCACCGGTAACTCGGCTGGAGTTTCATAGAGGTGGTCGAGATTCCGCCTATACTTGTACATGGTAAGATAGGTCCTGACCGCCTCTTCCGGGGTTTCGTAAGTAGGAAGGTTGTTTTGAATGAAGATTCTTCTCCCTTGCTCTACCTCCTTCGCGCCCATCCAGGTAGTGATGACGGGCTTCCAAGTCTCTTTGGCCATCCGGGCAACTTCCGTGGCAAGCTCGTCAGAGGGTGCGGATTCTTGCGGTACATAAATAACAAGAACCCCGTCTACCATGGGGTCGCGCAGGCACGTGTTGAGTGACTTCAGATACCTGGCGATATCCGCATCCCCCAGTACATCAACAGGATTGGCCTTGCTCCAGTAAGGTGGCAAGAATGTGTTGATCTCTTTGATGCTTTCATCGGAGAGCCTTGCGAGCTCTCCTCCGAGGTCGATCAGAGCATCGGTAGCCATCACGCCCGGACCCCCTGCACCCGTTACAATGGCAAGTCTGGACCCTCTTGGTAATCTCTCTGAATCGAGGACCTCAGCAGCATCGAAGAGGTCCGCTATCTCTCTGACTCTCACGACGCCAACCCTCTTGAAGGCTGCATCATAGACCGCATCGTCTCCTGCCATGGCGCCGGTGTGCGACCGCGCTGCCTTTGCGCTCTCAGTAAACCTCCCGGGCTTCAAGATGATGATGGGCTTACGGCGGGCAAATGCCCGCGCGGCACTCATGAACTTCCTCGCGTTTCCCACGCCCTCCATGTAAATCAAAATGCTTTTCGTGGACTCGTCGTCACCCAGAAAATCGATCAGGTCGCCGAAATCCACGTCGATCATGGACCCAAGCGACGCAAACATGCTGAAACCTACACCGGCATTCACCGCCCAGTCCAGGATGGCACTGCCCAGTGCACCACTCTGTGATAGGAAAGCAATGTTTCCCGGAGGTGGATCACCCTTGAGAAACGTCGCATTCAAGCCAATACCGGGCCTCACGAAACCCAGGCAGTTAGGTCCCAGGATACGCATTCCGTGCTTTTTTCTAATTTCTTCTATCTCACCTTCCAACTTTCTTCCCTCTTCGCCAATTTCCTTGAATCCCGCAGAAATTATCACCACTCCATTTACGCCTGTCTTTCCGCACTCCTCAACTACTCCGGGCACGGTGCGGGCGGGCGTTGCTGGGTATTAAAGAATGAACCATTCAGTGCGATGGTGTGAAGCATCACATCGATAAAACGGCCCCTTCATTGGTAGAACATGGGGACAATAATTTCCTCCAGCTTTGAATAAAGAGACGCAGCATCGTTTGACGCGTCAGCGCTTCCTTTCTCTCCAATAGACCATCCGGTTTCTCCTTCGATACATCCTTCAATCCACCAACCGTCGAGCACGCTCAAGCTTGGAACTCCGTTAAAGGCTGCCTTCATCCCGCTTGTCCCCGAAGCCTCAAGAGGCGGCTGGGGTGTATTCAGCCAGACATCAACTCCTGAGGTCATCATTTTTCCCATTTTCATATCGTAATTCTCGAGATAGGCAATTTTGACATCTTTCTTCAGCGCTCCCTTTGCCTGGAAAATCCGCTTGATGAGTTCCTTTCCACCTTGGTCCTGGGGATGGGCCTTGCCGGTGTAGATCACCTGGAGAGGGCCGACCTTGGACGAAATGTTTTTGAGTCTTTCGATATCTCTAAAGAGAAGGTCTCCCCTTTTGTAAGTTGCGACTCTTCTCGCAAAGCCGATGGTTAGAATATCCACATCCATTGCAATATTGGTCTCCCGTCTTACGTATTCAATCAATTCTTGCTTTGCCTGAACATGAGCATTCCAAACTTCCTGTCCTGGAATGCTAAGAGCGTACCGGAAGCCAAAATTGTCCTGTTTCCATCCGGGGATGTACCGGTCATAAAGGCGCTGAAAGGATTCGGATGCCCAGGTAGCCGCATGGACTCCATTGGTGATGGCGTCAATGGTATATTCTGCAAATATCAGTCTTGAGACTTCCCCGTGCTTTTTGGCGACTCCGTTTACATAGTGACTCAGATTGAGGGCCAGGTAGGTCATGTTGAGGTTGTCCTGGCCGCGAACAACTTCTTTAGGGTCGGAAAAACGTTGCCGGTCTCCAAGGACATGGTCTACTACGTCCGTACAAAAAACATCTTTCATGTCAAAAAAGTCATCCCGCGGCCCAAGCACGCGCCTCACTAAATCGATTGGGAACTGATCATGTCCGGCAGGAACAGGGGTGTGGGTCGTGAAGACGCATTTTGCCCTGACCGCTTCGATATCGTCTCGGCCGCAGGATCCTCTGCCCGCTTTCTTGGCTTCCTCATCTAATAGCTCCAGCGTAAGTAGGCTTGCATGGCCTTCATTCATGTGGAAACGTTCGATCCGGTCATATCCGAGGGCCCGGAGCATCCGCACTCCTCCGATCCCGAGAATCACTTCCTGACAGAGCCGGTAATGCTGGTCGCCACCATAGAGATAGTGGGTCAGCGTCCTGTCCCATTCGGTATTTTCGGGAAGATCGGCATCCATGAAGTAGACGGGAATCTTATAGCCTCCAATGCCTGAGACCTCGTACTTCCAGGCACGCAGTTGAACGGCCCTTCCTTCAATCGTGACAGAGGTTCTTACGGGCACCTCCTCCAGAAAGTCATCAACGACCCACTCACTGGGCTCCTCTCTCTGCCACCCATCCTGTTCGAGCCTCTGGTAAAAGTAACCCTTCCGGTGGAGAAGTGTAACTGCAACCATCGGCACTTTGAGATCGGCAGCTGAGCGAATCGTGTCCCCAGCCAGTATGCCTAGGCCCCCGCTGTAAGTTGGCATCCCTGGTTCGAGGCCTATCTCCATGGAGAAATATGCGATTGTTGGTGTATTCGTCATGGCAGACTCCCTCAATGCGAAATTTCCGGAATGATGACTCCATGGGGGCTGATCTGTCCATCAATCGCCTGTAGTTCAACAGGACTTAGAAGCTGTTCACGCGGCATATCTACCAGCCGGGCCGCCTCGGTCAGGCAATGGGCCCACGTACAGCGGTTGATGAACAACAAGCCGGGCGTGGTCAAGGTCCCGCCCTGATTGATATAACCCAGCGCTGAAGCACGCCGGCCTTCGTAAAGTGGAGACAGAATCCCAAGTAACCTCCCGGGTCTTGTGTGGGTCAGGAAGAGAAAGGCTTTAACATCCTCCGGGAACAATCGGGCATGCATGGAAGTTGGGGCTGCGTGGGCCGCTTCGGCAGCGCTCCGGGCCAGGCGGAAGCGCCCCGGTTCCAGCATATAGACCACCGTGTGCGCCACGTTCCGTTCGGCTAGCCGCGCCGATGCTTTAAGGACTTCCGTCAATTGATAGGCTCCCACAGCGCTGAGAACAATCCGGGATCGCTCTGGCTCGTGGCTGCTCCAGTCCAGCCGAATGGCTCCATCCTTCAGCAAAGTCTCCGCTTCTTCACGATTGAATAGATCAGGAATAACGGCCGACTTCGGGACGACTAATGTCCAGATCTGGCCCTGGGTCTGATAGATGCCTTGCATGACTGTGGCTGTCACGTTGAAATCTGGCGGAAATAGGACGCGGGAAACGTGAGATTGCTCACCGAACATCGCCTCGGCCATGCTGGGGTCCTGGTGGGACTGCTCGTTTTTGGCATTTTCCCATGTGTGCGAAGTCAGTACGAGAGGAATGGATAGCCAGCCTCCGGGACGCCCCGCTTCCTCACAGTGGGTGGCAAAGATGATCTCCTGGCGAACCGCACCATGCATCTTGGCCCCGAAAGCCTCATAGGTGACGATGATATTGATACCGCCTTTGTTCGCCAGGGCAGCAGAGGCAACCGCTTCTTCGTTTAAGGCTGTGATCACGGCCCCGTCGACAGCCTCGGGGATTCCAGGCTCAGGCGCGGTCACCCGGAACTTCAGCGCTTCGAGGGTCCTCACCATCTTATTACTTCGCATTTCGTCCGGATTCCCCACCCGGGGACGGAGGTGAGGATTCGCTTGAACTACAGACAAGAAACCCGAGTCCACAGCCTCCATAGGTGAGGATGTCGTCCATTTCGATGGATTCGCACGATTCGCAGGCACGGGGCGGAATATCGGATTTGGCACGGTTCTCAGTTTGACTTCCCGGTGAGCCAAGGCATGGTCGCGTTCCCGGGGACGGCCTGATTGCTCATGACGCTGAAATTTTCCGGCAGCTTGCCGAAGCTCCGAAAGAGGCACCCACAGTTTTCTTGCGTGCTCGTTGAATCTGGCTGTGGCAAGGGGATCCGTGCAGGGATTAGACCCCAAGGGGAGATTATGGGCGAGGTTAGTCCCTTCGCCATAAAATCCAGCCCCTTTAGGGGCTACCGCAATCCCATAAGGCATGCGTACAGGGTAGCCGATCGCACCCGACTTGACTCCTTTTGCAGCGGCTTCGAGGCGGTCTTCCATTTCGAAGATAGCCCAGGCAAACGCAGCGGGGTCCCGGCCATCGAATACGATCGGATCAAAGCCATTCAGCCGGAGATGTTCGATGAACCATGAAACTCCCCCTTCTTGAGACATCGTGGTCCGCTGATCGATTCGCCTGCCATTATTGATCATGATCGGGGTCACGAGGCCTGAATCCTCGGCGCGCCACCACCGTGAGGCCCAGTCGCTCCCCCGTTGCTCTTCAAAAGCGCCATCGGAGAGGAAGACCGCAAGCCGCTCGCCCGGGAGGGGCATATGAACGTACTGGAGTTCTGCGAATCCCAGGTATCCCTCTTCCGCCATTCCCCCGGCGGTATAGGCGTTGACGTGGCTCCCGAGGGGAGAATCCTGCCTGCCATCTTCCCTGAGCTTGTAGGAATAGAAGTCCCTGACATATCTCGTTAGGCCCTCATCCGTCAGGTCGTAGCGCTCGGCATGAGCAGGAGTTAGATTCCCCAAAAGCAGGTTTGCCGAATCCACAGCAGCTACACAGTGGCCTTGGCCCATAAGCCAACTCCGGGTAAATCCGGTCAAGACATTGATCGCCGTATATCCCACATAGGCAGGCGCCATGTTGAGAGACCCACCGGTATGGCCATCGGGGGCGGATTTGAAGTCTTCGGAAGACAGATCATGTCCATCCAGATAAACATTCCGGGCGTAGGTATCATGAACGACGAGCCACATCGTCGCCGCCGTTACCCTGTCTGCTGCATGCAGCAGCTCGAAAACCGGGACCCCGTCTCCACGAATAGACCGTGCCATGAGCAGGTCCGCCATGGCGTGAACTCTTACCTGGGTTTCGGGCGTGTGGTGGATCGGTCCGTACCCGGCGGCCCACCGGGCAAAGGCAGGGTCGTTTTTCCTATAAAGCGCTGCCTGCTCGTCGATTCTGATCGCCTCAACGTTATCAACCTCGATCATTTGAACCCACCTCCTATTGTTGGAATCTCGTTCTATTGATGCGGGGAAAAACTGTCGCATGATTGACACAGGCGGCAGTTTCTCGGGCAATAATAAGTTCCTCGTCCGTGGGGATGACAAAGACTCGAACACGTGAAGTCGCTTTGCTGATCTCTCCCTCTTTGCCGACGAATTCTTTGTTCCGCAAAGGATCAAACAGGATTCCACACCATTCCATCCCTTCGCAGATCCGGGCTCGAACCTCAGACGATTTCTCTCCAATTCCTCCACTGAAGACGACGGCATCGGTTCCGCCAAGCACGGCAAGGTAGGAACCGAGGTACTTCTTGGCCCTGTAACAGAAGACATCGACAGCCAGACGTACACGCGGATCGTATCGTTCCCGCTCCAGAAGATCCCGCATATCCCGGCTTTGACCGGAAAGGCCCTGGAGTCCTGAGCGTTCGTTTAACATCCGTTCCACCTCTTCGGTCGATAGACCTTCCTCTTTGGCCAGGAAACCGAAGATCGCAGGATCAAGATCTCCGGAGCGCGTCCCCATCACAAGCCCTTCTAAAGGCGTAAATCCCATGGAGGTGTCCTTTGACACACCACCCTTGATTGCCACAGCAGAGCAACCATTCCCCAGGTGGAAGGCGATGAGCGTCGCCTGCTGCTGAGGTGTTTTCGTCAGGCTGCAATACCGGGACAATAGATACTGGTACGATATGCCGTGAAAGCCGTATCGCCTTATGCCGTACCGGAGCGAGAGCTCATAGGGTATAGCGTACCGGTTCACATGTTCGGGCAATGTGGCGTGAAAAGCGGTATCGAATACTGCCACCATGGGCACCGAAGCACCAAGAATGGCGCGGGCGGCCCGTATCCCAGCAAGGCTGGGCGGGTTATGGAGCGGAGCCAGGTATTCCAATGAATCGATCGCAAAGATAACAGAATCATCAATAAGAGTTGGTCGAATAAAGCGTTCTCCGCCGTGGACCACCCGATGTCCAACCGCGCTGACATGACCCATGCCGCCAGAGGCGATTGATTCAACCCAATCGATCACCCGACGAACCGCAGCCTCATGGTCGGCAACAGAGGCCGTCTGGTGCATTGCAGGTTTTCCTTCTTCTTGAAAGGTAAGAAGGGCAACCCCACCAATGCGTTCAATTATTCCTCGGGCCAGACATATCTCACGGTCATCTGCGTTCTTTTTTGGATCGATGGACGCGATCAAGAACTTGAGAGAGGAGCTTCCACAGTTGATAACGAGAATATTCATTCCCTTGGGGCCTTCCTGGACATTATGCACTGAATGTGCCTTGCGTGCCGAAAGCAGCTATGGAATGACTCTCACACAATTCTGACTTCCAAAAGGATTAACTACTCTCTCCTCAGCCCTTGGATCATCCTGCCAAATTCCATCGGCTCAACAAGTGGAATAATGTCGATTAAATAAATCTGGGGCGCTTTGATGCCGAACATACTGAGATCTTCAAGGGCTTCTTCCCGAGTCGTCATAAATGTTTCATGAGTTGTCCCCAGAACGGTCGAGTCCCAGATCAGGGGCATAGAATGAGGTCCAATCCTTAGGGCATTATGAATTTTTTTTCAGGGAGTCGCACGGTCAATACGGGGCAAGGCAATTTTCTAACCACGTTCTCTGCGGTGCTACCTAAGATGAGATGGTCTAGCCCTGTCCTTCCATGGGTTCCCATAACAATAAGGTCCGCAGACTCTTCTCTCGCCGCTTGTATGATTTCATAAAAGGCTCCTCCCTCACCTGTCTCTCTCGCGAAAATCTCGTAATTTTTAAATTCGCCAAGCTTTTGCAGATAATGAGTGTTTATTTCCTGCTCCACCCGCTCAGTCTGCTTGGCGATCAGTTCTCTCCCTCCTTTTGGAGTCGACCAATAGTAGCAAACCGGTTTCAAGATGACATGGAGAATTAAAAGCGTTGCATCATAAGCTCTTGTGAGATTAAAGGTATACGAGAACGCATGGTCAGAATTCTCGGAGAAATCGGTGCAAAATAAGATTTTCTTGAACCTCAATGAATCACCTCCCCTTTTTGAATCCCCGCAAATCCGATCATAGGAGATTTCCCATCAAACATCGACGTAACGCTTATACGTTGCACTGCTTCAGACGACTTCATCTGGCTCCGGAGAAGTGGCCGAATCCGGGCGATGTCCCTGCTCCAGCAGGTTCTTCGTCAATGATGATCGTGTCATACAGTTCTTGGTTCATAACGTTTTCCCTCCTATCTCGTTCAAGACCCAATTTCGGGATAAAACAGCCTCTGTCGTTCTAAATCACTGAGTATTAGCTGTGCGGCCTCTTCGATCGAAAGAATTGCCGTTTCCACGCGCACTTCGGGAGAAACTGGTTCCTCATAGGGTTCTCCGCACCCCGGCAGCGTCGCGATTTCCCCTGTATCCGCTTGTTTCCAGAGTCCTTTCGGATCCCTTCTCCGGCATACCTCTTTCGGGCAGTCGACGTGAACCTCGGAAAACCGCTTGATCCGTGACCTGGCCCCATCGCGGTACGCCCGCCGTGGAGCCGTGGCAGCTATCAGGACATTGACTCCATTGTCCGTCAGGAGTCCAGCTAGAAAAGTGATAACCTCGTAGAACCAGTCCCGCTCTTCGGGCGAATAGGTCGGATTCGGTGTAAATCTTTTCCGTAGGTCATCGGAATCCAATATCTGTACTGAGATCCCGCGTTTTAATAACAGGCGACCGAGGGCCTGGGCTATAACCGTTTTCCCCGAAGACGGCAACCCCGTCAGCCAGATGGCGAATCCTGTTTGAACTCCCTTTACCATCATGATCACTCCAGATATTGATTCACCTGCCGGTAATCGTATCGATCGGTGGACATGACTCTACGGGCGAACGTCAGCAGTTTCCTTCTTACTTTCTCCTCGATGTCGGGGTACCAAATCGGGCTGGCAAGTACCAAGACTCGCCAGGCAAATCAGGGCTGGATGACTTCCAGCAACTCCTCATCCTGCCGCAAAGCAAGATACTTCTGCCAGAATCTGTCGTGTAAATCTCGAAACGGGCCTTCCAGTTGACAGAATCGTTGAAGTGAGAAGAACATATAGTTCACCGTCATGCAACTCACATCGTCTGCGGGTTCCCCCCACTCGCCGCGACTGCGGTCGAGGACATGAAAACCGAGATCCTCTTCAAAGAGGATGTTGAAAGGATGGAAGTCGCCATGGACCTGGCCCAAACGGTGACTCAGTGGTTTGAGGCGCCAGCGCCACCGATTGGCGACCTCTTCAAGGAAACGCAATTCTGTCTCAGTCACATACGGTAAATCTCTGGGATAACTGTCCGTAAGACCCATGATGCCTTCTCCATGGCCTATCAGGTCTCTCAGTCGACGTCGCCAGAGTATGGGGTCTTCGTGCTTCTCCTTATGAATCTCCGCCAAATAGCCTGCCAGTGCTTCTACCCGCTTCACATCCAAAGGCCGGAGCGCCCCTTCGTCTCGAATCCGAATCAAATCATCTGCATAGAGATGGCCCGGACGAAAGCCCGACATCAGTAGAAGTTCATCGGCTGTTTTAATCGACTGTATCTTTCCCTCGCTGGTACGAATGACCATGTCCAGGGCCGGAACATGGTGGGGAAGACGGTTGAAGGTATGGAAATCAAGCCAGACCGCTGCCACACGGTCATCATCGCGCTCCCGGCCGAACGCGTTGCGCCGAATCCGGTGGAACACGACCTGTTCTTCCCGTTTGCCAACTCGATAAGAGACGAAGATTGGTCGACCATATCCAAATTGTTTCAGCGCCGTATCACCTGTTACTTCCCCTCCCAATTGATGAATATCGTCTATTTGAACTGGAGAATTGGATCGTTCTCCCAGATATCGTTTGAGTTCTGTAAAGTCGAATTGAATGGTTTCCATACCTTTCCTCAATTCTTTTCATGATTATGACTGCAAAGCGCTTATTCCACCTCAACGTTTCAAGTGCTCTGCCTCGATATGGCCCATTTCTGCTTGGGACATCCGGAGTGCATCCTCCAGTGACTTCATGTGCTCTTTTATGTCCTGAAGGTCTCTCTGTTCGATTTCATCTACCCATTGGAACTTCAAATCCTTTTCGGCTCGCTTTATTGATTTCCCAAGCGCAACAATTCTCTGCGAAAGTTCAGAAAAGTTCCTTAGGTGGTCTTTTGCGTCTCCCATGTTACTCTCCTGTTGATTCCATAAATGAACGAAGGCCATACAGCCGCTTTATGTCTCTTCCAGTTCCACTTTTAGGGAGAGGAACGTCAGCATATCCTTCAATGCGATAATGCCAACCAAACGGTTTCCCTCGGTCACCATGAGACGGCTGAGACCAGATTTGCTCATAACCGAAAGGGCTTTCATAGCGTCAGCCTGGGACCCTATTGTGTTCTCCGGAGAACATGGACTCGTAATTTCTCCGACTTTCCTATAAGCCCATTCTTCCCGCGGAATCTCCTTCACCTGTCTCGTCGTCACACAACCGATGAGCTTGTCCGTGTCCTCCACCACCGGAAACATCTTGTAATGGTATTTATAGATATAATCTTCCACGAGCCGGTCCACAGAGAGCGAAGGGGTAATCGTGACCGGCTCGGTCTTCATGAACCTTCGAACTTGCTCCCCCTCTAAGGCTCTGCGAATAAGAAGCTGTTGATACGACGTTTTGGCAGCCCCCTGGAGAAACATTCCAATCAAGAACCACCACATGCCGCCGACGAAGTTTCCCCTGAGAAATTGGAAGGCCCCTACGATGACGAGGAGAATACCAAACCCCCTTCCAATGTTAGATGAGATATGGGTGGCCCACCGGAGATTCTTCTTCCAACCCCACAGAATTGAACGGAGCACACGCCCTCCGTCCAGAGGAAAAGCGGGGACCAGATTGAAGAAAGCCAACAGGACGTTGATGTATGCAAGATATTGAACGACTCCGTTGACTGCTTCTGACCAACCATTCAGTCTACCGAGGGCATAAATCCCATAGAAAATAATGCCGATCACGATACTCGATACCGGCCCCGCAATAGCCATCATAAATTCGGCCCTGGGACTTCGTGGTTCATCGCCCATTTCAGCAACACCGCCAAAGATAAACAACGTAATACCTTTAATGGGCAAGCCGTATTTTTTTGCGACAAGGGAGTGGCACAACTCGTGGAAAACGATTGAAAAGAAGAGTCCAAGGGCTCCCACAATCCCCATGACCCAATACGTTTCTGTTGAGAGATTCTTGTAACGAAAAGGAAAAAGACCGACGGATAGGGACCAGGCAATGAGAATAGCCAAAATGAGCCAGCTCCAATCGATCCCAACCTCGAAATCGAAAATCTTAAATAGTTTGATCTGTTTTCCAAACATGATTCACCTCCTCAAAGGCTTCCTATCAAATTTCTCAATCCGTTGATCTCGGATGACTTCTGCATATAGAAGTTGATCCATTGCTTGTATTCTTCAGGGCATTGCACGAATGTCGAATATCCAATCCAGGGAATATTTGGATACCGCTTTTATAATGCCTGTAAAGTCTCCTTTTTAAGGCTCTCTTGCCGCAATTCCAAGATGATCAGGTCCGGGTTGGAATTCCGCCACTTTGACAACGCCTCTTCAATCTCGTTGGCTGTAAGAACCTCATATCCTGCCTCGGATAAATCTTCTTGAAGGAGAAAACGATGACTTTCAGATTCGTCAATGAAGAGAATCGTTTTCACCAGAATCCCTCCTCAGTACCTCAATCAATCCCGTTGGTTCTTTCCTCGTCTTGTATTAATTCAACGGGAATTTCGATAGTTGTGAGTGCGCTGAATCCTTCATTTTTCGTTATAATCACTTAAATTTTGCGGTAGCGCTGTCGAAGGCCTTCTTTAGTTCGGTCCAGGCACTTTCGACCCCTTTCTTCAATTCTCCAGATGCGGCGTCGCCTGCTTTCTTCAACTCTTCCAGCTTCTTCTGTGCTTCATCCATTTTTGCGCGTAAGGTGGCAACCTCATTGTCGAGTTTGACTTTCGCCTTAGTCTTGTCCGCCCTATCCCTAAATTTTTCGAGATCGATGCCCCATTCTTTGAGTTGGGCCTCTAACGTCTCTACCTTAACTTGTACCTCTTTTTTTTCCTGTTCCATGGGTTCCTCTCCTTTCGTTGTTGGTTAGGGAATCGTAATGAATTGAGTCAATCAACAATTGGAATGTCCACTTTTCTAATGTTATCTCCCTCATTTCTGACTCACTGTCATTAGTTTTAATCTGTTAGAATATCCATTATTAGATGTGGAGCGATCTTCTAACGGTTATGTTGTTCACGACCTCCGATGTTCCCGGTGCGGCCCAGGCAGCTTGCTCGGCCTCTGCTCGCTCTGCCCAAGATCTGACCTCACCGCGTGGGCGGTATCTTGGGGACGGTTCTTATATTCGCATTCAATAGGAATTAGGTACAAATTATTTTATCGGTCTCGCCATTTTTGTCCTGTGCCGAGGGCAGACCCATTATCCTTTAACCTAACGGTTACCTTGATCCGATCCTTTCCGAATAAATTGTCATATTCATCCGACTGGTCTGCTTAATTCAGACTCAGTTAAGGTTTGCTGTGAAAAAAGATTCACATAGAGTGGGTCAGGGCCGTAGCGATTCGGCCCTCTCGTTCCCCTTTTAAACCATAAAATCAAACTGAGATAGATATTATATATAGGTATCATGAGCAACCAATATTGACGACCGGACCGATTGAGGTCATGAAGCCGTCTTATGGTAACCAAAATATCTATGATCCAAAAGAATAGAAAAAATGGAAGTACAAAAACTTCATTTCGGTTAGGGACAAGCAGCTCACCCATGCATATTACGATGAAGATAAATAGGATCAGCCACATAAGATGCACAGCATATTCCTTCCGGCTTGCACGGCCTTTGGCTGTGAATAACTTCATGACACGACCTCCCAAATAGGGTTTGTTATTACGCCACCCTGTGGGTTGTTGATTGGAATATATCTATTTTATGAAAATTGGTCAACCGAAACTTTCAGAAAGAAAGAGTCAAAGAAGTGGGCTGTTTGTTACACCAACAAGTCCTCAAATGTTTTCATTGAGGCAGATTGCAGTTTAACGTTTGTATCTGACATAACTTATCCAGAAGGGAACTTCTTGCGAAGGAGTAAGTATGTCCCCCGCTTGATCCAATCCTCATATACACTCCATTCTTTCATTTTTCCTTCCAGGAGTTCTGTGAGATTGGAGTCTAATACAAGACCATCTAACATACGGGCAATCGCCTTTGGCCTGCTGTTCTTGGATGAGAGCTTTTTCAAATCCGGCAATATCCAGTCTGGTAGGTCACCTTCAAGCCCACAATATAACAGACAAATGTAGCGCAAGAATATCTGCCTCGATATCTCTGGAAGAAATGTACTTTTAAGCCCAGATATATCTTCTCTTCCGGTATGGCCTTCGTGAACAATTTGAGACCTTATTTTATAGAACTCGTCCAGGATTTCAAAAAGCCCGATTCTGTTCTTGGAGTCAGCAGCCAGAAGCGCCGCTCCGCGCACAGCAGTCTTGTAGGCCAGGTCTTGCCGGGTGCCGGGTGTAAGCAGCGATTCAATGACAGTGACGAAATCCACAAACGTCTCCATCATGCTCTCCCAGGAGCCATGCAGATTAGTCACCGCCCGAATATAGGCCTCAGTCGGATACCTCAAGAACCCTTCACCGTCCAGGTTGTGAACCCTTTGCCAAATTTTAAAGACCCTTATTAATTTCTCGCCATCCTCCCCAATATATTTGATATAGGTTCTTGGTTGTGGATTGCCATCATCATCATAGGAATCCCAAGGCAGATAATCATTCCTTGCTTTTTGCGAAACGGGAAAATACTCAAAGACATTCGTTTTCACCAATATTTCCACGGCAAGGTTGGCATCTTCTCCGATACATAAAAAAATAGGGCCGAAAAGCCCCACATCACTTTCCTCTCTTGTAGGCTCTAGAATCTCAGATAAATCAAAAGGTACCAAAACGTTATTGAGCCAAAGCCCGCTCATCCCTCCATACTCGGATTTCTCCCTGACTGTCAGGATGTGCCAGATTGCAGCCTTTTTTACTATTTCAGGGTTAACAATCCCATGCCATGAGCTCTGAGGAAGCCTGAGGATATCCTCAAGCTCTTTCTGTGTATACTTCCTCAGCTCTCCAACGGGCAGGCTAACCTTACTGAGTTTCTTCTCACCATCGTAAAGCACGAAACCGTCGATGACAACAAGGCGGATGAGTTCTGAATCCGCTTCCTTGGTGTAGTTCTCGAGGACATTGGTAATATGGGACTCATTTATGTCCGAGCCCTGCCATAATTTTACATAAGTCCCCGTGTTTCTAAAACAACTTCTTGCCGCCTGGCGTGCTGTGTCTTCTCTATATTTATTAAGATCTGGCGATTTGCTCGGCTTTTTCTCCCTTCTTTTTTGTTCCTCTTGGGTTAGTCTTTCCAGGTCAAGAGCGAGCGGTCCAACGGATAGGGCTTTGACAAAGGCTCGGAACTCTTCGGTATCTTCAGCCCGATTTGTCGCTCTCTCAAAGAGCTGCCTGTTATCGCTTGTGAGTTCTGATGTGCCAGGCAAAGGGACTACTTTGGATAATCTTGACTTGTGTTCATTGAAAATAGTTCGACATCTGTCAAGATAGCTTTTGAGGGTAGATTCCATGGTCACCATGTGTATTCAACTATAAGGCATTGGGTCTGAAAGAATGCAATAGGGAAAGAATGCAACAAGATCACATCTTCAGATGTCATGAATTTGTCCGATGTTTTTCGGTGTTTCCTCATGTTCGGGCATTTCCTGGTTTAAAGAATATACCTCTCAGATTTCTATGTCAAACGGGAGTTTCCATTTTTCCGAAGAAAGTTTGGAGATCCATCTGCGTTAAGAGCTGTTGATTTTGGATTGGGGGAGAGAATAACGGGGAAAATCAGCCGCCGCTACAAACGGTCATCATTATTTTTTGAACAGCTCAATTTCCTTTTTTATTTCGGCAATTACTTCTTTGTTTTTAATCTCCTTTCTTTCCCCGACCCTGGATAAGAAAATGTAGAAAACCTTGCCGCCATATTGCTTTGTAAACTTTTCACGGAAGGGCCAGGGGGTCAATTTTTCAATTGTTACATTTTCCAAGAAGCCCTTTGAATAAATTCTGAGCACTTTGATCATCGCTCAGCCGATCCCTCAATCTCCTTCGCTACTACCTCACCAATCTGTAACCCACCTTCAGCATATTCTTATACGGCTTATCAACGGTGAGGGATTGACCTATTTTTCTTTCTTAAATACTTTATTACGATTGCCTGACCCCCTCCGTGATTTTTCTTCAGGAGTTGGGTTTTGCAAAAACCCTTAAAGGATACCCCATGCTCTTTTCTTTTTATAGAAATTTTATGACATCATCAAGTCGTTTTTCAGAACTCTCTTCACTTCAAATCACTGGACTTCAGACCTGCCTACCGAAGGTAAGCGTTAGACACCAGACTCTTCTATATAGGAAATCAACCCTTGCAGGGTTCTCAAACCTTTTTATCATGTCCGTTTCATGAATTTGGTTCGGAGTGAAAGTTTTTTTCTCCCTATCTTCCAACCTCCCCATCTTTCTTTAATTTCTCTCTATTGTTTCATGTCATCTCTGGCCATTTTCCACCTCAGTCTAGTGTCTGGAGGCTATGGTCTAATGTCTGAAACACAGGTTCTTCATTTCTAAAGTAGGCCTCTAAGCCTTGGGTCAAGGGCATCCCTCAGTCCATCGCCCACCATGTTGAAGGCAAACACGACCAACATAATGGCGAGACCGGGTGCGAAGGAAAGCATTGGATTTGAAAGCAGATACCGGTAGCCATCATTAACCATGGCGCCCCAGGCTGCGCCCGGAGGTTTAATACCAATTCCAAGATAACTGAGGCCGGCTTCAGCAAGGATAATAAACCCCAACTGCAACGTTATGAGCACTATCATCGGTGGCAGGGCATTCGGCAGGATATGAGCTAACATAATGCGTGAGTTACGGGAGCCCATAGCCCGTTCCGCCAGGACGTAGTCATTTTCCCTAATGCTGAGGGTCAGCCCGTGCATTACCCTGGCATATCCGGGTAGTGCGCTAATGCCTAGGGCAATGATCACATTGTGGAGTCCGCCGCCAAGCAAGGCAGCGATGAATAGGGCGAGCACAAGCATCGGGAAGCCCATAAGCACGTCCATGGCCCTCATGATTATCATATTGGCAATGCCGCCGAAGTACCCAGCAATTAATCCCAGCATAACACCGCTTACGACAGCAATCCCAACAACGGAGAAGCCTACCAACAGCGCCGTCCTTGTGCCGTAGAGAAGCCGGCTTAGCGTGTCTCTGCCAAGCGCGTCAGTGCCCAGAAGGTGATCCTTAGACGGTTGCAGCAAGGTGCTTCTCATGTCTTGATCATAGGGGTCATAGGGTGCTAACTGTTTAGCAAATATGGCAATAAATCCCATTAATAGTAGTATAGCGAGCCCAAATATGACCAGCCACCGCTGGAAAAATACCCTACGGAAGCGCCGCCACTCGCTGACTCGGGGCGGGGCTTCCGAAAAATCGGTGCCGATGGTATGTTTTTTTACTATTGTCTCGACTCTCCTAACCATACCTTACCCTGGGATCCAGCCAGCCATAGGATATATCAACAATCAAATTGGTCAAAACAATTATAACGCCAAATACAAGAGCACACGATTGAACAACTACATAGTCTTGGGCGAAGATACCTTGAACCATCAACCTGCCGATGCCGGGAATATTAAAAACGCTTTCAACAAGCACCGAACCGCCAAAGATTAGGCTGATAGCTATGCCCATCAGGGTAATAACCGGGATGAGACTATTTTTAAGGACATGCCTCATTACTATGATACTCTCTCGTAGGCCCTTTGACCAGGCGGTGCGGATATAGTCTTGCCGGATAACCTCAAGCACACTTGACCGCATCTGGCGTGATAATGCCGCAATATCGGCAATGGCAAGACAGATGACGGGCATAATGATTTGTCTTGTGCTCAGCCAGAAGTCATCTAGTGGCGAAGTATAACCGGCGATAGGAAGCCACCGGAGCTTGAGACCAAAAAGATAGATCATTAATATCCCCAGCCAGAAAATAGGGACGGTTATGCCAATATATGACAGAGGCGTCACTATTTGATCGGCCAGTTTGCTTCTCCTCAGTGCCGCGAGCAATCCTGCCAATGTGCCAACAATGGTAGCGATTACAAATGAAATTGTACCTAAATATATGGTGATGGGGAAACGCTTGAGCAGGAGCTTACCTACATTCTCATGGAAATATATCGATGTTCCAAAGTTACCCCGGACGACGTTTCCTACCCAGTTGAAATATTGCACCATGATTGGCTTGTCCAGCCCGTATTCGGTGCGAAGTCGTGCAAGTGCTTCGGGGGGCATACTTGCCAATCCTTGGCTCCGGGCGACATAAATCAGCAGCGGGTCGCCGGGCAGCAACCGCATGGCAAAAAAAACGAGCAGGGTTAACATGATAAGAATGACCAGTGCCCATAACAGACGCCGGATAATATACGTAATCATCTTAGACCTCAAACCACTAATCAATACCTTCTTGGGAAAAGCACTGTTCTTTTTTCCGCCACACCCGCAGATTTCTTCCAGGGAAACCCGGGGCTGGCCCGGTCGGGTGATTCATCCTCATCTCAAAACACAATCCGAGGGCGAATCACCCGGCTCCCCATCAGGCTGCCTAATGCTTTTCCATCCAGTCCTTATACGCATACCATACCATGAAGTGTTGGTCGAGACGGTCGGTGTGAACATAGGGTTGCGCCACATAACTGGTCCCTATATCTTGCGTAACTGGAATAATCATAGCTTCCTCATTTACATACATGATCATTTCTTTGGTAGCCTGAGCCAGACTGGCTCTATCGGACGAAAAATACACCTTGTTAACTAACTCAGAATATTTCTCGGGCCATTGCAAGCTAGAGTAGAAAACGATAGGTTGCGGGCCAAAATGGACTAGCCAGCCGATGGCGTATTCCGGGTCTACGGGGACCATCATCAAAAGCAGATTGCCATCCCAGCCGTCTTTATACATCTTGCCGAAGAACCTGCCCGGGTCAGCCACATCCAGTTCAACCTCGATACCAACGTCCTTGAGATATTTTTGTATTGCCACGGCCAGGTCTTGAGAAGTCGGCATCTGCAATACGAGCATCTTTGTCTTGAAGCCATTGGGGTAACCGGCCGCCTTCAGTAACTGTCTAGCCTTATCTGGATTATACGGTCGGCCCGTATAATTCGGGTTGTAGCCCTGAGTGCCCTCGGGAGCCATCTGATTCATAGGTCTCAATTTGCCATAACCAAGCCCCTTTGCTATTGCCGGACGGTTCAGGGCATACTCTATCGCCTCACGCACTTCCTTTTTCTGGTACACAGAGCCGGGCGTCTTGTTATCAGGAACGATGTCATTGAACATATTGTTTTTAGCCTTAAACGCAAAGCCTGTTTTCTCCAGGTCAACCGCTTCTTTCAGTGGGGGGCCGACCCACTCGTCTGCCTCTTTTGCCTGCATCTTGGCTGCGGCTGTCATCGGGTCGGCAACATAAATAAATTCCACCCCATCGAGCAAGGGATAACCCTTACGCCAGTAACCATCAAACCTCTCCATTTTCAAGAGGACATCTCGCTCGAAACTGACAAATTTGAACGGCCCGGTGGTTACAAAGTGTGTGTAACACCACTGTTTACCATTCTTCTTAAACGCTGTCGGCGAGTAGATTTGGGCGACATACGCATAACTGTGGAGCATGACGCTCGGGCTTAACCACTGTGAGAGATTAAACCGAAAGGTGTAATTATCGAGAACTTCAAATGGCTTTGTTGGATTTAAAGCCTGGCCGTTGATAAACCTCTTATTATCAAGCATTAACTGCATGTTCCACCTTATCGCCTCAGCATTGAGGTCTGTCCCATCATGGAATTTGACCCCCTTTCTCAGGTGAAAGGTGATGGTCTTGTTTTTAGGGTCGAGGTTCCAAGATTCAGCCAGGTTCGGAACAAACTCTCCCTTGCCGTCCCAGCTCACCAATGTTTCCACATACCCTTTTGCATTAAACTCGTCCGTCATACTCATATCCGGCGCATAGCTCAGATCATTATGACCTGGTCCGTAAATCACTCTCAGGATGCCACCACGCACCGGTTCTTTTGACTCGGCGTAGCCACTAAGAATCATGGTGCTTACCAATAACGCCGCAAACAGGATCAAGAATATTTTTTTCATCTTTTTCCCTCCTTTTCTTCCTTAGAATAATCTGTGTTATGATATGCGCAGTATTTAGGGGGAATGTCAAGATTATGCCATCGGTGCTGACGATGCTCAATTAATATATCCAACATCTTCTTTGTATCCGATGAATGATAATCTATGTTATCCCCAAAACCTGATGCCGCATCCTTTTCTAACCCTCCTTTCCACTTCCACTCCGGTTAGCCAATAGCACCTCCGAGTTAATCCGATAGTAGCTAACCGGGCGTAAGTATTTTAAGTGTTTGTAGTATAAATCAATAATATCTGGTTAAGGCTCTTACATGGAATGGGTCCGAACGTTGTTGATTATAGGATCATTGTAATTTTGACCCATTTTCCCCATGGCACAGCTTTGATTTTAATCCGTAACTCATGAACTCTTCGGATACTTACTTTTTCACCGAATTCATTGAAATGAAGGTCAGGCAATCGTAATAAAGTATTTTTTCTTACCTTCTCGATTTGAAGGGCAAGCCCTGAGGGACATCCTATATTGTTTTTGTCAAGAGAAAAAGTAAGAAAAAATAAAATCTTTAAAAACAACGAATTGAAAACAGGTCCTCTTATTCGGAACACCTCTCCTTCTGAATCAGCTCATGGAT
>JBEKDJ010000043.1:0-30037 GCA_050014415.1 Thermodesulfobacteriota bacterium | reverse complement strand
ATCAACCGCGTGGGATGGGACGGCGCGATACGGCCGCCTGAAGACAACGAACTGGGCTGGAAAGAGACCGTCAGGATGAACCCGCTCGAGGACGCCTTTGTCGCTCTACAACCAAAGACCCAGACCGGCCTACCGTTTGCGGTTCCCCTCAGTAGTCGCGTCCTGGACACGACATCGGCTTCCGGCGCCCCGATTACACTCATCGACCCCTTCGGAACGCTTGGTGGCGGCAACCCCGGAAACGCGACGACCATCTTCAACGACCCCCGTGATTTCGGGTGGGAGTATGTCTGGCATTGCCACATCCTGGGCCATGAAGAGAACGACTTCATGAGGCCGTTCATCATGCTCGTTCCGATCATTGTGCCGTCCGCACCGACCGGGTTCACTGCCGCCCCGTCCGTAGCCGGGAATGCGGTGCAGTTGACATGGACTGACAGCACACCCCTTTCTGTCGATTCTAACAGCCCCGATAGGAATGCAAAGATCGGGTTCAGGATCGAGCGGTGCACAGATGCCGGCAGTGGATGCACAGATTTCAGCCCAATCTCCAAGGTCCCTGCGAGTTGCACACTGCCGCCGCCGCAGGCAACACTGCCGCCTGGATGGCCTTGTAGCTATAACCCCCCGTGGGTGAATTATTCATATATCGACTCACTGGTGAGGCCGGGAGCATCGTACCAGTACCGCATCGTCGCATATAATGAGGTTGGGGATTCGACGGCTGCCACCTCGCCGGCCTTCGTGCCAGGAGTATCTCCCGCGGTTGCAGTTACACTTACCCCCGGCCTGCCGAGTCCGCATGTGGCAGGTACCGCGGTAAAGTTTACCGCAGCAGTGACCAGCCCGGGACCGTCCCCTGGCTACCAGTATCGATTCTGGTTAACGGTCGGAGCTGGCTCTCCCTCGATTGTCCAGGACTACAGCTACACGGACAACTGGAGTCTGCCGGCCTCAACGCTGCAGGGGATCTACACGGTGACCGTGGACGTGCGGAGCAACCTGGCATCGACAACACCTGACGCATCGACATCCGTGTTGTATCAGGTCATACTGCCTCCTATCACGGGGGCTGGGGTGGTTCTCAACATGCGCATGGGGACAACGTATCCGACGATCACACAGGCGCTTGCTGACGCCGGGCTTGTAACCGGCGATGTCATAGAGGCCATGGGGACGCTCTTCTACAGCGAGCCAGGGAACGCAGTCAATATCAATCTGGCCCCGGCCGTTTCGGCTGTCACTTTAAGCGGCGGCTGGGATGCCATCTTCAGCACCGACCCCTATATGACCACCTTGCAGGGGTCGTTGACGGTGACTTCAGGGACGACGCTGACTGTGCAGTATCTGGTTATCCGATGAGTCCCAGGTGATAATATTTTCTCAAAAATAATGATAATATTTTCTTCAGAAATATGGTATAATGCAAGCGTTGGTCCCTCGGATAAAGCATAAGGAGGTGTTTTATGCGAGGAATTGGCGGGACATTGAAAAACTCGCCTATAACATAAAATCCATTTTTGAAAGGAGAAAGGAAATGAAAAAGTTTTTGGTTGTTTTGATGGCAGTAGCGGTTCTTACGGGGCTGATGGCAGTCCCGGTGTTTGCAGCGGATAAGCTGGTTGTAATGGATGCTGGAGGAACAAATGCGGTGTTTGTTGTCCAGGATACGGGGAATACTGGCGTTGGAACGGCAACACCAACAGCCCAGTTGCAAGTTGGCGCAACAACACCTCCTAATATTGGTATCCCATGGAATTTCTATGGTTATAGCCCGGCATATACAAGATACGGCATCGACTCAGGAAATAACAACTCCGGATTCGAGTTCTTGGAAAGCGGCGCACGGCAATGGTTCATGGGCAGTTACTCGGGTAAGTTCGCCATGCTTAATATCCCGCATGGCTTGTGGGGATTAGTTACGGAAGCCAATGGCAACGCCGGCTTGGGAGTTTATTCACCTGCGTATCCATTTGAAGTCGGCACTAGCGGCACAAACGGCAATGGGGCATACCTTAGCGCAGGAGGTGTCTGGACGAACGGTTCGAGTAAGGAATTTAAGGAAGATATTCATTCCCTGAGTGCCGAACAGGCTATTGAGACTGTTAAGAATCTCCAGGCTGTTACGTTTGCTTATAAGGTTGATCCCTCGGAAAAACATGTAGGCTTTATCGCTGAAGACGTCCCTGACCTAGTCGCGACTAAGGACAGAAAGCATTTGAGTCCCATGGATATCGTGGCTGTTTTGACCAAGGTTGTTCAGGAGCAGAGTAAAACAATCGAGACGTTGTCGTCCAAGATCGACATGCTCGAGAAAGCTTCGAAAACCCCCAAGAGCTTCTAGCTGTATCGATTTAGGAAATCTGCTGCTTGCTTGTTGTGGGCAGCAGATTTTTTTTGCCACAGGAGAAATGGAGTGAGACCCCTGCTGTGTGTTAGTGTTTAGCAAGAAATGTTTCAGCGTGGGTTCTTTTTCCCTGAAGACAATCAAATCATTGCATCTGGAATTTATTATCCTAAGGTTCCAAATAATGTCACTCCGCCTTGTCTAGAGTCTCTCGGAAGAAAGATTTTCTCCTTGCCGAGTCCGCCTGTGGCGACCCGACAGGCGGGAATGACACCCTATAAGAAATTTGATATTTGTGCGTGCTCTAGTCTTATTCTGCTTCCTGATCATATATGTTTCGTCCGGCGTTTCCCGCACCGTCATCATCACTCGTGAACTCCAACAGACAGTGTGGGCTGCGGCCCCCGGCGGCTATGTATCAGTAATTATTAATCTCTCCAACAAGGCCGATTTTGCCCAGATTGCCTCCCGTTGCTCCTCACCAAACTGCCGCAGATGAAGAATCACGTAGGCGACATGGAATAGTCAAGTTACCAAGTATGGCTTCTCAGGGATAAATTATGAACTGGCAAAAGAGATGATATATACCACTTTGGTATCGATGCTCCGTGGTCTAATGGGGAGTCAACCGGACCGCAGCTTTCTCATCGCCGTGGGCAGTCCCCTGCCCTCTTTTTGGCGTGGATGATCTGTCTGAGAAATGCTCGTTCTTCGTCGTATGACAGGAGCAATTCTTTTTATTGACAATGTAGGGAGTTCTCATTAAAATTGTGAAGCAACGAAGCTTTATTTGTTGTTGCATGTATTCGAGTGTTTCACTGCCTTGCCGTTATAGCGTGATCGCACATGAATTCTTTTAGAAGGATTCTCATTAACTGTGTCTGGTTGCTTTCTGAATTAGAAGTTGTCTTTTCTAGACCAGGCAATTCTATTTTTCTTCGTCGCATTTTTCTCCGATTGAATAAGGTTAAATTCGGCAAGGCATTGTGGATAGGACCAGGCTTCGAATTAATATTACCTGAATATCTTTCACTCGGAGAGCGGTGCGCACTTGGCGGTTCCGTAAAGATTGAAAATTTCGCGATGATAAACATCGGTGATGATTTTACTGGGTCTTCTGGATTATTCCTCGCTTCAGGCTCCCACGATCCAGTGAGTATGGCACCGAAAAACCGACCGATTATCATCGGCGATCGCGTTTACTGCGGCGTCAATGTCACAATCCTATCAGGGGTAACAATTGGGAATGACGTCGTCATTGGTGCTGGGAGTCTTGTATGTAGTGATATCCCCAGTAATACGCTGGCAGTCGGTGTTCCCGCCCGAGTTATCAAAGCGCTGGACCGAAGCAAAGTCAAAATGCTGTGGACGTGGACACCTTGGTAATGAACCCAGTAACCGGATATCGTTTTGGCAGATTATAATGTGCAGCAAAGAGATGATTCTGGATAGGACCTATCTCAAAATCAGTTTAATATAACAAACAGGTATATTAAAAGAATCGGTCGCTCCAAGCAAATAACGAATCTAAGGGAGGATCGATATATTGCACGAAGCGGCAATGCCGACTATTTCACACTCATTTCAATGTTGATGTGGATTTCTCATATTTGGGAGGTGCGCATCAAAGGTTGCGACATGGTACTTAGACTTTAACGATGGCGGTGCATGGAACGGTTGCGATGCTGGGCAGCCTCACAGTTGCTATTCTTTGGTCTAACCGACCGATAAACCCATTGTTGGAAGATGATAGTCCCTCATCCTCTTGCTTTTGGTCTATTCCGGATCTCCGCCTTTTCTTTCCGGATCTCTTTTTATTCACCACGAGATATGGTGGGAGTTCTTGTCTTATTCTGTCCTTCAGTCATAGTCCCCCGGCAGAGCCGGGGGCTTGATAAAACCGTGAACTGCCCAAAGCGGATTGAAAACCGTGAGCCACCTGAAGGTAGCATTTACTCAAACATTCTCAGTTGGTCTAATTTGTTGTCAGCCTCTTCCTGGCTGCGAACATATTCCCGTATGGTCTCTTCATCCAGGCCAACCGTTGAAACATAATAGCCGCGAGCCCAGAAATTCTGACCCACAAAACTCCGATTCCTCCCCATTGCCCTTGCAACCCAGATCGCACTCTTGCCTTTCACAGACCCAACCACTTGCGACACTGAATGCTTCGGAGGAATCGAGACCACCATGTGAACAGGATCCGCCTTTAGCTTTCCTTCTACCACTTCACTCTCCTTCTGCAATGCCAACTTTCGAAGGATTGGTCCCAGATCCTTCCGAAGTTGTCCGTATAGAACTTTCTTTCGGCATTTCGGAATCCAGACAAGATGGTCCTTGCATTCCCATTTGGTATGGTGTAAGCTCTCGTAGCGTTCCATTCCAAGCCCCCTTTTATGTAACCTTGAGCGGTTCACAGAAGAAGGCTTTTCTTATACTCCCGAAAATGTCAAACTCTGGGAGTCCCCCGGCAGAGCCGGAGGTTTACCTAAATCCTAATTATGAATAATCGAAACGACGGATTCTACAAGAAGGAATACTGGGTAGTAGAAAACTTGCTGTACATTAAGCCTCACTTCAGGCTTGAGAAAATTGCGAGACTAATTAATATTATGTCTTGCGGAAACACTTGTACCTTGCTAGATATCGGTTGCGGACCTGCAACACTTAGAGACTTACTCAATGACAATGTTACTTATTTTGGTATCGATATAGCTTTGCATCAAAACCACCCTAATCTAATTGAGATGGACTTTATCGAAAATGAAATAAGGTTTTTGAATAGAAAATTCGATTTTGTGGTTGCCGCGGGTGTTTTTGAGTATGTCGGTAATTTAGAAAGAACAAAACTTTCTGAGATTCGTGAACTTTTGAAGGAAGATGGCAATTTCATACTTACCTACAGCAACATTCAGCACATCAAAAAGCCTACCTATCCCACCTGGAATAATATTAAGACCATATCGGCTTTCAAGTCGTCGGTGGAATCGGTTTTCAAGATCGAGAGATTTTTCCCTTCGTATCATGGCTTCGGCTATCCCATGTATGTAACCAACTTTCTCAACAAGAGGTTTCAGATGGGCATAAGTATTAGTATCCCCTTGATAAGCCGATTATTCGGGGTCAATTACATTTTTATATGCTCTCTTCGGAAAAACGGTAAAAGATCACACAATGAATAGAAGGTTTCATGAAGCAGGATCAGCATTGCTGTCTTGAGCTAATCAATATTATCAGGAAACATAACTTGACGTACCTTGACGATGCGGCGCTTATTGAACTAGCTGAGGCGGTATGGTCCGTGGAGGGAAAAAACATCTGCGGTATATTTACAGAGGTCGGCTGTGCTCTGGGCGGGTCTGCCATAGTAATCTGTACAGCAAAGTCAATAGAACGACAATTTGATATTTATGATATATTTGAAATGATACCGCCACCGTCAGAAAAAGACGGGGAGGATGTACATGCTCGCTATGAAACCATCACCGAAGGAAAATCTCCTGGGATCAATGGAGATCTCTATTACGGGTACGAGCCTGATCTTTACAAGAAGGTCATCGACAATTTTAGTCTATTCAACGTGAATCTGGCAGATAATAATGTGCGTCTGATCAAAGGGTTATTTACAGAGACATTGAGAATTAATTCTCCCGTGGCATTCGCTCACATAGATTGTGATTGGTATGAATCTGTAATGACCTGCCTTGAGCGGATAGAACCGTTCCTGACGCCGGGGGGAATTTTTGTAATCGATGACTATTATACCTGGTCCGGCTGCACGAAAGCAGTAGACGAATACTTTAGTGACAAGAGAAACAAATTCGAGTTCGTCAATAAAAGTCGACTTCATATTAAGAAGTGTTAATAAGGTTCGTATAGCACTATGAGAATAACGCTCTTAGATCCGTCGCTTAAGGATCATCAGGATAATAAATCAATCAATCTTGGAGACATCATAGTCTATGAGGCAGTTCGTGAGTTGTTCGATGAGTTATTCCCTGATGCCACAATTCGCCGTGTTTCTACGCATGTACCCCTGGAGGAGTATCACCGTGATCAGATTAAGAATAGTGATTTGGTGTTTATAGGAGGTACAAATATTTTGTCCTCTGACATTGCGGAATACAACCAGTGGAAGATAAGCGACAAGGAATCGTACTATCTGTTTCCAGACGTTAAAGATGTCATATTGTTGGGAGTTCGGCATATTAAATGTCATAAATACCTCTTGCCCGACAACTTGGAGTCTTGCCGGTATAGATGCGAACCGAAGGAATCTTGCCTGCGAGAATTGTCTTTTCATGGTCACGGATTATTATCCCGATCCTGTCGCAGACACTAAAATGATCCAAATCATCCTGCGTTATTTCCCCGGTAGTATCTATTTCTTCCCCCAGGGTTCACGGGATGAAGAATATTTGAATTCGCTAAATATCTTTCATGAGAATAAGGAGCGGATTACAGTGCTCCAGCATTCTGTTGAAGCGTTAAATGAGGTAATCGCCCACGAAGAAATCAATTATGTGGGAACCCGCCTCCACGGCGGAACGAAATGTTTACAGGACGGTGTGGATTCAGTTATTATTGCAGTCGATAACCGGGCGGCTGAAATTGGAAAGGACATAGGGCTGCCGATCGTGCCAAGGACGGAGCTCAATCTCGTGGTGGACTGGCTTGAAGGCCGTCATATGTTTCCGCCGATTAAGCTGCCCAAGGAGGCAATCCAGCAGTGGAAAGGTCAATTCCGGAAGGCGATTGTTGCATGAAACTCCTCAACCTTGGCTGCGGTCATCACTATCATTCGGCGTGGATTAATGTTGATTTTGCTTCTAAAAGGCATGGAGTAATAGCGCATAATCTCAAGAAAGGGCTTCCTTTCCCAGATGAGTCTTTTGACGTTGTCTATCATTCACATTTACTGGAGCATTTTTCGAAGGACTATGCGCCGATATTCCTGCGAGAATGTTTCAGAGTGCTTAAACCGAAAGGTATCATAAGAGTTGTTGTTCCTGACTTCGAAAGAATAGCTCGGATCTATCTTGAGCTTCTCGAACAGGCCTTGGAGGGGGATAAAGTTACGCAGAGCCGATATGAATGGATTGTACTGGAGATGTTCGACCAGATGGTCCGCAATAAACCCGGAGGAGCAATGCTCGACTATTGGAAGCGGAACCCAATGCCTGCAGAAGATTTTGTGATAGAGCGGGTGGGTTCGGAGGTCATTAATGCCCTGGCTGTCCTGAGGTCTCCGACAGCGATTTCCCAAGCGGCGAACCGTGCGGAAAAAGATGCGCGGACTGACGAACATGCATTGAGAATCGGCACATTTCGTCTTTCGGGGGAGGTACATCAATGGATGTACGACCGGTACTCATTGTCTGTCTTACTGAAGGAGGCAGGATTTCCAAATATCCATCAATGTAGGGCCGATGAGTCGTCCATTCCAGATTTTGATCGCTACGGCCTTGATCTTGAACCCGACGGATCAGTCCGGAAACCCGATTCCCTTTTTATGGAAGCAACTAAGCCCGCGTCGGGATATTCTGTCAAGGGCGGATGACCCCATGAACATCGTGCTGATCAATACAAGTGATATTCGTGGTGGCGCTGCCAAGGCAGCCTATCGGCTTCATGAGGGATTGCGCCAGATCGCTGAGAACAGTTCCATGGTCGTCAAGGAGAAAAGTTCTCAGGACGACGCCGTGCTGCAAGTCGGCTCATACCCCTCTCCCGTGGAGTCTCCTGATAGCTACTACTTTTCTCTTATCCAGCAGCAGTACATTAATGCTCACCGGACCGATATCAGCAACACCATCTTTTCCTTCCCATACCCGGGTCATGATCTGTCACATTTGCAGGTTGTTCAGGACGCCGATATCATCAATCTGCATTGGGTCGCTTACTTCCAGTCGCCCACAACCCTTGTAAGACTGTTTTCCCCTGGCAAGCCCGTTGTCTGGACATTGCATGACCAATGGCCCTTTAGCGGCGGCTGCCATTACGCCGCCGGCTGCGAAAAATATCGCACCGACTGTTCACCCTGCCCTCAGTTGGCTGAAGATCCTTTCGATCTGCCTGCTGCTATCCTGAATGACAAGCTAGAAGTTTTCAGGAACGCTAACCTGACGATTGTGTCACCGAGCAAATGGCTGGCATCCTGTGCAAAAGAGAGTGCACTCTTCAGGCATTTTAGGGTGGAAGTAATACCTAACAGTCTCGATACTGATGTTTTTTGTCCGGTGCCGAAGCCTGAGGCCAAAGCCGCCCTCGGTATCCCTCCCGATTCCATAACCCTCCTCTTCGGGGCAGAAAGTGGAAGCGAAAAGAGAAAGGGATTCCATAAGTTGATGGCTGCCATGCGTCATTGCCTTGCACAGGATGACTTCAGGAAACTCGCGGCCGAGCGCAGGATAACCCTACTTTGCTTCGGACATCCTTCCGAGGAAATCAATACCCTTGGGCTGCCTGTGGTTTCGTTGGGATATCTGGATAGGGATGAAGATATCAGGACAACCTATTCCGCGGCGGATATCTTTGTCCTTCCTTCTCTGGAGGACAATCTTCCGAACACTTTGCTTGAAGCCATGAGTTGCGGGACACCAGTTATCGGCTTTGATACGGGAGGAATCCCCGATGTTGTGGAAAACGGTGTGACAGGGATGGTCGTTTCTCGCGGCAGCGAGAACCTCTTAGGGGAAGCTATTCTAAGGATCCTCGGAAATAGCGAACTCCTGGCGACGATGGCTGAAAACGCCCGTGGAAAGGCGGTTAAGGATTTCGGCCTCAGCGTTCAGGCGACCAGGTACCTCAGCTTATATAGTGAACTCTGTCAAAAAAGACCCGCGTCTCGCGCTGACAAAGATGCTGTCGATAAAAGGACATTGTTGCCTTGTGCCGACCGCACAGTCGGGACGCACTTCGGGGATATCTACGATCGCGTCCTTTTTAAATCCCTTAAGGAAACTGTTCCTGCGCTGCGCACCGAACTTCAGGCGAGCGAAGCGGACCGCGCAGCGCGACTTGAAGCTATCCATCTCTACCAGCAACAACTTCAGGATAGTCAGCACCAATTGGAGATGATTCGGGGACAGATCGACGAGGTCCAGCACCAGTTACAGGTGAGCGAAGCGGACCGTGCCGCGCGACTTGAGGTGATCCATAATCTTGACCGCCAGGTCAGGTTTCTCTCCGACCAGGATACGATTGTTACATCAGCCATCGTCACTTTCCTGAGAAAATTCGGCCTCTACAATTTTTATTTTCGGCATCAGACTTTTTGGGGCCGTATCTACCGGATGCTTCGCAGGTGTTTTGTCACAACAAGAGATACCTCTGTTAAATCCTCTCCTTCTACCGATGTTGGTGTCCCCGCCGAGGGTGTTCAATCGGCAATTAACTCTCCCCTTGTCGAAGCCTTCGTGGCGGCCCGGAGTATGGAAGGAAGCATGGATGAACGGGCTCTGCTTGATTTCTATCGGTACGGGTCGAAGCTTCGCCATGTGGTGTGTATCCAACCTTCCGCCAGGAGTGTTCAGGCCATTTATATGCTCTCGCAAGCAGGAACAAAAGTAACTTGCATCGATTGCCAGAAGGTGTATGGAGAGTTTCAATCTCCTGGAATTGTTTTTGTTAAGGCAAATCTTGCCGAGTGGATGGTGGAGAAGGGGCAGACCACTCTGACCGATATCGATGGCTTGATCCTGGACTGCGGGGTGGAAAGAGAGAACCTGCTTCTCCTCAAGGGCAGGTTATGGCCGGAAACCAGGATCTTTGTAACCGGTCCCACCTCCAATCATCACCTCTTCCGATCCCTGTGGGGGGATCCTCATCATTTCAGACATGAAGGGATCGTTTACGAGACTCCCCCTCAAGACTGGGTTGACCCCGCATGGAAGGATAGACAGTATTATTATCAACCGGAATGGCCTCGGAAGGCTCGAAGGATTGACATCTCATCGAAGCTACCTTCAGGCCGTCCTTGGCCGAGGATATCGATAATCACCGTTACCCTCAATCAGGGTGCTTATTTGGAAGAAACACTTCGATCGGTTTTGTACCAAGGGTATCCAAATCTTGAATACATTGTAATCGATGGCGGTTCGACAGATAACACCCTTGCCCTTTTGGAAAGGTATAAAAACGAATTGACCCACTGCATCAGTGAAAAGGATAAAGGGCAGTCAGATGCATTGAACAAGGGTTTTCGCCTGGCAACAGGTGACATTCTCGCATGGCTCAACAGCGATGATTGCTACCCACCGGGAATCTTGTGGCGCGTGGCGATGGCTTTTGACGCCTATGGCAGTGATATGGTGGCAGGTGGTTGTGCTCTCTTCCAGGAAGATGTAAAGAACATCTTTCGCACCCATCATAATGCAATGCCTCTTGGCAAAGTTGTTCCGCTTCCCCTGGATCGGTTGTTAGATGTCGATGGGTCTTGGCAAAAGGGAGACTTCTTTTACCAACCGGAGGTATTTTGGACCCGCACGATCTGGGAACGAAGCGGAGGACGGCTGGCTGAAAACCTGTTCTATAGCATGGACTATGAACTTTGGCTCCGGATGGCAGAGAATGGGGCTTCGATTGTCCACGTTCCAGACGTCCTTGCCCTCTTTCGTTTTCACGAGACCCAAAAGACCAGTGGTAATGATTTACCTTTTTTACCCGAGCTGCACCGGGTGAATGCTGAATTTCAAAGAAAGTTAAAGAATCGATGAACCGATCCTTGTTAAGAGAAAAACTCCGTCGGGAAGAAAAGCTCAAAGTACTCTTTCTGAATGATATCGGTTTTCAATATGGAGCTGGAATGGCTCATCTTCGGCAGATCCAATCATTTCTCCTCATGGGTCACGAAGTGAAAGGGGTCTGTTGGGGCCAGGGTATCGAGGGAAATATCCCCTTTGTACCCCATCAATCCAGAGGGGTCTGGAAAGGCATGCTCCAACTTTCTCAAGTTCATCAAGACCAAGGATATACCGAGGCTGATATTGTTCAAGCGGTCCTTCGAGAAGTAATCTCCATTGACCCGGACGTGATTATAGTAGGAAACCTACACGGTGCCAGATGGCCAATTTCGTTGCTCGAGGCCCTGGGAAAACTTGATGCCTTGACCGTGGCGTACATGCATGATTGTTACTACATCTCCGGCCGTTGCGCCTACCCGGGACAATGCCGACTCTATGAGACCGGTTGCGATGAAAGATGTCTGACGGCAGATAAATATCCTCCTCTCGATCGCTCGAAAATTGCCGAGGCATGGCAACTCAGACGCAGGATCTTCTGCGGGCGGAATGGCCTGCCTCTAGCTACAAACAGCCGATGGACACTTGGAATGGCTCAACGGAATTTGAGCAACCTTTTCTATGCCGATGTCGTCTATCTCGGGCTTGACGAGGATCTCTTCAAGCCCATTGATCGCTTATTGGCAAGGCGGCTTCTCAGAATCCCAGATAATAGATTTGTGGTTCTATGTGGCGCTGTGAATCTTTCTGACAAGCGTAAAGGTGGCCACCTGTTAAAACAAATCGTATCAGCCTTATCCAAAAAGGTTCTCTTTCTTATGTTCGGAGCGGAGTCTGAAAGGCTGAAAGGTGTTATGCCCACGGGGTTGATACGGGATTATCGGAAAATGCCGCTTCTGTACAGCGCAGCCGATATTTTTTTGGGGACCGCACTTGAAGAAGCATTCGGGCAGACCTTGTGCGAGGCGGCTGCCTGTGAGTTGCCGGTAGTCGCGTTCAATGTGGGAGGAGTGCCAGAAATAGCCCGGCATGATATGAATGCCAGATTGGTGAATCAGTTCAGCGCCCGGGGAGCGATTGACGAAATAGGATTTTTTATGGACAATACCTCGAAACGCAGAGAGTATGGACGGGCGGGAAGAGAGATAGTAACCAGACAGTTTTCGCTTATGAAGCAGGGCGAAAGATGGATGGAATATTTGAGAAAGGTTGCATCGCTTGAATAGAGCCGGGAGAATATGAATGCCGATAACACCGGACAAAAAGTTTACTGATCGCAAAGATAATTCTGCAAGGCCCAGTTGGTCGGAGAACAATGGTCATGTAAGCGAAGGACATAAATTGATTTTCGAAATAACAAAGGATATTCCCGGCTGGCAAATGGAAGGTGACTCTTATAAACTCTTCGAGATGGGATATTTTGCCGGGGACGTTATCTTAGAAATAGGGACTTTTGGAGGAAGATCCGCCGTTGTTGAACTCCTCGGTGCTTTGAGCGGCGGCAAGAATCCTCAGTTTTTCGGGATTGAAACAGACATAGATGGAATTAGGCGCACCTATCATTCATTGCAACAGTTTAATGTTTCGGAGTATGCGCTTCTGTTTCATGGCACGATTCAGAAGTTTATGGAGAATCTCAATATTCAGCCTACCATGTGTTTTATGGACGGTGACCACCTTTATGACGGGATGAAAAGGGACCTCGAGTCCCTCTCTGAGTTGCTATGCCCGGGTGTGCCGATTCTATGCCATGATTATCTAAACCCTGAAAATGACACCGGTGAATACGGGGTCCGAAAGGCGACCACTGAGTGGGAACGAGAAGGATACGCGGTCTTTTATGGAGCGTTCGGATGTTCAGCTTTTTTCGTAACAACGGATAAGTGCAGAGGCAAACACACCAGCATGTCCGCTGAAGACTTTGCACAGCGCCGCAAGACTTTTCTAAATGAGTATGGGTTAGACATCGCGTCTGAACAGGCTGGAAGAGTCGATGTGTCTCCGCTGCCAGAGGTGGATTTTTCTCGGAAGCGGGGATACTCCGATACATTATTGTCCCGTATCTGGAAACGGATTGCGAAAGTATCTGATGTCCCTGATGTAAGGCAGAGCACAAAGATTCTTATGACTGATAGATATAAAGCCAAGGGGAGTAAACCCCGATGTCTTGAATCGTTTCCTATCAAAGACAATTTCTTTTATGTATCAAGTCCTCAAAAGTATGCTCGCGATGAAACAAAATACGATGATCAATATAAGGTCGATACTCCCGGCAGGAGATATGGAGAGGGGTTGATAAACCTTCTACAACAAAAAGATGCAACCTTTGAAGGGCCTGCTTTAGAAATCGGCTGCGGAACTGGACTTCTCTCTGTCGGGCTGGTTACCAAGGAAGCATATCCTATCGTCATCATTACCGATCCATCCCCTCTTTTCTTGAGTTTGGCTCTCCAGAAGATGATGAAAGCAGGCATTGCCCCGTCTAAGGCTCATTTTGCCGTGTTAAAGGCGGAGGAAATTGACCGCCTGCTACGGAATGAATTTTCGCTCATTGCTCTTCGCTCGGTACTACATCATGTCTTAGATGTTGACAAATTCATTCATGATGCAGCGCTGTCTCTTAGACCCGGAGGTGTTCTCACGTTTCAAGAGCCATGCTCAGAAGGATATATTTTGATGGGTGCACTCGCACAATTCATCCCTCTCGCTTTAGGACAAGCAGGGAAAGAGCTTACCGATAAGCATCTCACCCAGATACAAGGATTTATCAAGACGATGCTGTTCTATGCCCGGAGGAGCATTGACAAATCAGCGGCCGAAGACAAACATCTCTTTCGGGTTGACGAGATCATGAAGATCGGATCGTCAGCGGGACTTGCTGTCGAATTTCTGCCAAACATGACCTATGAGGACTATGCAACACCCGTCAAGGGAAAGCTGAGGCGACCATCTTTCTATGCCTTTTTTCACGACTATCTCAAATACTGTATGTCTTTCGATACGCAGCTTATGGAACTTCTTGATCGCTACTTCCGCACGTATTGCAAGTTTGTAGATACCTTGTCAATTGAAGCCAACGGTCCTTATATGCATGGAGTGTTTCTCTGCAAAAAGAGAGGGACTCCCCTTTGATCATTGATCGGTTCTTCGATGTCTTCATTGTTAAGTGCAACAAAGTCCGTAAACGAAGCTTCACAGTGCCAAACAAGTGCTTAAGCAAAACCCATCAGTAAGGATATGTTAGAAAAACACAGAATGTCGGGGAAGGAAGCGTTGCTGAATGACTTGCTAAAGAGTTACAGGTTTCCTGAGCCTATTTATGTCACGCGGCCATCTATGCCTCCTCTATCTGATTATACGAGATATCTCGAAGGGATTTGGGAGAGGAAGTGGCTAACCAACGAAGGCGACTTACATAGACAGTTCGAAGCCGAATTATGTAACCGGTTAGGAGTCAAACACCTCAGCTTATTCTGTAACGGCACAATAGCCTTACTGGTTGCGTTGCAGGCCTTGAGAATCAACAGTGGGGAAGTGATAACAACGCCCTTTACTTTTCCAGCAACACCGCATGTCTTATGGTGGAATCGCGTTCGCCCCGTCTTTTGTGATATAGACCCAACAACGCTTAATATCGACCCTAAGAAGATAGAACGTTTAATCGGCCCTGAAACGAGAGCTATTCTCCCTGTGCACACCTATGGGAGTCCTTGTGATGTAGAGGTTATCCAAAGAATAGCTGATACTCACGGTCTGAAAGTTATTTATGATGCTGCCCATGCGTTTGGCATACGCTATAAAGGGAGGTCCATTTTGGAGCATGGGGACATGTCAATGCTTAGCTTTCATGCCACCAAACTTTTTTCAACTATTGAAGGTGGTGCCCTGATGTCTAACTCAAAAGAGCAAAAACAGCGGGTCGATTATTTGAAAAATTTTGGAATTGTTGACGAGGAAACTGTTATCGGTCCAGGCATTAATGGTAAGATGAATGAATTTCAGGCCGCATATGGGCTGTTGCAGCTTAAAATGGTGGACGAAGAAGTGCAAGAAAGACGCTTGCTGACGTTGGCCTATCGGGAAGGATTAAGAAATATCCCCGGCATCACTTTTTGGGAAGATGCTCCCGATGTTGAGAGCAATTACGCCTATTTCCCGATACTGATTGATAGTGATAGATACGGCATGAGCAGGGATTCGCTGAATAGCGATCTCAAAGCCTTTAATGTTTATACTAGAAAGTATTTTTATCCCCTATGCAGCCAATTTCCCTGTTATTCCGATCTTCCTTCTTCAAATTCCCTAAATCTTCCGGTCTCTGAGCGGGTAGCTTCTGAAGTTCTTTGTCTTCCTATTTACGGAGCGCTTGAAGAACGTAATGTAAAAATTATTGCCGATATTATTAAACACCTCGCGGCGATATAAAAGGGAAATCATTCCTAATGGTAATGAAAACACTACACACTCAGAAAGTTGTGATCATTGGAACAGGGGGCATGGGACGGGAAGTGTTATGGATGCTGAAAACGCATAATCAGATAGACTCTCGGCTTCGCTATGACGTTTTAGGCTTTCTAACCAATGCTTCGCAAGAGCATGACACCAGGGTTTGCGAAATGCCTGTCCTGGGGCCTGAAGGGTGGGTCGTAGGGAAAAGAAATATACATGCGATTTGTGCCATAGGAGACCCTCGCCACAGAAGGCGACTTACGATGAACCTGGAGACTCAAGGGGTATCATTCATCTCGGTTATTGACCCCTCGGTCAAAATGTCTGAATTTGTGAATATCGGGAAGGGATGCATCCTCTGTGCCGGAGTAGTCTTGACCACTCAGGTAAGTATTGGCAATCACGTGATTGTCAACATCAATTCTACAATCAATCATGATACCGTTCTCGAAGATTATGTCACCATAGGTCCGGGAGCCACACTTACCGGAAGAACACGGTTGGGGTATGGGGCGGAAATCGGCGCTAATGCCACCATAATTCCTCGGAAAGAAGTTGGTCGCGGCTCAATTGTCGGAGCAGGCGCGGTAGTTACAAGGAATATCGGGGAGAACAAGGTTGCCGCAGGGGTCCCAGCAAGAGTAATAAAGATGCTGCCTGTTGACCAGAGGCTTTAAGTGAAAAGGCTCAGAAACTTGTTGGAACGCCTGATTTTTATCAAACAGTGAGGCGCAATCTAATGGAGGACTTCAGTAAATCGAGCTCAGAGTTATGGATGTCAAGAAATGCTGCAGCTCTTGAAGGACATTTGTCAAACTACTACAAGTGGAATCTTGAGGTTTTTCCAATAGAAAAGAATAAAAGAATCCTGGATTTGGGATGCGGTTCGGGAATATACCTTGATGAGATTATGCGTTATAGCCCGGCCTGCTATGTTGGTGTTGATTACAGTGAACGCAATATTGATCAAATAAAGAAGAAATTTATTTATGGCACCAATTGTTCTGCTCACTGTTTAAGTCTTACCGAGCGCTGGCAACTTAAAGCCCTTACAGGAAGCTTATTTGATTACGTATTGTGCTTTGATGTGATTGAGCATATTGAGAATGATAAGGAGGCATTGATAGGCATTAATGAACTTATGCATGCGACCAAGGCGGAATTTCTTTTTTTAAAGGTTCCGGCCTTGCAGTCAATCTACGGGAAAAATGATGAGGCGATAGGTCATTATAGAAGATACTCCCTACACGGTCTTTCCAAACTTTTAACCGACGGTTCCTTTTCGATAAAGAAAATACGGTATCAGAACATGCTCGGTATTTTCCCCTGGTACATAAAAGGCTCTCTTTTAAAAAGGCGACAGGCACTCACGTGCAACGAAGGTAGACTCTTTAACTCCCTTGTTCCGATAGTAAGCGCCGTGGAGAAACTTCTGAGTCCTCCAATCGGCCTATCATTATATTCGATTTGTTCTGTCTCCTGAATCCAAACAACGTTTGACCGCTTATGTTGATGTGTGGTCCCATTAATGAACCTTGATCGAGCAAAATATGCATCTACCTGAGAAACCAGTGATTTTGGGGGCGGGCCCCTGCGGACTATGTGTCGGATGGAACTTCGTCAATGACGGAATACCTGTTACGCATCTCGAAAAGCAGGGTTCAATAGGAGGACTCTCTCTTACCTTCGAAGACGAAGGATATTTTTTTGATCTGGGTCCCCACAACCTTCATCCCAAGTATGAAGATGTCAAGACCTTCCTCAGAAATATGATGGGCGATGATATGAAGCCATATGATCTGTCCATGGAGATAGTTTTTCGTAAAAAGCGCGTGAAATATCCTCTGAAGGGCATTCATGTTTTCAGGGTATTGCCGTTTCCTGTCATGGTGCATTCGGCGCTAAATTTTCTCTTTGCCAGGGTGATGATGTTTCTGTCCGATCCTGTCCGTGATGAAACATTTGAAGACTGGATTACTAACAGGTTTGGTAAAACTCTTTACAATATTTATTTTGGTCCATATGCAGAAAAGGCATGGAAGATATCGGGATCTGAGATCTCCGGTTATGTTGCAGAACGGCGTGTGCCAGTTTTGAGCCTTACCGATTATATCAGGCGAGCTTTAAAAACAGATTTGAAACATAAGCACTCCGAGGATGGAACCCTTGACAACTTCTACCTGCGTAAGGGAATCGGACAGTTGTCAGAGCGATTTGGAAGAGATATTCTCAAGGAGAAGGGGCGCATCGTATTAAATTGTGATGTTCTCACCGTAAAGGGGAAAAACAATCGCATAGAATCGGTGAAATATCAGGTGGATGGGGAAACGCGTGAGGAGCAAACAGATTTTCTGTTCTCTACAATACCTCTGTCAGGCCTCATTAAAGTCCTTGATATGGATGTTCCGGACGAAGTCCGTGAAGCAGCAGCCGGTTTGGATTTTTGTGCTGAGAGGCTTGTCTTTATCAAAATAAATAACAGTAGAACGGACATTCCTACTCTGTTGTATTTTTCCGACCCTCAAATTAAGTTCAATCGAATATATAAATGTCATGATGACTGCACTCCGAAGGGAAAATCAGCCATATGTGTAGAGTATACCTGCGACGTGGGCGATGAGATTTGGAGCGCTGAGCCAGAGAAGCTTTATAATTACACAACTGCAGTTTTGGTTAATCATGATATTCTGAGCGAAAAGGAGATACAAGGATATGCTATTCGCGAGATCGAGCATGCATATCCTCGATTTAGAGTCGGCTTTGAAAACAGGATGAAAACTGTTCTGACTTATCTCTCTTCCATACATAACCTCATCACCCTAGGTCGTCAGGGTTTGTTCAGTTACGCTAATATTGACGATGTTCTTCGTATGGCTTTTCGAGGATATTAAGCTCTTAATACGCTGCATGTCAAAGGTATAGATTATTCAGATTTATTCCCGCAACATATCAATATATAAGAAAGCGAAGATGCAAATCGTTTCTCAAAGGCACGAGGAAACCACCTTAATAATAGTGGGTTTTACCATCGTGCTTCTTATAACCACGATCTATTGTTTGAAAACAGGCCTCATTGTATTTATGGGAGATTCTTATTTGCTCGCAGACCGGGCCAAGCATCTCGTTTATGAAGGCACTCTCAATTCAGAACAATACATCATTTATCCTCCACTTTACCCATTATTTGTGAGTCCGGCCTATTTCTTCCTACGTCCTGAAATCACTCACAAAGTTATCCTTGCACTTAATGCACTCATATATGCTTCAGCATTCTTCCCTATCCGTTTGCTCCTGAAAAACTATTCAGGTCTGAAACAGAATGGGAACATTATTATAGGAGTGTTGCTCACGGTTGCACCTTTTTCAATGCCATACGCCTCAATGTATTTATACGATGCCCTTTCGTATCCGGTTTTTCTCTGGTTTTGCGTTTTTGTGGATAACCTATTAAGAAACCGTTCCTCTAAGGATTTTTTTCTTGCAGGTATTTTTTTAGCGATCAGTGTACTAGTCAAGGAATCATTGAAGATCCTTGTCGCAAGTTTTGTTGTTGTCAGCGCAATTGATATAGTTCAATCAAAACTTAACACTTCAAAATCAGCGGTTGTTTTTAAAAAATATTTTTACGCTTTTTTTGCTTTTTTAATGATATATAGTGCATGGTTCTTGATCGAACGTTTTTTTATAATTTATCCCTCTGCAAGATTTTCTTACCTTACGTGGGTTGCGAAACTGTCTGAAATAGATTTGCGATTCTCATGGTTTTCCAATATATTTTTTTACTATCTGACGGCGCCACTTTCGGCAGCAGCTATTTTTACGATGCTTTTCATAATCTTTCGACCAAGATTACTATTGGAGGATCTATTTATCCTGTTCTCGCTTTTATGCGGATTGGGAGCATGGTTATCACCGGTTCTCCTTATGCCGTCATCATACGGGGGAGTGGATCTAACCTGGAACAGATATCAATCCCTTTATGTATTGCTCTTTATTTTGATTGCTTTGCGTTATTTTCGTTTGCTGGATTTCAACTTCTTTAAGTCGATATCTGTTCTGCTTATTTTGCTTCTTTTTATCGGAATTCCTGCAAAACTAGAATGTCATTTCCCTGATTCCCTCGTCTTCTTTATGAAGACTTCAAACCTGTTGAAATTGCCTTCCATTATTCTCGATGTTCTCTATTTCTTGGTGGCAATTATTCCAATAAGTCTGCTGCTGAATGGGAAAAGATGGGCAAAAAAAACCGCAGTAGCTTTCCTCTTCATTGTTTATCTTGCAGGAGATGGTGCAGCATATTTATATTGGAGCCAGCCAGGTGGGTTGCATTTAGAAAGTTACAAAGGAATTTGTCAGATTGTAACAGACAGATATTTTAAAGATGGAGATATCTCTGTATTTTATGATCCTCATCCAGATAATAAGGATATATCTCATTTGATCATAAAGAGATATCACTTCTATTTCCCTTTCTTCATGAAGCCTAAATCGCTAGACGATATTAAAGCATTGGCAGCAAAATCAAATAATGAATTGCTTTACTTAACGGACAAAAATATTTACAGAGGAGGGAAAAAACTTGCAGAGGATCCTACAAGAGTTAAATTGTACAGCTTTTCTAAACGCTCTGAATCGGCAGTAAACGAATTCAAAGCGGATTTAATTGTAGAAGCAACCCCTTCTGGTATGAAAATAGATGGGCTGAGACCATCACCCGAAGGACCATATCCCCCTAGCTTGCCTCGGATAAGGTGGGCAAATAGTCCGTCGGTGAAACTGGCCTTTGAGAATCCTACTGAGATGAATTTGAAAAGAGCCGCCCTAAGGATGAGTTTTTCTCCGTTCGGGATGTCTACCAGTAGAATGTTCGTAAGGTTTAACGGCGCTCCGTTGAAGAATTATACTTCCTTGGAGTTGAATCAATGGCGACATGAGGCTTTGGCACTAGTCCCAAAAAGCGGATATAATATTATAGAATTGTCCTTCGATGAGCGATCTTCTGAAAAGCAAGTTGAAACCCTCTATATGCTCTTTAAGACACTAGAAATAAGCGGGGTACCAGAATCCCGGTTGGAAGATTAGGGGTAGCATGAGGAATAAGTGTCACCCATTAAAAGGCACCTATCAAGATAAAAAAGAACAGGTGGCAGGTTTTGTTCCTTGTTGTGATTCCTGCTACTGTATGACTATGTTGCGTCCTATTCAAATTGAATTCCCCAGTGTCCTCTACCACGTTATGTCTCGTAGAAACGCCGGAGGATCTATCTTTTTAGACGATCAAAACCCCCCACGTCTTCCAGGGGAGGCTCAAGGTCCACCTTGTCCAAAAGGGCAACGGCCTCATACTTAGCAAACTCCTTGTTGGACTTTTGGGAAAGGCGGGATCAGGTCTTGGATATTTGGATTTCACATCGAGGGAAAGGGAACGCTCGTTCAGAGCGTGCTTAGCTAAATCGGCGGCACCTCATCGCTTCATCCAAAGTCCATTCGGGTAGAGTAGAGGGCGGCCGGAGTAGTAAGGACTCTATCTCAAGTTCCACCTCATCAAAACATAGGTTCAGTGTCGGGGCAAGGAATGCCGAGTGACCTTAGGTATTCCCTGCGCTGTATCTACCGTTTCCGGTCATCACATCCTGGGTAAGGTGAGTTGACAGGTCGGAATGAATTGACTATAACAGTTATTAAAGTGAGGAGGGGATCATGAAAACAGCTGCCATATCCGATCTGAAGGTCCGCCTCAGGGAATACCTGAATCAGGTCAAAGCGGGTACGGAGATCTTGATCACCGATCGTGGGAAACCTGTCGCCCGTCTGATCCCCCTTTCCCGGTCCGAGGATTTCAAAGGATCCTTAGTTCGGATGGAAAAACAAGGACTCGTCAGAATTGAATCAGGCAAAGTCCCCAAGGACTTCTCGAGGATGCACAGGCCGGATGACCCCGATGGCATGGTGCTCAAGGCTCTCATTGAAGAACGGAAGGCCGGAAGATGAGATTCTGGGATTCGCCGGCGATTATCCCTTTATGTGTTAAAGCGAAAACATCGGGTGCCATGAAAGATCTAATGAAAGGGAACGAGGATATCGCAGTGTGCTGGACGACACGCATCGAATGCCTGCCGTCGCTCTCCAGGAGACAAAGGGAAGGGATACTTTCTCCAGGTGAGGAGATGAAAACAAGAGCCGTACTTTCCGCGCTCGGAGCAACATTGTGAGAAGTTCAGCCCACCGAGATGGTGCGGCTACGGGCAGAACGCCTTCTGCCAATTCATCCGCTAAGAACCGGCAGATGCCTTGCAACCGGCAGCAGCCCTCATATGGGCACAGGAAACGCCTTGGCACCTCGATTTCGTCTGTCTCGATCGAAATCTGCGGGAAGCGGCCCTCAAATAGGGGTTTTCTATTTAACACTACTATTTTTTTTTAAGAACCAAAAACCCGCAAGATTTAGAATTAAAGTTGAATCACAAAGGAAGTTACCGCCAGTCCTACCCATCCCAATGACTGCCATCTTCTGAAAGTCCCTTGCTGGCGGGGAGTCATTCGAGCCTCGAAGGAATCAAATGAAGCGCTTTCTCATCAGCCTTCTCATCAGTGGTATCCTATTATACTTCGCATTCAGGGGAGTGGACTGGAGTACGTTCAAGGAGGGTTTTGCTCGTATCGGCTATGTTTATCTATTGCTGGTCATTCCCCTTCTCCTCTTGGTCCAGTGGATGCGGTCTTACCGCTGGGGCCTTATCTTAAGGCCCCTAAAGAAGATTGACCAGGGTACCCTTTTTTCCATTACCTCCGTGGGGTTCATGGGAATCTTACTTCTTCCTGCCAGGGCGGGAGAGCTTCTTAGGCCGTATCTCATTTCTCAACAGAAGGGGGTTGATATCCGGTCGGCTCTGGCCACGGTTGTTGTTGAAAGGGCTCTGGACAGTCTTACGATTCTGGGGTTCCTTGTGTGGACCGTCCTTTCCATTCCTCTCCCTCTCTGGGTTCACCGGGCAGGGTACTTCAGTTTCGCGATCTTGTTTTCCTTTCTCTTATTTCTCTTCCTTGTTGCTACACAAAAAGAAAGAGTATTGAACTTTTTTCGAATCCTCACCCGGAGATTTCCGGAATGGCTACAGAGCGGGATCCAGACGTTCGTCACTACCTTTGCAGAAGGCCTCCAGATTTTGCCTGATCTGAAAAGTTTGGGACTGGCAGTAAGCCTTTCACTCATCGTTTGGGCCCTTATGGGTCTCAACTTCTATATCCTTCTTCAGGCCTTTCATATGAGGCTTCCTTTGATTGCCGCCTACGTGGTACTTGTTCTTATTGTAATTGGCATCACCATTCCAGGGGCGCCCGGCTTTATTGGAAATTATCACCTTTCTTGTGTCCTCGGTCTATCCCTCTTCGGCATACCAAGGTCAGAAGCCTTCAGCTATGCCATCGTCAATCACCTGATCGTGGTTCTCTTCACCGTGGCCTTAGGAATCATCTTTCTCCCGAGAGTTAAGATTTCTTGGTCCGTTATCTTCAAAAAGAGAGGTGGTTCAGGATTTTGAGTGGATTCGCCATGCGGACGGTTTGATGGAAAGCGATGACCATCTGTCATGGGGCACTTGCGGGCTGGATGGGAAAGTGTCATGTTTTTATAGAGATTGGATTCTGGGGCAGCTTGCCAAGATCATAGCATCCGCCCGCAGGCATTCCGTTCGGTCTGTTCTTGCGGGCATTTGACAGGGGTCTCCGTGGATGGAGGAGGGAATTCTTTTGGGAAGTAAGGAAGGATATCCCACTCTCTTAAGCAATCGTGGGTTCGTGAAGATTTCCTGAAAACTTTAATGATGGGAACTCCATGTTAACAAAAAGGCCACTGGTGAGTATTGTTACCCCGTCTTACAACCACGGTCAGTTTATCGAAGAAACGGTCAGAAGCGTCCTTTCCCAGGATTACCAAAATATTGAATACATTGTCATGGATGGAGGTTCCACTGACAACACAGTAGACCTGCTGAGAAAATATGGCAATAAAATAAGGTGGGTGTCTGGACCGGACCAAGGTCAAGCAGACGCGGTGAACAAAGGGTTTAATATGGCCACAGGGGAAATCCTGGGTTGGTTAAATTCGGATGATACCTATCATCCGGGGGCAGTCCACACGGTCGTAAAATATTTTTTGACAAATCCGGAAAGTGTCATGATCTATGGAGATGCCAACTTCATCGACAAAGAAGGTCAGATCATAGGGAAATATCCTTCGGAACCATTTAATCCAAAACGACTACATGAAACCTGCTTTATCTGCCAACCCACCGTCTTTATCAGAAGGGAAGTCGTTGAAAAGGTGGGCCTGCTTGATTTGCATTTGGAAACGTGTATGGATTATGACTACTGGATAAGAATTAGCAAATATTTTGATCCCGGGAGGGTCACCTATCTTGAAAAGCAGTTCCTTGGAAATTCAAGAAGGTATGGCGAAAATAAGACCTTCCGGATGCGCAGAAGAGTCTATAAAGAAGTCATGAGGACCCAGAAAAAACATTTTGGAAAGATTTCGAGATCATGGATCCTTGGGTATATTCAAGAAATACTTCTGGGTAGGAGGTCTAAACCCTAATCAACAGAAGTTATCTTAGGAGAAACGTTATTTGAAACCCTGTTATTCCGTAAACCATCATTCAATACCAAGCAAACGGTGGAGACCATGAAAAAGGCATTAATCACAGGGATTACAGGACAGGATGGTTCCTACCTGGCCGAGCTTCTACTTGCCAAGAATTACGAGGTCCACGGCCTCATCCGAAGATCAAGCACGTTTAATACCGACCGAATAGATCATATCTATACAGACCCCCATGACCTCAGCAGTAGACTTTTTCTTCATTATGGAGATTTAAGTGACGGAGGTCAACTAAGCAACCTGATATATAATGTTCAGCCGGATGAGATCTATCACCTGGGCGCTCAGAGTCACGTTCGGGTCAGTTTTGACATGCCGGAGTTCACTGGAGACATCACCGGATTGGGTACAACGCGGATACTGGAAGCCGTTCGCAGGAGCGGGATCAGGACGCGTTTCTATCAGGCCTCTTCAAGTGAGATGTTTGGAGCATCCCCTCCTCCCCAGAATGAGGAGACGCCTTTTCGGCCCCTTAGCCCTTATGGGGCTGCTAAAGTTTATGCCTATTGGATGGTCAAGAACTATCGGGATGGACACGGCCTATTTGCGGTCAACGGTATCCATTTCAATCATGAATCACCAAGACGGGGCGAGACCTTTGTCACAAGGAAGATTACAAAGGCCATCGCCAGAATGAAATATGGGCTCCAGGACAAGCTCTTCTTGGGGAATCTAGAAGCCAAAAGGGACTGGGGATTTGCTGGGGATTATGTTGAAGCGATGTGGCTCATGCTCCAGCAGGAAAAACCTGAAGATTTTGTCATTGCGACAGGCGAATCCCATTCAGTCAGGGAATTTATCAATATTGCGTTTGATCATGCTGGTATCAAAGTCGAATGGCGAGGCACCGGACCAGAAGAAAAGGGCATTGTCGCATCCATGGATAGTAAGCAGTATGGAGTAAGCAGTAAGGAGGACAATCAAGAGCGAAAGTGCTTAGGGCCTACTGTCTACTCCTTACTGCCTAGTGCCTACTCAAAGGGACCGAGCGAACTCAAAGCAGGCGATGTAATCATTGAGATCGACCCTCGTTATTTCCGGCCGACAGAGGTTGAATCCCTGTTGGGCGATGCTTCGAAAGCAAAGGCGAGATTGGGTTGGGAGCCCAAAGTACGGTTTAATGAATTGGTTCAAATGATGGTTAATTCTGATATCAAGGAATTAGAAGAATTGAAACGATGTCAGGATGTCATACGCAAGCTTTCCAATAGTGAACAGTAAGGAGTACGCAGTAAGCAGTAAACAATAAGCGGTAGGAACTAAGCAGTAGGCAGTAAGGGGTAGGCATCAAACAGTAGATAGTAGACACTAAACAGTAAGCTCTAAGCACAAATCAGGTGGTTTCCATGAACTACAGAGGATACAGGGATTTAAAGGTATTCCAACTATCCTATCGACTGGCAATGGAGATATTTGAGACTACAAAATCATTTCCAAACGAAGAATAATATTCACTGACAGATCAAATAAGACGATCATCCAAAAGTATTCCAACAAATATCGCAGAGGCATGGAAAAAGAGATTATACGAAAAAATGCTTATCAGCAAAATTATAGACGGAACTGGGGAGGCCGGAGAAACAGAGGTATGGCTTGAAATGTCTAAGGATGCTGGAGATATAACAAAAGAAAAATATGATAATCTTGTATTTGGTTACGATGAAATAAATCGTATGCTAAATGGCATGATCGAAAAACCCGAAAAATTCTGTACCAAGAGAAATATTTAGCCTATGACTTAGGTGCTTAGTGCTTACTTCATACTGCCTACTGCTTACTTGAAGGTGAATAGGAATGAACTTCTGGCAGAACAGACGTATGCTGGTCACCGGCGGCGCAGGTTTCCTTGGCTCTTTTGTCGTCGAAAAGCTAAAGAGCCGGGGCTGTAAGGATGTTTTTATCCCAAGGAGTAAAGATTATGATCTTGTGGACATGGAGGCGGTCAGGCGTCTCTATCGAGACGCAAAACCTGACGTGGTCATTCATCTCGCCGCGATAGTTGGAGGCATTGGTGCGAATCGTGCCAACCCAGGCAAGTTTTTCTATGATAACCTCATGATGGGTGCTCAAATGATGGAGGAAGGGCGACAGGTTGGTTTAGAGAAATTTGTCGCCATCGGAACAATTTGTGCCTATCCCAAATTTACCCCCACTCCTTTTAAAGAGGACGACTTGTGGAATGGTTATCCTGAAGAAACCAATGCGCCCTATGGTCTTGCAAAGAAAATGCTTTTGGTTCAGGCGCAAGCCTACAGACAACAGTACGGATTTAACGCGATCTATCTTCTGCCGGTAAACCTCTATGGTCCGAGGGATAACTTTAACCCCGCATCCTCGCATGTCATTCCTGCCATCGTCAAGAAATGTTTCGATGCCATCCGAAATGGTGAAAACGAGCTGGTAATATGGGGCACGGGAAAAGCGACGAGGGAGTTCTTATACGTGGAAGATTGTGCAGAAGGGATCCTCCTGGCCACCGAAAATTATAATGGATCCAATCCAGTAAATCTTGGTGCTGGGTTTGAAATTTCAATCAGAGATCTTGCGGGAATGATAACGAGATTGATAGGTTACAAGGGGAAAATCGTTTGGGATACATCCAAACCTGATGGTCAACCAAGAAGAATGCTCGATACAAGCAAAGCCGAAGACTACTTTGGATTTAAGGCAAAAACTTCTTTTGAAGAAGGTCTAAAGAAAACGGTTCGATGGTACAAAGAAAAGTTTCAGGTAAAATGAGAATAGCCTTCCAAGAAAAATGGTGATAGTTTGGGTAAAATCATATGAAGTACGATGAGATTTTATTCTCTTTACTTCATAGATAAGCGATTATTCTTAGGCATTTGACAAAACCACAAAAAAAATACATATTCTGTCCTAAAATCTGTACACCCAGACTTTTTCAACAATAAGCTGGAACTTCTGGAAGATGAAATCTCTGGCAAGATTAAGATGAGTCTGGAAAAACCTGTTTAGAAAGAGAAGTCCAAATGGACTCAGAAGATCGAAGGGAATCAACAAAATGGTCTGGCACTCTCCTTTGGTTTGTCATCCACACCAAACCGAAGGGTGAATATCGGGTTAAGAACCACTTTGAAGGAATGGAAATCGAAACGCTTCTGCCTCTCTACGAAAACTTTCGGTATTCCCATGGCAAGATGTCCCGAGTGATCTCTCCTCTCTTTCCGAACTACCTCTTCGCGAAACTCGACCTTGAACGCCACTATCATAAGGTTAAGTGGACTAGAGGGGTGGGCAAAATATTAGGGGTCGGGAACGAGCCTGCACCGATTTCAGAAGTCGTGATTCAAATGATCAAAGAACGGATGGGCGACGACGACACGGTAAAACTCCTAGAAGATCTCCAAGAAGGGGACCTGGTACAGATTACCTCAGGGCCATTAAAGGATTTTGTTGGAGTCTTTCAAAAGGGATTGTCATCCCAGAAACGGGTGAAAATTCTCCTTAATTTGATCGGTGTTGAGGTTCCTGTCCAAATCTCCCGTCTGCAAATCAAAAAGGTGGCCTGAGATCAAGGCCGGATTACCCTGCGGTCTTAGATCTTAGGATTCATGAAGCCCGGATAAACTCATTTTCGCTCCAAGACATATGGGGCAGGAACTATTGATCCTGAAATGAAAAAATGGTAATCACATATCAGGTTGCGAACCCGGTGACCAAGCTTATGTCTTCCCGCTATCGCTTATCCTCTACGATGGATGTCCATTCCAAAAAAGAAGATTCTTTGCCGAATCGGCTGAGAATTCGGGGAAGTAGAAGCTGAACCTATTATCGACTGGGGGACTAGATGACCAAGAAGGCTTTGATCCCGGGCATTACCGGACAGGATGGCTCGTATCTATCTGAATTTCTCTTGGACAAGGGCTATGAAGTTCACGGAATCGTCAGGCGAGTAGCAATTGAGGATCCGGAACACAGGCTCTGGCGAATAAGACACGTACTCGATAAGATAATCCTCCATGGAGCCTCCCTGGAAAGCTATGCGAGCATCTTTAAGGTAGTGGACAAAGTAAGGCCGGACGAATGTTATCATCTATCCGCTCAGAGTTTTGTCACCTACTCCTTTGAGGATGAATTTTCTACGATTAATACAAATATAAATGGAACGCATTTCGTCTTGGCTGCTCTCAAAGACAGAGCCCCTCATTGCAGATTCTATTTTGCTGCCTCCAGCGAGATGTTCGGCAACGCTAGGGAAACGCCACAAAATGAAAACACGGCCTTTTACCCTCGCTCGTCCTACGGGATCTCTAAGCTTGCGGGATTTCATCTAACCCGGAATTATCGTGAGGCCTACAATCTCTATGCTTTGAGTGGGATCCTATTCAATCACGAATCCCCCAGAAGAGGGTTTGAATTTGTCACCAGGAAAGTTACAAACACCGTAGCTAAGATTAAGCTCGGTCTGGCTAAAGAATTGAGGCTGGGCAACTTAGAAGCTAAGAGGGATTGGGGTTATTCAGGAGACTACGTTAGGGCCATGTGGCTCATGCTCCAACAAGACGACCCTGAAGATTATGTCGTAGCAACCGGTGAGACCCATTCCATTAAGGATCTCATAGAAATAGCCTTTGGCTATGTTGACCTGGACTGGAAGGACTACGTCATCGTTGATGATCTGTTTTATCGGCCGGCAGAGATTTATGAATTGAGAGGAGACTTCAGCAAAGCCAAAAAGAGACTCAGTTGGGAACCAACGGTCTCATTCAGAGAGCTTATCCAGATGATGGTGGATGCTGACCTGGGAGCATTAAAGCATCAAGGACCCTAAACCCTGCATTGCAGGAACCAGACAGTTCCCCACAAAATCCGAATATCGAACGCATCAATGGCGAGATTGGCATTTGACTTTGCATCATCAATCAACCGATACAGATACCTGAAATCATCCTTGCCGGTGGTTCTGTCACCCGTTTTGGGCCCCAAGTCGGGAAACCTGCCCAATAAAGATGCTCCAGATCGTAGGAGAAGATACCCTACACCGGCAGACCGTCAAGCGGACCAATCGTACGGACAAGTTCCCGGATGATTTGAGATTTGCCATTCAAGGAACCAGGGAAACGATCTTGTTACTTCAGGGATCAAACCCGGTCGGCGTCGAAACCCCTTTCGAATCAAATCACATCCAAAAAGTCCCACGTTTATCAACTGATTGAAGGGTCTCTCATACAGAAACGGGCCTTCCAACTCCTTGGGCCATAGCCATGTAGATAAAAACCCATCTTCTCAGATCGAAAGGTTACTCTTCCAATAACTCGCAAACTTCAGTCTAACCCACAGTCCTTTCTCATCGTGCCAAACAAAAAAGCCCACCACAAGGATGGGCTTTCTATTTTAATCTTGGCAACGTCCTACTCTCCCACACAGCTTCCCATGCAGTACCATCGGCGTTGAAGGGCTTAACTTCCGTGTTCGGAATGGGAACGGGTGTTTCCCCTTCGCTATGGTTACCAAGAATCTTTCTAAAAATCCGTTCCGGCTTTCGAGTTTTAACGTTGCGAGTTAAACCCGAAACACGAAACCCGTAACTCGAAACCTTAAATAAAGAATATGGATGAAGGGAATCCGGATATTATTTCAATTATGGCCAAGCCGATCGACCGATTAGTATCAGTATGCTAAATACCTTGCGGCACTTACACATCTGACCTATCAACCTCGTAGTCTCCGAGGGGTCTTATCCTGGTATTGCTACCAAGAGGGATACCTCATCTTGGGGTGGGCTTCCCGCTTAGATGCTTTCAGCGGTTATCCCTTCCGAACACGGCTACCCAGCGCTGCGACTGGCGTCACAACTGGAACACCGTAGGTTCGTCCATC
>JBEKDJ010000042.1:0-23726 GCA_050014415.1 Thermodesulfobacteriota bacterium | reverse complement strand
AGGTAACCCAGGCCATCTATGTTCCCAAGATCTCCGGTGTGAAGCCAACCCTCTGCATCGATTGCATTGACTGTGGCAGCAGGCATCTTGTAGTATCCCTTCATGTTGAACCCTCTCGCGCAGATCTCGCCCATGACACCTGTTGGAACCTCCTGACCCGATCTGGAATCGATCACCTTCACCTCAACACCGGACAGAGGCCTGCCTACAGTGGAAACCCGCAATTCGAGCGGGTCATCCGGACTGGTCTCCGTAATCCAGGACGAAGCCTCCGTCTGACCATAGCCGATGACGATTTCTTCTACCCCCATTTCCTCTACAATCTTCTTCATAACCTCCATGGGGCACTGGGCTCCTCCCATGATTCCAGTTCGGAGAGATTTGATATCCAAGGTCTCAAATTGCGGATCATCCATCAGGGTGATAAAAGCATTTGGGGAACCATAGATCGCCGTGCATTGTTCTTTTTCGATTGCCTCGAGAATTCTCCGTGCGTTGAAGGTCTCGGAAGGGATGACGAGAGTTGCCCCTTTGCTCACTGCCGCTAAAGTGACACAAACAGAACCGAACATATGGGATAATGGGACAGAGAGGCAGAGTCTATCCTTTGCGGTCAATCTCTGATTCTCCACGCTGGCCAGGGTCGTATTGATTATTCCGTAGTGCGTTGACATCACTCCTTTCGGAGACCCTGTGGTCCCGGAGGTATAAAGGAGGGTGACGACGTCATCCATCTGACAAGAACGCTGCCGTTCAGTTAACACGGGATCGGGAACTATTTTTCCCATCTCCAGGAGATGCCCCCAATTGAACATTCCTTGATGAATTCGGTCTGATATCAGGACGAGATTTTTGAGTTCCGGCAAAGCGTGACAATTCAGCCGCCCTGCAATCGAATGACTAATCTCCGGGCAGAGTTTATGGATCATCTCAAGGTATTCAGATCCTTTCAATCCTTCTGCCATGATGAGGAATCTGGAATCCGATTGTTTAAGGAGGTATTCAAGTTGCTGGATTTGAACGTTTGTATCGACACTGACCAGAACGGCTCCAATCTTCGCAATTGCAAATTCGGTAGTGATCCATTCAGAGAAATTAGGTGCCCAGAGCGCTACGTGTTCACCCTGTATTACACCGAGTTTTAGAAACCCCCTAGCCATCTGGTTGACCACTGCCAGAAACTCCTCGTAAGAGTATCTTTTCCCCTTTGGGATATCGACCAGGAACTCTTTCCCGGGAAGTTTTGAGGCAACTTCATCCAAGAGATACCCTACCGTTGTCTTTAAAATCTCCGCCATTACTGCCTCCTTTTCGGTTCTACAACTACCCTACCTTAAGACCCAGCCGAAGATACCTGAAATGTCGCCGTACTTATCTGACTCCACAAAGAAAGGGGAAGGAGATATCGGACGCCCTTATCGCTTACTACCATTTCTGTAACACTTTATGGCCGATCTGCACAAGAATTCTTCGTCTATCACTCTCTCACTCGTAACCTTTCACAGTAAACGGAGAGCCGACCTCTCTGGATTGCATTTCCAAGCTATCAGTGGTTTTCCATTTTGACTTGACGAAGCCCACCAGTTTTCATATGGTGGAATGAGTGTTAGATTCTTACACATTGATGTTTGAGAAATTACCTCGCGTTGATAGATATTTGAAGTAAGGTTTTCAGCAAGGTAGACAGACCAAGATGTCATACGAGTTAGCACATAAAACTGCCAAACAAATCTCAACCGGTAAGTATTATCCATTAGGGGCCACTTTGTATGAAGATGGTGTTAATTTTTCAGTCTACTCACAGTATGCTAGTGAGGTCTATCTTCTCCTGTTTGACAGACCAGAGGGTGAACCAACAGATATCATCAAAGTCGAAAATCGCACGAAGTATATATGGTATGCTTTTGTCCATGGATTAAGGGCAGGACAGCTTTATGGGTACAGAGTCAAGGGTGAGTTGAATCCCGCATATGGCCAACGGTTCAATGGAAACAAATTTCTAATCGACCCCTATGCGAAGGCCCTAACCGGTAAGTTCAGAAACCTGGACAATCTCCTTCTCGCGCATGATCCGAATTCACCCGTGAAAGATCTCTCACAAGATGACCGTGACAATACCTCCCTCGTGCCTAAGTCTATTGTGGTAAATGATGATTTCGACTGGCAAGGGGATTCGGCGCCGGATATCCCTCTTCATGAATTGATCATTTATGAAGTCCATTTGAGAGGTTTTACGATCCACAAGTCGTCGGGTGTTAAGAAACCGGGAACCTATCTGGGCTTCGTTGAAAAGATCCCTTACCTCAAAGAGTTGGGGATCAATGCGATTGAGTTCCTGCCGCTCCAAGAATTCTATGTTGAAGATTTTCTTGTCAATAAGAGGCTCACCAACTACTGGGGGTATAACACCATCGGATTTTTCTCACCTGAATCATCCTACAGCACGAGAAGTTCCCCCGGCTGTCAAGTGAATGAGTTTAAGACGCTTGTGCGCGAACTTCATAAGGCAGACATTGAGGTCATTCTGGACGTGGTTTATAACCATACAGGCGAAGGGAATGAGCTTGAACCCACACTCTGCTTTAAAGGCATCGATAATTCCACCTATTACTGCCTATCGGGAACGGCCACAGAACCCTATCGTTATTACATGAATTATTCAGGATGTGGTAATACTCTGAACCTTGCGAATCCGCATGTCATCCGATTCGTCATGGATTCACTTCGTTATTGGGTTGAGGTCATGCATGTAGACGGTTTCCGATTCGACCTTGCATCCGTCTTGGGCCGCGAGGATGGTTTCTTCCAAAAATCCGCCTCCTTCTTTGATGCCATCGCACAGGACCCTGTTTTGAACAAGGTAATCCTGATTGCTGAGCCCTGGGATATCGGAACCTATCAAGTCGGGGATTTCCCTTTGGACTGGTCGGAATGGAATGGAAGGTTTCGGGATACTGTCAGAAGATTCGTTAAAGGTGATGGAGGGCAAGTCAGGGATCCCGGATGGAGGCTAACGGGTTCTGCTGACTTGTACGGGGAGGATGGAAGGTCTGCCTACAACGGCATCAACTTCATTACCTGCCACGATGGTTTCACACTCAATGACCTTGTCTCCTATGATCACAAGCATAATGATGCAAACCTTGAAGACAACCGGGATGGGTCGAACGACAATCACTCATGGAATTGCGGCGTCGAAGGAGAAACCCAGGATTTGAATATCATGCATTTGCGAAGGCAGATGATAAAAAACCATATCTGTTATCTCCTATTTTCATGTGGCACTCCGATGATTCTCGGCGGTGATGAATTCATGAGAACACAGAAGGGCAACAATAACGCTTACTGCCAGGATAACGATATCAGCTGGTTTCAGTGGGACGAGGTCAAGAAGAATTCGGACATTCTCATTTTTTTCAAGAAGGCGATTGCCTTTGTAAAACGGTACTCATGCCTTCAGAGGAGGAAATTCTTCCTTGGAAAGGATTTAGATGCTGATCATATCCCTGACCTTTCCTGGTTCGGAAAAGATCTTGATAAGCCTTCGTGGGATGATCCTGAGCTGCGGACTCTATGCTATCGGCTCGATGGAGGCGAGGAAGAATCGGAATGGGGTGATTACCATCTCTTTTTTATATTGAATGCTGATTCAAATCTACAATTCATCAAACTCCCTCAGCTGACAAAAGGGAAAAAGTGGTTCCGCGCCGTTGATACAAGCCTTAAGAGCGGAGAAGACTTCCTCGACACCGGCAAGGAGATACGGATCGAACCCTCCGACCACTATCTCGCCAATCCAAGAAGCACCGTTGTCCTCATTGGGAGATGAACACCCTTGGCTTCCTACTTCTGGCCATTCGGGAAAACGTTCAATGCCACGGGTCTTCTTCTTCCAAATACTATGAATTTTTGAAATAAATACTAGATTCACCCCATTTATTCTTTCTCTTTCCTGAGTAATACTGAATTTGATTACGAACCGGGAATGAGTGATTGCCCTCTATGACGAGGGGAGCTTTCCGCTGATGGGAGCCACATAGCAAGAAAGGAGGAGGTAGAATATGATAAAGCCCGGCATCTGGTCTTACAAGGAACTCGAGATAAAGGAGGGTCTAAAGCCCAAAAGCAAGCGTTTTATGTATTTCTTCACCGTTTCGGATAGGGGGAAGCAGAAATGCAGCTACTGCATATGGATAGATGACGACAATTTGAGCCATTTTTCGAGCTCCAAGTCTTTTGAAGAGATCATATCGTCTCGCAGAGAAGAATGGACCCAATGGGTGCAGAAAAAGATCGACCAGGCAGATTTCAGAAATCTGGTTTTGAGGTTCGAAAAGACAGGCCAGCGAGAGATCAATCTTGAAGAGTTGGATGAGAAATTGAAGATGGAGTAGTGTTTGAGGTAATCAAGAAATGAGAAATAGGAAGCGGGAAATGCGAAAAGGGATAAGATAACAGGTCAAGAGGCATCGTTCGTCAGGATTCCCACTTTTCCTTTAGATGTTCGTCGTACAACTCCATGGCCAATGGTTTTTTTAGGGCCTTCTTAACCTCAGCCTTAAAAAACCTGTTGCATTCTTATGACGATCTGATAATATTATCTCAACTTGACAGCTCTTTGTGTTAGCCGTCCTGGACCTAAAAGGGTGGGAATTGTCTAGAACTTATCCCCAAATAGCTTTCCCCCCCTGTGGCAAAGGTGGGAGATTTGGAAATGTATTTTCTACGTAATTTTAAAATCTGGCGATTTTGGTGTTCTTAAAGATAGGTTAATGAAGGAGAGGGTTATAGGAGATAGGCAGTCCATCGAGAATGATCTTCGAAGCTGATTCACATTTCAAAGCCTGATACGGGATTCGGTCTTGTCATTTCAGAAAAGAAAGGAAAGTGATGTATGGAACAGATCAGTTTTTTACGAGGAGTTCCGGCAGAAGAGGCATTGGAGGCTATTGCTGACGTTGTTGCAAAAGGCTATGCTGAGGCCTTACGCAACTATGGTCCAAAACTTCTGCAATATCAAACTCCAGGGGTGGCTGATTTCAATGGGTTTGTACCCTTGAAAGAAACCCTTGGCAAACGCTATGGGATCGTAGGTGATCCCAATAAACATGTCATTTGCTTCAATGGGGGGATGGAGGTCTTTTCTCTAATTCTGAAGTCTTTTCCCAGGGGAAGCCAGGTTGCCATGGAGGCTATGACTTATGACCGCGCACTCGCAGACGCACTTCGGTACGAGCATGAAGTAATAGGGATTCCTTTTATAAAGGATGGAATCGACCTGGATGCACTGGAAAAAGCGCTTTCGAAAGGAAAGATGAAACTATTCTATCGGATTATTTATCACCAGAATCCCACTGGCTATGACTCGACCCAAGAGAATATCGAGGCTGCAGCTGAGCTTTGTGTTCGCTACAACGCACTCTATATCTGCGATATCGCTTATTATGAACTCCGCTATGACGGCCAGAAGAACCAGTTGCTTCCCCTCTCGAAATTCCCCACCACCTGTCTCATCGGTTCTTTCACAAAAACCTTGTCGCCAGGGACCAAGTGCGGGTTCGGGATCTTTCCTGAAAAGGTTGTAGAGCAGCTCACTCCTGTCGTAGCGAACACCCGGCTCAATCCTAACTATCCGACCCAGGCCATGATCCACCATGTCATGTCCACCGGGGAATATGAGAAGTACCTTGACTATCTCGTTAAGTTGTATCGACCCAGAATGGACTCTCTCAACAAGTCTCTCTCGCAGCATCTCCGCGGCGTAGAGGTGCCTTTCGTCACTGGGGGCTTTTTCATAGGGATTTGGTTGCCTGGTATCCGTGACGAAGTCGCTTTTATTAAGAGGGCCAAAGAAAAAGGCGTCGACCTAGCGAGTGCAAACGTCTACCCTTCTGGATGGAAGAAAAATTACGAAGAGAAGTTTGGTGGGCCGTTCTTCCGCATCACTTTTCCCTCCCTCAAGCCAAGGGACATAGAGAAGGGGATTGAACGGATCGCTGAAACTTATGGGGAGTTGAGAGTATCCCATTTTTGAGTCATACCCTGCGAGAGTCCTAAACACTTACCCTTAAGCTGAATCAATATCTTGATTGCTTTTGAGGGGGTTTCAGTTCATCAGAAAAAAACCCATCGGTGAGGTGAAACATGGAAAGAAAATGGTCTGAATTATCCCCGGATGAAAAGAGAGAAGAGAGGTTTAAGCGATGGCTTTCACCCGATGGCGTGACTTTTAACAATAAGGAAGCCGAAAGGCTTTACAGGGAAAGGGTGACCAGGCTCATTGATGCAATCAAGTTGAAGGAACCGGACAGGGTTCCTGTGGTCTTTAATCCGGGGCATATCCCTGCCCGATATTCGGGATATACCGTAAGGGAGGTGATGTATGATGCTGAAAAGCTGACCAAAGCCTGGGATAAATATATGAATGACTTTGAACTTGATGTCCTTCCTGGTGCCGGCCTGGTCAGGTGCGGCAGAATTCTGGATATTCTTGAGTCTAAAATGTACAAGTGGGCGGGACACGGCCTCCCTGATGATTGTGCAGCACAATACATCGAAGCCGAATACCTCAAAGCGGACGAATGGGATGCATTGAAGCGGGACCCGTCCGATTTCCATTTCAGGACCTATCTGCCTCGAATCTATGGTGCGGCCGAATCCTTCAGGAAGCTTCCGCCTCTGCAATCCATTGGCGGCATGCACGGTGGACTATCGGCTTTTGATGACCCAGAGGTTCAAGCCGCATTTGAAGCTTTTCGCGAGGCCGGGAAGGAAGAGGTGAAGTGGCTAAAAGTGATTTCTGAGGTCGACCGCCGGGGGTTGGCATCTGGACTTCCCCCTTTTTCCAAGGGTTTCGTCGGCGGGGGTGCTCCTCTGGACACAATTGGTGCTTCCCTAAGGGGGACCAAGGGGACCATTATGGATATGTTCCAGCAGCCGGAAAAGCTCATTGAACATATGGAGAATGCGGTTCCGGAAACGGTTCGACGAACGACTGCAATGGTGGATGCGACTGGTGTGCCTGTGGTGTTCATGCCCCTCCACAGGGGTGCCGATGGGTTTATGTCGGAAAAACAATTTCATACCTTTTACTGGCCTTACCTGAAGAGAGTGATATTGGGTTGTGCCGAGGAAGGTCTGGTTCCGACCCTGTTCGCAGAGGGCAGCTATAATACAAGGCTGGAAATAATCAAAGACCTGCCGAAAGGCAAGGTTATTTGGCATTTTGACCAGACAGACATGACCCGAGCCAAGAAAATCCTCGGCAATAACGCTTGTATTATGGGCAACGTTCCTACATCTTTGCTGATTACGGCGAGACCGGATGAGGTCAAGGTTTACTGCAGGAAGCTGATCGACACTGCCGGAAAAGGCGGAGGTTACATCATGGCACCAGGAGCAACGGCAGATGATTCAAAAGTGGAAAACCTGGAGGCCATGCTGGAAGCAGCCAGGGAATATGGCGTTTACAGAAAATGAAGATCTAACGCTGTGAGAATAAGATTTGGCGCGATCTTAGATTTCCCGAAGATTGAAAAAACGTAACACTTTAGTGCTTTGAAATGGAATAGGCTGGGCCCCCGTTCAGAGAGGGTCCCAAAGTTTTAGAATGCGGGTTTTCATATGTTATGGCATTGAAATGAAGTGAGTGAGCAAGACGCTGAAATACTCTTGGAGCTATCTGAATGATTCGGTAAAAGGTTCCCGCTCTAAAACTTTTCTACCATCCCTGAACGGTGTCCTCCGGGGTTGATTTTAGAAAGCGCTAAAGTGTTACGAAAAAACAGGGACCGAGGTGAAAAGATTAGTGCTTCTTCTTTTTTGGTTTGATTGAGGCTAACTAGAGGAAGCCTAAGAGCTGAGAAAGGCAGTTGTAATTTTTTACAAGACGAATGAGTGAGGATGAGACTCATGAAGATAACCAGTCTGGATCGAATTGAAAAGATAAGGGTTGAGATGGAAGGGGCAAAAGGTGCCTATAAGCAGATTCCACTATCGAAAAAGGATGGTGTCCCAACATTCTCCTTTCGTGTTTTTACCATTGAGCCGAATGGCCATACTCCTTTTCACAAACACCCCTTTGAGCATTTAAATTATGTTATGGAAGGTGCCGGTGTTCTGGTCACAGAAGAGGGGAAAGAACATGAGGTTAAACAAGGTGATTTTGTGCTGGTCCTTCCTAATGAAAAGCACCAATATAAAAATAGATCCTCAAAGGGCCCCTTTATCATTATTTGTGCTGTCCCCAAGGAATATGAGTAAACCCTAACCAAATCATCGTTCGAAAGGAGTAAGGTGTTATTGGTTGCGTGTAAAAAGCCTTAGGATTTACACCTCACGCCTTCACAAGATTTCGGATTTCGCCTGTCTGCCGCAGGTTGGTGCTTCGAGTTTGGTAAATGGTTAGCTCAGATAAGGGTCCCATTGTTTTGCGGTCTGAAGGATATAGTCAGGTTGGAGTTCTGTAACAATTCGGTTGTGCCCGGGCAGGAGGATTTCTACTTTCTGCTTCGCAAGTGTCATCAAGGATTTTTTGAGGTCCCCTGCGTTAGCCCCATGAAGATCAAATCGGCCGATGGCATAGTCGGCATAGATGACATCCCCTGGAATGAGGATCTTTTTGGGCTTGTAATAGAGGGCAATACTTCCCCTAGAATGTCCTGGAATATGAATGACCTCCCAGTCCATGCCTCCAATCTTTAAGGTTTCTCCTCCCTGAAGCTTTCGATCAACTCGAAGGGTGAACGCGCCTGGTTTCATATGATATTGCATCTGACACATCTGCTGAAACATCTCCATTCCATAAACAGTCCTTTCATCACCCTTCTCAAGGGGATCGGCCTCCAGCATATGGATCCAAAGTTCTGTTCCTGGAATTTTCTTTTTTATCTCGAAAAGACATCCAATATGGTCAAAATGAGTGTGGGTCATGATCACCCGTTTGATGTCAGTCAGTGCGATTCCCATTTCCTTGATCGTTTCTATTTTATAGCTTCCCTTTCCAGTAAGTCCGGGATCAATCAAAGAAAGATCCTTTGAAGATGGGTTACCCACCACATAGGTATGAGAGTCCGGTATCATTTCGTCCTGCCCTGGGATGAAATAGACACCCTCCATGATCTGTGGCATGCGTTTTTTCTCCGATGATTTGAGCTATGTAAGGAGATAACCTAATAGGGAGGGAGTGTCAATTTTCTATGCCTTCGCAAAGTTTAAGCCGTAGTTTTTGAAAGGACTTGATAGATGAGGTAAGTGGATAGACAGGAGACTGTATAAACGGACGTGATGTTACATCATCGAAGTATCTGATCATTCAGGTCAGGCCGATCAGTCTCCTTAGATTTTTTGAAAGAATCCACTCTTTTTTATCATCCCCTATCGGCAGAGAAAGGACTTTCTCCAGTTCCCATTTCATCGTTCCAAAAGGGATATCAGAACCAAAGAGGATCCTCTCATGGCCTATCTTCTCTATGAATCTCATCATCGTGTCCGGACTGGCCAATGCTGTATCAAAGCAGACATTTTCTCTCCCATGGAAGGCTTGGAGAAAGTTCATCGGATTTCCACCGAGCATTCCAAGGTGGGGGATGATCATCTTCAAATTCTTTGTCTTCTTCACGAAAGCCTCGGAAAAAGCCAGTTCCTCCTCAAAGACGATGGGAAGGCCGATCTTTTCCGAGGCTTCGATAAATTCGCCTAACCCGGGATCTTCCAAGGCTTGGTAGTTTGATGAACAATCCTGGATGCCTTGCATCCAATGCCACTTTCCGCCATGAAATCCTCTTCCACCAGGGATAGGTCTCATGGTTTCGGGGATGTAATAATAGGGAACAAATTCTTCTATTCTGCTGGCCTCGTGCAAAAGCTCTTCATTGATTTCTTCATTCGCCAGGGCCGTGGAAGGAAACGGAAAAACAACAATTCTACCCACACCGATTTGCTTTGCTTGTCTTAGGAGTTCTGCGGTTGTTACCTCTGTACCCATGGTTACCGAGGGTCCCCAATGGGTATGAGAATCAATGATTTCCATTTCACCCCCACCCCGTCCTCCCCATCGAGGGAGTGGGGAGGACTTTTGTATGATCCTTTGTATGCAGGGGAAGACTTTGTCATTAGGAGTTGAATGGGAGAAGAATTACTCCACCAGGCTTCTGATCACTTTCATATTTTTCAGGTCTTCCACCGTGTCTTTGCGCGGAGTCTCCATGATGCCAGGGAGATGTTTCAGTGAAGGATGGTTGACCAGACATCGAAACCCTTCAAGTCCGATATATCCTTCGCCGATATGCCAGTGTCTATCCTTTCTCGATCCCAATGGGGTCTTTGAATCGTTGAGGTGGAAAAGATAGAGTCGTTTCAACCCAATCACTTTATCAAAGGATTCCAGAGTCCTTTCGATCCCATCCTTTTTCGAAAGATCGTATCCTGCCTCGAAGGAATGGGCGGTGTCGAGGCAAACTCCTATTCTTTGGTTTTCCTGCACCTTTTCGATGATCTTGTTGATCTGCTCAAAGCTGTAGCCGATCTCCGTCCCTTGCCCTGCAGTGTTTTCCATTAACAGAACGACAGAATTCTTAACTTCATCAAAGGCTTGATTGATTCCTTGAGAGACCGCCTCGATTGCTTCATCTTCTGAGGATTCTAGACGGTGTCCAATATGGATGATCAGATAGGGGGCTTCAAGTTGTTCTGCCCTCTTTAAATCTATGGCAACTGCATTGACCGAGCGGCTGTAAAATCTTGACTGTTGAGAAGCTAGATTAGGCAGGTAGGGTAGATGAAGAAAGACGGGGAAAAGGCCAGATGCCTTGATCGATGATCGGAATTCTTCTGCATCCTCTTTATCCAAAGGAGCATACTTCCAACCTCTTGGGTTTCTAGAGAAGAGTTGGACAGTCTCACAACCCCTAACTCTAGCCCTTTCAGCCACATTTGAAAATCCTTCTGCAATGGAGATATGAAACCCGAATCGCATCCCTAGCATCCTTGCGTGAGGAGTGATCAGAAGTTAAAATAAGTATATAGGTTGGTGGGGAGTTGTCAATAATAATTTTACTCTTTATAAACATAATGAACATTCATCCAGGGGTCATAACCCTTCAATCATAGGAAAAAATATTGGGCACGGTCCCAGTTTGACCGGGGACTCGGCCCGGACGACTGAAGTCGCCTTTATGCACCTCGCCTGATTTCTTTTTACCCTTTATTGATATGGCCACAAGGTCACTCATTTTTTACTTGACAAAAAAAGAGGGTTATTTTTTAATGATGCGGCAATCAAATTATCTCCAATGTCTTTTAGGATTTAAAGAGAGAGGTTCATTCCATATAAAAAGATTTTAACAGAGGGGGGTGTGAGAATTGGCCAAAGCTGAGAAGAAATCGAAAGAAACGAAAAAAGTTATTAAATCTTCGGAGTTAGACCCCAAGTTTAAGTATGAGGTGGCGAGTCAACCCGGAGGAGAAAAAATGAAGGTCTGCTATGCTTGTGGAGTTTGTACCGCAGGATGTCCCGTGAGCGAGGTTTCTAAGGACTTCGACCCCAGGAAGATCATTCGGATGGTCTTGATGGGAATGAGGGAAAGGGTGCTCTCTTCTGATTTTATCTGGTACTGTACCCAATGCTTCACTTGCAGTGGACACTGCCCTCAAAATGTGAAATTTACCGATATTATGCGAGTGCTAAGGGATATGGCAGTAAAAGAAGGGTATGTTGATTCATCTTTTCTCCAGAAGGCAAAGGAATTGGATAGATTCTCCCAAAAGGTGAGATATCGATTGATGAAATCGATTGTGGCCAAGAAGGGAAAATCCTTCACCATTAACCCGGGGGAATTATTGAACAAAGTTGCCAAGGAATTGGCATAGCCTGTTTCAGGGATGAGATAGAAGGGGAATGGAGACCATGGATGGAAAGATAGGCTCCGTGTTGGTGATAGGCGCTGGCGTTGCCGGAATTCAAGCCTCACTCGATCTGGCCGAATCAGGATACCACGTCAATCTCGTAGAGAGAAAAGGCAATTTGATGGGTGCGGCAGCGAACAACTGTTGCAAGGGAGTGGAGGAATGCAACAGGTGCATGCTATGCCAAGTGAGCGAAAAGGCTTTTCAAATCATCACCCATCCCCAGATCACCCTGTTTCGCCACGGGGAAGTCGTGAAGGTCGAAGGAGAACCTGGGCACTTAACTGCCACGATTCAACGTCTTCCAGAGATGAACGAGCGAAGCTGCCCTATCTGTGACAAGCTTCCGCTATACCCCGTACCCATTCAATCCGATCCAGAGGAGATTAAACTTGATGTGGCAGGCGTGATCATGGCCATCGGGTTTAAGCTCTTTGACCCAAGCTCATTACCTGAGTTCGGCTACGGAAAATATAAAGACGTCGTCACAGCTGTTGAGTTTGAAAAGATGATCCATGAACGGACAGGCCTCTTCTGCTCTGACGGCAGGGTACCTCGCCGCATCGCCTTTATTCAATGCGTGGGGTCCAGAGACCCCAAGATTGGGAACCCATGGTGTTCCGCTGCTTGCTGTTCATTTACCCTCAAGGAGGCTATTGTTGCCAAAGAATACCTGAAGGATCTTGAACCCACCATCTTCTTTATGGACCAAAGGCCTTATGGCAAGGATTCAGAACGATATCTCAGCCGGGCAAAGGATCAGTATGGAGTGAAATATATCCGCAGTGGTGTTTCTAGAGTCGAAGCGGCGGAGGATGGAAAGGGCCTTGTGGTCACTTATACCAGTGAAACGGGTGGAGTATCGACCGCTCAGTTTGATATGGTGGCCCTATCCATCGGCTTGGAATGTGCAGTCACCGCTAAGAAACTGAGCCGGGAATTTGGGATTGATCTTAACCCTTATGGCTTCTGCTGGTCATCGCCGTTTTCTCCCCTGGAGACTTCAAGACAGGGCTTCTTCGTTTGTGGGACTTTTGGGGGTCCCAATGATATGACCGAGTCTGCAATGCAGGCGAGTGGGGCTGCGGCAGACACCTTGGGGATTTTAGCAGAAGCCAAATTCGATCATGTTCCTCAAAAAGACTATCCCCCTGAGAAGAATATCTCCGGAGAGGCACCGAAGATGGGGGTCTTTCTCTGCCAATGTGGGGATTATATTGGAAAGACGGTTGACGTTGCTTCGCTAGCACAGGACGTCAGCGCTCTTCCAGGAGTCACGTACTGCGATCAAAGGTTGTATGTTTGTTCTGAAAAGTCGCGGGATGAGATAAAGAAAGCCATAGAAGCCCATGGACTTAACCGGGTGGTTATCGGTTCCTGTTCCTTTTTAACCCATGGTTCTCTCTTTCAGGAAACTCTACGAGAAGCTGGCCTGAACCCTTATCTTATGGAGATGGTCAATCTCAGGGACCAGTGTGCTCGTGTTCATGGCCTTGATCCTGAGAAGGCCACAACGAAGGCAAAGGACCTGATGAGAATGGAGGTGGCGAAGGCTCGGTTCTTGGAGCCCTTGCATCGCCTCACCAAGCCCATGAATCCTTCAGCACTCGTGGTGGGTGGGGGAATTACAGGAATGGTAAGCGCCATCAGTCTGGCCGACAAGGGGTTTGATGTGCACTTAGTAGAGAAAACGCCCCTATTGGGTGGCCATGCGCTGAAGATCCACCACACTTTGGAGGGAGGAAACGTTCAGACTTACCTCTCGGATCTCATTGGAAAAGTGGACGGGAATCCCAAGATCCACGTCCATAAGAATTCTGAATTGATGGCCTATCAAGGCCGGGTAGGGGATTACACGAGTCGTATCAAGACAACCTCAGGAGAAGAAAGAGAGATCAACCATGGGGTTACGATCATTGCCGCGGGAGGTCGTGAGTATAAACCCGACGAATATCTCTACGGCCAGCACCCTAGGGTCCTGATTTCAGTGGAGTTGGAGGAAGAGATTGATCGGGGAAGTGAAAGGGTAGCCCAAAGTCAAACGATCGTGATGATTCAGTGTGTGGGATCTCGAAACGAGGTGAGACCTTATTGCAGCAGACTCTGCTGTGCCAAGTCAGTCAAGAACGCCATCAGCCTCAAGACGCTAAATCCTAAGATGAATGTCTACATCCTCTATCGGGACATGAGGACCTATGGATTTCGAGAATCCTACTATCAGGAGGCAAGGGAGAAGGGAGTTATCTTCATTCGCTTTGACTTGGATAGAATGCCAGAGGTGAAGGCAGCCGGAGATATCCTGAGGGTGGCAGTCCATGACATTATCCTCGGCGAGCGTTTGGAGATCGATGCAGACCTCCTGGTGCTCGCCTCGGCCGTCCTGCCGCCAGAGGATAACCACATCCTTGCCAGGTTACTTCGCGTCCCTTTGAACGAGGATGGATTCTTCAAAGAAGCCTACGAGAAGTTGAGTACGGTCGATTTCATGCAGGAGGGGATTTTTGTGGCAGGGATGGCCCGAAGCCCTATCTCTATTGTGGAGAGCATCTATCAGGGGAAGGCCGCGGCCTCGCGGGCGATCACCCTTTTAACCCGCGAATCTTTATTCACTGACGGAATTGTCTGCACGGTAAAGGAGTCGGTCTGTTGTGGTTGCAAGGTCTGTGAGGCCCTCTGCCCTTACGGGGCGATCGCTGTTGTCCCTGAGGAAAACGTGGCCAGGGTCGATGAGCTTGTGTGTAAAGGTTGCGGGACCTGCTGCGGCGCGTGCCCAACGGGTGCGGCACAACTCAACGGGTTTAAGAAGCAACAGATGATGGCGATGGTCGGTGCGTATCTTGGAGGGTCGAGCTAAAGTGGAAATATCAAATGTCAAAGCTCAAAAGACAAATCAAATCTAAGGTCCAAATGTCAAAGATTCTGATTCAAGATTTCTCGGGAAGGCCCGGTTTATGATTGCGAACCCTATCGTTGGGTGAGGGAGAGAGTGGTTTTTCAAAGGTTTTGATTTGAACTTTGACATTCATTTGAATTTTGAAATTTAGCCTTAAAGGCTTATTTTTGGGGGTTGTTCAATGGATAATTTCGAGCCCAGGATTATTGGATTTTACTGTAACTGGAGTTCCCAGATGGGAGTGGATTCAGCGGGGATTGAAGGAGCTTCGTATCCGCCGAACCTCCGGCTCATTCGGGTTATGTGTTCCGGTTCCGTAGATCCAGAGGTGATCATTGAGGCCTTCAAAAGAGGAGCCGATGGGGTTCTGATCCTGGGATGTCACCTGGGAAATTGTCACTATCGAAACGGAAACTATAATGCCTTGAGGCGTTATCAGTTGCTTCAGAAGATGTTGGAGCAGTTTGGCTTGGAAAGGGAAAGACTGAGACTGGAGTGGGTCTCTGTGGCTGAGGGAAAGCGTTTTGCCGGCCTGGTGGGCGAGATGACAGAAAAACTCCGGAGACTAGGCCCGCTTAGGGAATTGTCCTGAGGGCTGGAAGGGAAAAGGTTATGGGAAAATTGAAGTTTGCCATCTATTGGGGTGCGGCCTGCGGAGGTTGTGATGTGGCCGTGGTGGACACCCATGAGAAGTTGCTGGATATCGCGGCTGCGGCGGATATCCTTTTTTGGCCTGTTGCCATGGATTTCAAATATCGCGATGTAGAGGAGATGGCCGATAAGAGCATCGATGTTTGCCTCTTTAGTGGCGCAGTTCGAAATTCGGAGAATGAACACATCGCTCACCTGCTCCGTGAGAAATCGAAGGTGATGGTGGCATTTGGGGCCTGTGCCCAGTTGGGTGGAATTCCGGGGCTTGCCAATGAGAAGAGGAGGCAGGAAATCCTGGATTACGTTTATCACGGTTCACCTTCTACTGTTTCCCAGAAGGGAGTCTACCCTCAGGAGGTCACTTCAGTCCCAGAGGGGAAACTGAAATTACCCAAATTCTACGATGCGGTTATGGCCCTAGATCAGGTGGTAGAGGTGGACTACTATCTACCTGGCTGTCCTCCAGAGTCTGCTCGTATCCTGGAAGTGGTTCAGGCCATTGTAACAGGGAATTTACCTCCCAAGGGAGCTGTAGTCGGTGCGCTGGATAAGGCATTATGCGATTCTTGCCCGAGAAAGAGGGAGGAGAAGAAGGTAAAGGTTTTTTACCGACCTCAAGAGGTTTTGTTCGACCCTGAACGCTGCTTTCTGGAACAGGGTCTCATCTGTCTTGGCCCCGCAACTCGGGGCGGGTGCAGCGATCCACCGCGGTGTATTCGATCCAACATGCCCTGCGAGGGGTGTTACGGACCTCCGCCCGACGTGACGGACCAAGGAGCCAAGATGCTGAGTGCCGTTAGCTCCATCATCGATTCCCAGGATCCCGATCAGATCGAAAAGATCATCGATGGAATCGTCGATCCCCTGGGGACGTTTTATCGCTTCGGCTTGCCCGCTTCGGCATTGAGGAAGAAGAGGTTTTCATGAAAACGATATCGATTGATCCGATCACCCGATTGGAAGGACACGGCAAGATCGAGATTTTCTTGAACGACCAGGGGGATGTAGAAAATGCTTACTTTCAGGTCCCTGAGCTGAGAGGATTCGAAGTCTTCTGTTTGGGAAGACCGGTGGAGGTACTTCCCCGGATCGTCCCTAGGATCTGTGGCGTCTGACCTGCGGCACACCATTTGGCCTCGGGTAAGGCCGTAGATGCCGTTTACAAGACTGATCCACCGCGGGCGGCCAAGAAGCTTCGGGAGCTTCTCTATTCCGCCCATTATGTCCATAGCCACACCCTTCATTTTTTCGCCCTGGCAGCTCCCGATTTTGTGTTGGGTCCTGATGCAAAGCCTGCTGAAAGGAATATTCTTGGCCTGATCAATAAGGTTGGCTTGGAGATCGGAAAAGAGGTCATCAAGAACAGGGCCTATTCTCAGAAAATCCAGATCATGATTGCTGGACGCGCAACCCATCTGGTTTGGAGCCTGCCCGGAGGGGTGAGCAAGGGGATCACTGAAGAGGAACGGAAACAGATTCTGGAGATGGCCAAGGTGAACTTGGAGTTCGCGAAATTCGCGCTCAAGCTCTTCGAGGATGTGGTCCTGAAAAATCAGGCCTATGTGGATCTTATTCTGAGCGATGCCTATCAGACCGTAACTAATTATATGGGGCTTGTGGACCGAAACAATAAGGTCAACTTCTACGATGGCATGGTTCGAGTCGTGAACACCGAAGCCAAAGAGATTGTTAAGTTCAAACCGGCGGACTACCTCCAACATATCAAGGAGCACGTGGAGCCGTGGTCGTACTTGAAGTTCCCCTTTCTCAAGAAGATCGGATGGAATGGGTTCGTAGAAGGTGCAAAGAGCGGAATCTACCGGGCAGCGCCATTGGCAAGGCTCAATGTAGCGGATGGGATGGCCACACCTCTTGCCCAGGAAGCCTACGAGAAATATTTTGATACCCTGGGAGGGAAACCAGTCCATTCAACGTTAGCCATGCATTGGGCGAGATTGGTAGAACTCCTCTATGCTGCAGAGAGACAGCTGGAGCTCATTCAAGATATTGAGATCACCGACCCCAAGGTGAGGGTTATCCCGAATAAAACTCCTGATGAAGGCGTTGGAGTTGTGGAGGCACCAAGGGGAACTCTGTATCACCATTACAAGACCGATGATAGGGGAATGGTCACCAAAGTGAATCTTATTGTCGGGACGACCAATAACAACGCTCCGATATGTATGTCTATTCGGAAGGCTGCACAAGGCCTGATCAAAGCAGGTACGATTATCACGGAAGGCCTTCTTAATAGGATCGAAATGGCCTTCCGAGCTTATGACCCGTGCCTCAGTTGTGCAACCCATTCACTGCCAGGGCAGATGCCCCTGCAGGTGGTCATCAAGGACTCCCGGGGGGAGATCTTGAAGACGGTTTCAAGGAGCTAAGATGGCGAAAACCCTCTTATTAGGACTGGGCAATCCAATTCTAAAAGATGACTCCGTTGGCCTGAAGGTTGTGAGGGAACTTGGGGATAAGATAACTAAGGAGGATGTCCATGTCGAGGAGGCGAGTTTTGCTAACATCGATATACTAGAAGCTATTGGTTCCTATGATCGGTTGATCATCGTTGACAGCATCAAGACCGAAGGAGGAAGGCCCGGAGAACTCTATCAGTTGAGCCTTGACGATCTAAGATCGACCCTCCATTTAAGCTGTCCTCATGACATCAACTTGGCCACGGCCTTGGAGTTGGGCAAACGCCTGGGCATGCACGTTCCGGGAGAGATTCGGATCTACGCGATCGAGATCGAGGACAATCAGACTTTCGCAGAAACCTGCTCCCCATCGGTGGAACGAGCGATTCCTCAGATCGTGAAGGAGATCGCACAAAGAGAGTGTTTCATCTTTGGAAGAAAAAGTTTTGTTTGTCAGGAAGAAACACCAAATGACAAGCAGATTGCGGATTGAAAAATCTGAAATCTAAATTGAGCGATTTTATCAATAGAAGCCTCTGGATTCCCGCCTTCGCGGGAATGACAGTTTAAACTAACGATTTTTTATGTCATTCCTGCGGAAGCAGGAATCCAGTACCTTAATAACCGATTAGCTTCAGGAATTGCCCAATTTGGGTGAAATCTGCAATTTTGAATCTAAGATTAATTAGGAGAGTTTATGGATCGTGTCACGTTGCCGACAAACAATGACAAGGTTGGAGCCGTCATGGTGGTGGGAGGAGGCATTGCCGGGATTCAAGCCTCCCTCGATCTGGCCGAATCGGGGTATTTTGTCTATGTGGTGGAGAAGGCTCCTGGCATCGGGGGGGCCATGGCCCAATTGGACAAGACCTTTCCCACTCACGATTGTGCCATGTGAATCCTCTCTCCCAAGCTCGTGGAGCTTGGTCGCCATCTGAACGTAAAGATCTTGTCCTATACTGACCTTCTGGAGGTAGAGGGTGAACCGGGTCGGTATCGGGTGCGCGTGAAGGAGCGCTCCAGATATATCGACCCTTCGAAGTGCACGGGTTGTGGCGAATGTCCCAGGGTTTGTCCGGTTGAGCTGCCCAGTGAATATCAGGGGGGGTTGGCCAAGAGGAAGGCGACCTATATTCCCTATGCCCAATCTATTCCGAATGTTTATGCCATCGAAAAGGCGGAGAGGCCTCCCTGTGTGATGGCGTGTCCTGCAGGTGTAAATGCTCAAGGTTATGTTGCCCTTACTGCTCAAGGAAGGTATCAGGATGCCTTGGAGGTGATCAAGCGAGAGCTTCCTTTTCCGGGGATACTGGGTCGGATCTGTCCTCATCCTTGCGAGGAGGTATGCAATCGTGAGCTGGTTGATGAACCCATTGCCATTTGCGGTCTCAAGCGCTATGTGGCAGATCGTGTGAAGTCGAGTGACGGTGAGACGAAGCCTACCGTTGCTGAGCGAAGGCCTGAACGGGTGGCAGTGGTAGGTTCTGGTCCAGCCGGATTAACGTGTGCTTACTATTTGGGATTGCGCGGTTACGGAGTCACGGTCTTTGAGGCACTGCCCGTTGTCGGCGGGATGCTTTCTGTAGCCATCCCCGAGTACCGATTGCCAAGAGATATATTGGCCGATGAGGTCAAGACTGTGACAGATCTCGGTGTGGAGATTAGGGTGAACACGCCCATTGGCGGAGACCTGACGTTGGATGGGCTTTTTGAAGAGGGCTACCAGGCGATCTTTCTGGCAATGGGCGCCCATGGAAATTTACCACTCAACATCAGAGGCGAGGGTGCTAAAGAAGTTGTTTCCGGTGTGAAATTCTTGCGGGATTATAATCTGGGCAGGAAGATGGAGATCGGCCAGAAGGTCGTGGTTGTCGGGGGCGGGAATGTAGCCATCGATGGGGCTCGATCGGCCTTAAGGCTGGGGGCAAAAGAAGTAACCATTCTCTATCGGAGGTCCAGACAAGAGATGCCGGCCAGTGATGAAGAGATAGAGGCCGCATTGTCTGAAGGCGTGAATATCACATATCTTGCCACTCCTCTTGAGGTGTTGGTGGAGGAAGAGGGCAGGGTCAGAGGGCTGCGATGTATCCGGATGCGTTTGGGTCTTCTTGATGCCAGTGGCCGGAGCCGGCCTGTACCCATAGAAGGATCTGAGTTTTATGTCGGTGCGGACATGGTTATTGTGGCCGTCGGTCAGGTTCCTGAGGCAGGTTTCCTGGAGTCGAGTGGAGTGAAGGTGACCAAGTCCGGGACAGTAGATGTCGATCCGCTCACCTTGTCCACGAGTCGGCAGGGCGTATTTGCAGGAGGAGATGTTCAGACGGGTCCGTGGATCGCCATCGGCGCGGTGGAGGCTGGAAAGCGTGCAGCCGAGTCGATCGATCGTTATCTCCGTGGCGAGGATTTACGGCAGGGTCGGCAGTTACGTGAGAAGGCCAAACAATGGGACCTCAGTGGAATCCCTCTGGGTCAAGAGACGAGTCGTCGCCGGCGGATGCAGCAAATTTCCATAGCAAGAAGGAAAGCAGGCTTCGAGGAGGTGGAGATCGGGTTTTCAGAAAAGCAGGCTCTGGAAGAGGCTAAGAGGTGTCTTAACTGCGGCATCTGCTGTGAATGCTTGATGTGTGTCGCTGCGTGCAAGGCTCAGGCCATCGATCACAAACGGGGAGACACGATCTCGGAAATCGAGGTGGGAGCGATCATCGTCAGCCCTGGTTTTGAAGAATACGATCCCACTCCTCTTTACGAACTGGGTTATGGAAGGTTGCCAAACGTGGTGACCTCAACGGAGTTCGAGCGGATATTAAGCGCTTCAGGCCCGTTTGAAGGTCATCTGCGAAGACCCTCTGATCGGAAGGCTCCCCGCAGGGTTGCCTGGATTCAATGTGTGGGATCGAGGGATCCGGCGAATGGGTGCGGTTTCTGCAGTTCCGTTTGCTGTATGTTTGCGATCAAGGAGGCTGAAATAGCCAGGGAACACAGTGAGCAGCCTCTCGATACGACCATCTTCTTCATGGACATGAGAACCTATGGGAAAGATTTTGATCGATACTACGAACAGGCGAAGAAAGTCCATGGTGTGAGGTTCATCCGTTCCAAGGTATACGGCATCGAAGAACTTGACGGAACCGGCGAGCTCTCTGTTCGATTCACGACCGAGGACGGCAAGACCCAAAGAGAGTCTTTTGACCTGGTCGTGCTTTCCGCGGGACTTCATCCTCCGAAAGAAAGTAAGGAAATGGCTGAGAAGCTCGGCATCGAGCTTGATCAATACGGATTCTGCAAGTCCCGTGAATTTATGGCCGTTGATACGTCGAGGGATGGGGTCTTCTCATGCGGAGCCTTCAATGGTCCTAAGGATATCCCTGAGACTGTGATGCAATCGAGTGGTGCAGCTGCCAGAGCTTCCGCATTACTCGCCTCGGCGAGGCACACCCTTACGAGAAAGAAAGAATACCCTCCGGAGAAAGAAGTGGAAGGAGAGGAGCCGAGGGTAGGGGTTTTCGTCTGCAAGTGTGGAATCAACATCGCAGGTGTGGTGAGCGTTCCGGAAGTCACCGAGTACGCAAAGAACCTTCCCAATGTGGTCTTTACGGATAACAACCTGTATACCTGCAGCCAGGATACTCAGGAGATCATTAAACAGAAGATCCTGGAGCATCGCCTCAACCGTGTGGTGGTGGCCTCGTGCAGTCCAAGAACGCATGAGCCTTTATTTAGGGAAACTTTGAAAGAGGGAGGGCTCAATCAATACCTCTTTGAGATGGCGAACATTCGGGATCAATGTTCGTGGGTCCACGCCCAGGATCCGAAGGGGGCCACGGAGAAGGCAAAGGACCTGGTCCGCATGGCGGTGGCCAAAGCGAGATTAATCGAACCGTTAAAACGGGTAGCGGTTGATCTCACTCGGAGCGCTCTCGTGATCGGAGGAGGGATGGCAGGGATAACGAGTGCCCTGAACCTTGCTGACCAGGGGTTTGAGGTCAGCCTGGTTGAGAAATCGGAGCGCCTCGGTGGAATTGCCAACCGGATTTACAGGACCTTGAACGGAGGAGATGTTCAAGCCTATTTGTATCAACAAATCACCAGGCTCATGGATCATCCCAAGGTCCGGGTCTATCTTGGAAGCCGGGTGGTCGATTCCTCTGGCTACGTTGGAAACTTCATCACCAAACTCAATGTGGGGAATGGTACTGAAGAAGAAGTCCGGCATGGTGTCACCATTCTCGCAATTGGCGGCCAAGAGTTCAAGCCGGAAGATTACTGCTACGGAAAAGATGAGCGGGTCTTGACAGGTCTTGAACTGGAAGAAGGGTTGGCCCTTCATCCGGAAGCATATACGGACCGCAACAATGTGGTGATGATTCAGTGTGTCGGCTCTCGCAATGAGGAACATCCCTGGTGCAGCCGGGTTTGCTGCGGGAAGTCGGTTAAGAATGCACTGAAGCTAAAGGAACTGAATCCTGAAATGAATATTTATATCCTCTACCGGGATATGAGGACCTATGGGCTCATGGAGGATTTCTTTAATGAGGCCAGGGAGAAAGGGATTGTGTTCCTCCGATTCGACCCGGAAGACCCACCGGTGGTGAAAAGGGTTCGGGAGCATGGAAAAGATCTGTTGCAGGTTGAGATAAGAGATACCCTCCTGGGGGAGAGGTTCGCCATCGATACCGATCTTTTGCAGCTGGCCACAGCGATCCTTCCTCCTGAGGATAACAAGGTCCTTTCTCAATTCTACAAGGTTCCTGTCAATCAGGACGGGTTCTTCTTAGAAGCCCATATGAAACTTCGTCCCGTCGATTTTGCAACAGACGGAGTCTTCCTGTGCGGCCTTTGTCATAATCCGAAAAGTATAGAAGAGAGCATCTCCCAGGCCAATGCGGCTGCATCGCGGGCAAGTACGATCTTGTCCAAAGAGAAGCTGGAGACAGAAGGGGCGATCGCTTACATCGACAAGGACCTTTGCGTGGGCTGCCAGGGGTGTGTCGATGTCTGTCCGTACACCGCTATCTCCTATGTGGATGAGAAAGGGAAGTGTGAAGTCAATGAGGTTCTCTGCAAAGGATGCGGGGGGTGCGCGGCCACCTGCTCTTCGGGAAGCATTGCTTTGAGAGGATTCAGATACGATCAGATCTATGCCCAGATTGAGAAGGCCTTTGAGTCATTGTGAGATTTCTGAAAAGGTCCAGAAATCTCTGATACCGTCGATTATAGAGCGATTACACAGATATCAAAAACATTGAAAGTTTTTTTACATGACAGGATCGTCACCCACAATCCATGAAAATGATCAAACATCATCCTCCCCCTTGATGGGGGAGGATTGAGGAGGGGGTGGATATGGTATGTTTCCCCTCACCCCCGCCCTCTCCCACCAAGGGAGAGGGGACAAGTGAGTTATTTTCTAAGCAAATGAGGGAGAGATTGTATGGCAAAGGAAATGCAAAGTACAACAGGTTTCGAGCCCAAGATTATCGCTTTTCTGTGCAACTGGTGCAGTTATGGAGGTGCTGACCTGGCTGGGGTGAGCCGGTTACAGTACCCGGCCAACACCCGGACGATTCGTGTCATGTGTACGGCGACGATTTCTCCGCACCATGTCCTCAAGGCCTTTCAGAAAGGGGCGGATGGAGTATTGGTGGCTGGCTGTCACATTGGAGACTGCCATTACATGAAAGGAAACTATATGACCATCAAGCGCATGGCCATGTTGAAGGAGCTCTTGAGATTTACAGGGTTTCAGGAAGAGAGGTTATACCTCGATTGGATTTCTTCTGCAGAGGGTGTGAAGTTCGCCGAGGTCATCCGTAACTTTACTCAGAAGATTAAAGAGCTGGGACCATCGCATCTGAGGACAA
>JBEKDJ010000041.1:0-28139 GCA_050014415.1 Thermodesulfobacteriota bacterium | reverse complement strand
TACGGAAATTCAATGATCTACGGTCATCCCCAGGCGCCTACCGCAGGAAGGATTATTGCTGAATTGATAGAAGAGATGGTCATGCTGGGCGGAGGTTATGGCCTTTGGGCTGGCTGTGCTGCTGGTGATACTGGAGCAGCCATGGTATTTAAGATAAGCTGATTTACCATCATCCACCTCATCCCTAACTCAAGTGCCGTCCCCATCCCAACAAGTCGGGATCGGTTAAAGGGTCAAGGATTCGAGTCTCGCCTCTGGCGAGACTCGAATCCTTGACCCACAGATCTCTTTCCGTTGCAAAACGACCAAACTAAAGTCTTCGCCCAAGCGTAAGGGTGTTTCGCCATCTCGGAAGGAGAAAAGAAAGATCCAGCGATCGGGTACTCAATGTAGATAAAACCAAGAAGACTCTTTGCATCCACTCTTCTGCTCGCCTTGCAGGCCAGAAGAGAGCTCTGGAAAAAATACTCCAGGCTATCTTAATGACAGAGATCTCTCGACTTTTTCAGAAATCCCCGAATCCTATTTGACAAATCTCAACAAATAAACCATGATATCGTTATTGCGTCTTCCAGACGATAGCAAACTAATACTTATACGAAAGGGATTTGAATGAAGACTAAGTGGGTTATGTTACTTTTATGCCTCATCTTTGTTTTGAACCTCCCCTCTCCTTCAGCTGCCCAGACCAGAGAGCCAGAAAAGGTTTACAGAGTGGCCATCCTTCCTTTCCTCATTCACAGTGACGAGAACCTCGATTACTTACGGGAAGGCATCTATGACATCTTGGCATCCCGAATCACCGTGGAAGGGAGGATTGAGGTCATCGACCAATCCACTGTAGAACGAGCCCTCTACGAAGAGAGACCCATGCGTCTCGATGAGGCAGTCGCCACAAAGATTGGAACAAGGGTGACAGCAGACTATATCGTCCTCGGAAGTCTTACCAAGATCGGCAGCTATATCAGTCTGGATGCCCGGCTCATCAGCATCACTGAAGATAAATCTCCCCTCAGCGTTTACACACAACACAAAGGCATTGAGGATGTGATGGTGAAGATTGGGGATTTTGCGCAGGATATCGGATATAAAATCCTGGGTCGTCGTGCCATGGCAGGCCGTCCTGGTGAATCCAAACATCCCTATCTCGTGCAGCCAGAAAGGGGTGTGGGAAGGATACGTTCTGGGGGTCTGGGCTTCAAAAGAAGCCAGACTTTTGACTTCGAAATCAAAGGCCTTGGAATCGGTGATCTGTATGGAGATAAGAAGAACGAGGTGGTGGTCATGGATGACAATAACCTCTATATCTTTAGATACGATGGAAATAAGATGAGTCTTCTTCAGAAAGTCGAGACCGGGAACCAAAACAAATTCCTCACCCTTGATGTTGCTGACGTGAACCGGAACGGACTCGCTGAAATTATCGTTACCTCCGTTGTAGGAGAGAATCTCCAATCCTCCATTTTAGAATATGATAAGGGAAAATTTAGGAAGATCACTGAAAAGGCAGGCTGGTTTTTTCGGGTGTTGGAACATCCAAAAGAGGGGCCGATCTTGATAGGGCAAAGGATAGATTCTGAGGGCGTACTTGACGGCCCAATCTATAAATTTGTCTGGCAGAAAGAATCTTTTGAAAAGGGACCTAAAATGCCCTTCCCGAAAAAAACAAAGATTTTTGGCATCGCTCTGACAAATATCCGAGGCAAAGAGGCATTAGACCTTCTGGTGCTAGATAACTCTGATCGATTGAGATTGGTCGCCTTGGATGGAAAACCTCTCTGGACCAGCGGAGAGGAGTATGGAGGAACAGACAATTCCTACGATAGCGATTACAAAAGGAACTTGGAGCTTGGCAGCCATCAGAGAATCAGCTCCGATTGGAGAACGTATATTCTGCCAAGGATTCTTATAAGAGACCTCCATGGAGATGGATTGAATGAGGTGATTGTTAACAGAAATATCTCCTCCTCGCTGATGAGCGTCTTCAAAAGAACGAAAAGGTTTGAGAAAGGGGAGATTGATAGCTTGGTCTGGGAGGAAGGGACATTAACCACAAATTGGAAGACTAAAGAGATCACCGGCTATATCTCCGACTTCCAGATAAAAGACATTGACAATGACGGCGAGGAAGAATTGGTGGTTGCCGTGATCGACCCTGGCGGCATCGTGACTAGAAAAGGCACGAGCAACCTCCTTTTCTTCAAGCTCTCCTAACCGCTTTGTCGCGTGCCCATTTTTCTTCTATCCCGATGCACCGGATGGAGGGACGCGCGCCTTACCCTCTCAATTCGAGGGAATAAAGGTGAAACACTGTACCGCAATCCCGCTTAAACACATATCATTTTGGATCTAATCCATCTCGGCTGGACTCCGGTACCCCATGAACAATCCTCGGGGCGCTTCTTGCAGCAATTCATCCACTGTCCACGGACCGCCAACCTTGACCAGGTTCCTCGCTATTTCCGGTTCTGAGTATAGACCGACGCCATTTCCCCCAACGTTGAAAACCGAACCGCTGATTTTAGCAGCGGCGTCAGTAGCCAGGTAGATGAGAAATGGAACCACTCGCTCGGGACCTGGCGCCTGATCCATCGGGAAAGAGAACTTCCTGTCGATCCAGGGGCTTTCTTTTTCGCCTACGGCCATGTCGTAGGCGTCCAGTTCAAAAGCGGCTCGTGTTCTCGCAAAGGGCGAGAAGGCATTGCAGGTGATGCCATACGGATACAGCTCTATTGCAACAGCCTTGGTCAGGCCGACGACCCCGGCATTGGCGGTACAGTATTCTGCATGTTTAAGAACGTCTCCGAGAAAAGCTCTTGATGTGCAGTTGAGTATTCGCCCCCACTTCTGCTTCATCATGTGGGGGACAGCATGGCGAATGGTGTTGAAATAACCCTTGGGCTTGGTTGAAGTCACACGGTCCCAGGTCTCTTCCGTAATTTCCCAGATTGCGCCGAACCCGAAAGTCCCGGCAACGTTCACCAGGATATCGATCCTGCCAAAGCGGTCAACGGCTGCCTGTATCATCTTGCCGGCTACCTTGAAATCGGAGATATCGCCAAAGAAGGGGAGAGCCTCGCCACCCAGTTCTCTGATCGCCTGGGCGGTAGTTTCAGCGTCCCCGGTTGAATCTTCTGCCTGCTTCTGCAGCCATTCTTTTCTCTTCTGGTCAAGCGATTTCACCAGAGAATCGTCCAAAATCGCATTGCCGGTGGAACCGCGGCGGCGATTGTTCGTCACCACCTTGGCACCTTCTTTGGCCATGCCGATGGCGATGGCTCTCCCGATGCCTTGTCCCGACCCGGTCACCACAGCCACTTTGCCTGCTAATCTCTCGCCCATCTTCCTTTGATTCCTCCTGTCTATTCGTTAGCGTTTTCCTCTATATAAGTCTTAAGCAGTTTCGGTAAAACCTGGCAACACGTCGTTTCTAACACAGCCATTGCGGCATCGTCAAGCTGGCTCAGTCTTCCAAAGTTACTCAACGGCCATAGATGGAACAACGGAGTTGAGTCGGTGAGGGATAAGCTGTCGGAAATACCCTTGGAGCACTGACTTTACACGATTTAATCAAAGGTCCAAAGGGTAGAGTGACTATGAAATTCTCCGACTATTCCAAGGACTCCCCTTCTGCCAATCAATTCCCCAAGGGAAGATCTCAAAGGTTTTTTGGGGGCATTGGTTAACATGCTCTGCTGCGAAGGCATTTTGCCTTAAGTTTCAAACACCTCCGAGTTTTTCATTTCGACTCAAAAAAATGCTTGACAACCTATCTAGAGAATGGTATAGAATTAGGAAATTCTAATCTTGTTGCGTTCTTTCTTCACAAACTGAAGGGAGAAAGGAGGTGAAGATTTCAGGAGGTGTAGTGAAGTGAATTCTGTTAGTGGGCTTAAGCATCACGAAACACGACTCACAAGACACTAAATCTAAGAGGAGGAAAAGAGATGAAAAAGTTTACTGTTCTAGGTCTGTTTGCATTACTGGTCATGGTTTTTAGCGCCACGGCCTATGCCCAGATCGAATTCAAGGCATCGGGTATGATAGCTACAGGATTCATCTGGGAGCGAAATGTCACAGATGGTGTCCCCGGCGGGGTCTGGACCCCATGGGGAGGACAACCCTTCGCAGCCAATTTGCCTCCGAATGGGACCAATGCTGCTGACAGCGGCATGTGGAATCGCCCCCAATCCTTTTCTGAGTCCTATGGCTCACTCAGGTTTGATTTTTCCACTGGAAAAGAGATAACGGGTACGTTCCTGTTCGAAATGATCAACGCTCGATCGGGCATGGCATTTGATGGTCCTGTTGTCACTAGAGCACCAGAGCAGGCTTCCTTCGACACAGGCATCTGGGGGTTTAAGGGCCCTGAATTTAGGATCGTGAACTACTATATCGACTTCGCGGTCCCCTATTTCGGCATACCTGCACCAATGAACATCAGGGCAGGTGTTCAAACATTTGGCATTCGGCCAACGTTTTTCATAAGTACCCCCGGCTTTGGTATAACATATACTGTCAAAGCCGACCCTGCATCGTTTGCGTTCATGTGGGGAAAAATGGCTGATCCAAAGGAAGCGGCTTCGAACGACTCCACGATGTATGCCGGGGATCTCAAAGCCAATTTTGGTAACATCAGCGTTGGCACCTTTTTGGTTTACGACAAAATGAAACAATATCCTGTAACGGATCTACAAATTCCTTACGGTGTCAGTCCGGATATGAAGGCCGACATCTTTTGGTGGGGACTTTACTCAGATGGGAAGGCCGGTCCTGTGAATTACAACTTCGACTTCATTTATGACTTTGGGAAGGTTAAGGCATATGACAACTCTCCCCTTGCTGGTAACCCGGATGTCAAGTACCGTGGCTGGGTAGGCCAAGTCAAATTTAACGTTCCCATGGAGAAGTTTACCTTCGGGGGCCTCGGGCTATATTCCTCGGGTGCCGACCTGAGGAAGACAGGTGAAATGGGTTTCCCGGGGGAGGCTGCCCTTAATGGGGGAGCTCCTGCCACCAAAGTGGGAACCTTTATGAACCCACCGAGCTCTGAAGGATTTGTCCCATGGGCAGAGAGTTTGTTCCTCGGTGGCGACTTCAGCACACTGATCGGCATACCTTTGGGTTACATACCTGATTTTACCTTTGGAAGCCAATTGCACAGAGGTTCCTTTGGCGGGACCTGGATTGCCAAGCTCTTCGCCAGTTACCAGACAACACCCTCGTTCAAAACCACTCTCCAAGGATTGTATATAGGAGATACCACCAAGCACGGAAACACCCTTGGGAATGCAGTAGATGCCGATGGAAATCCGCGAAATGACAATACCATCGGTTGGGAGTTCGATCTCATCAACAACATCATGATTTACAAGAATCTCCACTTGACTGTTGAGGGCGGCCTTCTCTTTGCTGGAAAAGCCCTGGAACAAAATGTTCCTGGAACATTCGAGAACGCCAAACCCAGGACTCCGTATTGCGTCGCCACAACATTGGTTTACTTCTTCTGATCGACGCCTAGCGAAAAGGCGGTCCTTTTGGGGCCGCCTTTTTTTTGCTCTAATACAAGAAGAATTCGCCTTGACTTTCGAAATACGATATACCATTATTCCTTCAAATCTTCCCTCAGGGGATTTGACATCTTTTAAGAAATTGGTAATATAACACCCATACCATTATTATATTTCAGTAGAAAAAGGAGGTTTCATGATTCGATATAGGAAAGATTGCTTAAAGTTTTTTATTTATACAACCGCCCTTCTCTTTCTTCTCAGCTCCTGTTCTCATATCCCTTTCATCGGAAAGAAGAAGGAAGAGAAGGTAGATAAACTCCCGGAGGGGGAGACGGTAACCGTAGAAGGAATAGATAAAGTAAAGGGCATCAATCCTCCCAAACCGGAGAGTCCTACCTCTGCAAGAGGTTCTACCCAACCCATCACGCCAAAAAAGGGGCCCGAGACGAAGATGGCTTCCACTTCAACCAGGCCTTTCTACAGCCCTGCCCCTCTCTTCTTCCTGTCGGGGTTCAAGAGAAAGGTGACCATTTTAGATTTTGAGAACAAGACCACTTATGGAGAAGAGAAGATCGGGGAGGCAGCGGCCAGAAAACTGATTGACAAGCTAGAGGCCACTCAGCACGTCGTGATAATGGATCGGACCATCGTCTCGGAGCTGCTAAATCGAGAAGGTTTCAAATTTGAAAGCCTTTTAGAACCATCCGTGATGAAGCACGCTCACCAATCCTTGGGGATTCAGGCATTTGCCCTGGGAGCGGTCACCGATGTCAGCCTCCTTTCTTCTAAAGCGTCTGAGACTTCAGATGAGGAGGTTTCTTTCGCCACAGCAAAAGTGGAGATCCGTCTCATCGATGCTTCCACCGGGAACCTGCTAAAATCCTTTGTAGGCAGAAGTCCCATCTTCGGCACCAAAGAGATAGGGGAATACAGCCGGAGCAAAGCGGTTCTCAAGGCGATTGAGTTCAGCCTGGACGACATCTTAGAAGGTTTCCTTCGTCAACTCGATTTCTTAGATTGGACGACCACGATCGTCAAGACGGAAGGAGAAAGCCTATACATCAATGCAGGTAGGTTGTCCGGCCTTCGAATCGGGGATGTCTTAGAGATATTTGAGCCTGGGAAAGAGATCATAAATCCAGCGACGAAAATCTCCCTCGGGTGGACGACTGGCCAGTTGAAGGGAGCGATAAGGATCACAGAACTCTTCGGTGTGGATGCGGCGATTGGTAAGGTAGTTCAAGGCAATGGGTTCGGCCCCAATGATGTGGTGAAATTTACCATGAAATAGCGTTCAAAATGATATAAAACTGTTGTTCCTTGTTTAATTGATTTTCATCCGTCGCTTCTCCGAAAGGTTGGAGACGAAGAGGAAATAACCCGTTTTGAAAAGAACGGCTGGCCCGCTGTAAAGTGCCTCAAGAGACTCAATTCGAAAAAGAACTGTAAAAATCCCACCGGGAGAAACCTCAAAGAGAGAACTGAAGAAGAAATGAAGCCCCACGGGCAAAACCCGTGTCTTTGCGCTGAAGTGCTGTGACACTCAAGCGTGGTCTTCTGCGTAGGCGGATAAGAGACGCCACACAGTACAGGTGTTTCACACAGAAATAACTCATCATTGGGGAATATGGATAACCCAGTAGCAACCTCCCCCAAGCAGTGCATTGAAAAATCATTGTAGGGGGGCTATAGTAGCAAAAGGCAGTTTCGGGGAGAGTAACACCCCTAGATAAACAGGGTCAAATTCCTAATGGCTAAAGAGGGAACGCCAGCTCTGGCGGAGCACAGCGAGCCAACCCACGGATGGGAAGGGGTATGACTGCCTACACCATCGATTTTGAGCCGATCGGCCACAGAGGACAGTGCCAGGATGATGAGTCTCTCCTGGCCTGCGCGCGGCAGCTTGGCGTTGGCATGAATGCCGTCTGTGGGGGGCTTGGAACCTGTCATTCCTGCAAGGTGCGAGTTCTATCCGGAACGATCTCAGAAACCACGGCGCATGAGAAAGAAGCTTTCTCCTCTCAGGAGCTCGAGGAGGGCTGGCGTCTCGCATGCCAGAGTTATCCTCGCAGTGACTGTAAATTGAACATCCCCCCGGAGTCAATGACCACATCACAGCGAATCCAATTGGAAGGACTGGACGTTGCCGTTCATCCTGAACCTTCGGTACATTCCTACAAGGTAGAGCTGTCCCCTCCGTCATTGCATAGCCTGGAGGCCGATGCCGATCGCCTCATTGAAACATTAAACCAACGACATCAATTGCGCTGTGGCAGAATCGATATCGAAGTGTTGCGTGGTCTTTCCCCCGAGCTGCGGTCTAGGGGATGGCAATGCCAGGCCGTCATGCGGGATGATGAGGTGATTGCCGTCCGTCCCTGGTCAAGCCCCCAAATGGGCCTGGCAGTGGATGTGGGCACCACCAAGATTGCGAGCTATCTGGTTGATTTGAACAGCGGCCGAACGCTGGCCTCCAAAGGGGCTATGAATCCCCAAATCAGTTACGGGGAAGACATCATCAGTCGCATTGCTCATGCCACCAACTCTCCGGATGGGGCCCAACAGTTGCAGAAGGTGGTGGTAGAGGCATTGAACGGTCTTGCCAGTGATCTCTGTGCTCAAGTCGGCTCCACTTCGCAGGATATTCTCGATGCGGTAGTTGTGGGAAACACGGTCATTCATCACCTGTTTCTCGGTCTGCCCGCGAAGCAGCTTGCTCTCGCGCCATTTGTGGCCGCAGTCAGCCGTCCCCTCGACATAAAAGCCCGTGATCTAGGGTTGCAAGTTGCCCGGGGAGCCTATGTGCACCTGCTCCCCAACATCGGTGGCTTCGTCGGCGCCGATCATGTGGCCATGCTGCTAGCGACGGAGGCCTGGCGGTCTCAAGGTCCGCTGATAGCCTTGGATATTGGAACCAACACTGAAGTTTCCTTTATAAGGGATGGCAGGATTACGGCTGTCTCGTGTGCCTCGGGCCCTGCATTTGAAGGCGGTCACATCAAGCATGGCATGCGGGCAGCCACAGGAGCGATTGAGCGAATCCGAATAACAGACAGAAGCGTTCACTGCCAGACGATTGATGGAGCTCCACCCGTGGGTATTTGTGGCTCTGGAATACTCGATGCGGTAGCCCAACTCTATCTGGCAGGAGTTATTGATAAGGGTGGGAGAATCAAGGGTAACCATCCTCATGTTCGGGAGCACGGCGGTCAACGCGAATTCGTACTGACGGATGAGCAGGGGCAAGGGAAGCCTTTTCCGGTGGTCATCACCCAGCATGATATACGAGAAGTGCAACTAGGCAAGGCAGCCATCCGTGCGGGTATCCAGATCCTTCTGGAAACCCAGGACTGCCTCGAAGACCAAATAAAGGAGGTGATCATTGCCGGTGCCTTTGGCAGCTATATTGACCTAGACAGTGCAATTACGATCGGCATGCTGCCTGCCCTGCCCAAAGGCCGCTTCCGCCAAGTGGGCAATGCTGCCGGTATGGGCGCCAAGCTGGCGTTGGTTTCCGTCACCAAGCGGACGGAAGCTCAGGCCATCGCCTCCAAGGTTCACTATCTTGAGCTGGCCACTTTCCCCAATTTTAACAAAACCTTCATTCAGGCGAGCGGCATTGGATGATGATCTCGGAAAAAGCCCGCTTTGGCCCCTTATTGACATTCCGGTGAAAACAGGAATTCATTGAATTCAATTAGTTCTGGATTTCGGCTTTCGACAGAGTGAGGGTTTTTGAGTTTCTGCGGGACCATCATAGAATGAATTTAGTTAGTAAATAAGAAACGGAAGGAGATAGCATGATAGAGACTAGAATATCAAGTGCTACGAAAGAAGTGATCATTGGTGGCGACCGGCCGACAGTGATTATTGGAGAGCGCATTAATCCGTCAGGCCGGAAGAAGTTGCAGGAGGCTCTGAAACTAGGAGATCTGGGAATGGTGCGAGCAGACGCCCTCGCTCAGGTTCAGGCGGGAGCTGATATTCTTGATGTTAATGTGGGGATGTTCGGTGTGGATGAGGCAGCCCTGCTTCTGGAGGCGGTGAAGCTCGTAATGGAGACAGTAGATGTGCCGTTGTGCATTGACAGCGCTAACCCAGAAGCTTTGGCCAAAGCCCTGAGCATCTATAAGGGCAGACCGCTTATCAATTCAGTATCGGGGGAAGAGCATTCTTTATCAAGGGTTCTGCCTTTGGTCAAGGAGCACAATGCGGCTGTTATTGCTCTTCTACAGGACGACCAAGGCGTTCCGAATAGTACGGAGCGCCGTCTGGCCATAGCCCACAAGATAATGGAACGGGTCCACGCAGCGGGTATTCCCAGTGAAGACATCATCATCGATGTCTTGACTTTCTCTGTCGGTGCAGACCCCACTTCCGGAAAGAAAATCATCGAAGCTGTCCACCGGATCAAGGCTGAACTGAATGTCAACCTAACCCTGGCAGCCAGCAACCTCTCCTTTGGCCTGCCTGATCGCGCCTTACTCAACAACGCATTTGTCGCAATGGCCATTGCCGCCGGCGTGGACTGCTTAATCGTCGATGTGAGCAAAGTCCGTCCGATTGTCTTGGCTGCTGACTTGATTGTGGGCCGGGACAGGCGGGCGAGACGTTTCACCCAACATCACCGCGAGCATCAGGAGAAATAGGACAGTGCGGCAATAGTCTGCCAAGACCTGACAACCATTTGAAAGGTGCCACACAAACACACTGCGGGACGAATTTTCGTGGCATATCTGGGAAACCAGCAGAATTTCAACCCAGACGGTTCTTTTTAAATGGGCTTGAAGTTGCTGTTTGAAAATAGGTTGCAATGCTAGGATCATAAGCCTAACCTCGATTCTCCTGTTATACACCGCCTCTGCAACTCTCCCTGATTCAATAGTGCCTTCACCTCTTGGGTGGAAAGAAAATTAGACATGGGAACCCTCTTTTTGATGTAACCTTCTCAGTTGAAAAAAGTCCAACAAAATCTTTGTCCAAAGACACATTTCATGGAAGGAGCAGAAAAGTTAGTCCTCATGAGTGCGTTCACTATAGTGAACATATATATTTCCTTTGCAAACTTTTTTTCAAGATATGAAAAAAAGCTTGACAAATAAGACATATATGTTAATATATTAAATAATTGATTGTTCACTATAGAGAACTTGTAAAGGAGGACATTGAAATGAGCGCCATCTCTATTCTCCCTGAACGCTGCACAGGATGTCAATCTTGTGAAATGGCCTGCAGCCTTTCCCATGACGGCTCCTGCAGCTCTGCCTTTTCTCGGATACGAGTGAAGAAATGGGAAGAGATCTCTGTCTTCATGCCCATTGTCTGTCAACAATGCGAAAAGGCTCCCTGCATCACGATTTGCCCTGCAGGTGCCCGAAAGCGCGTTTCCGAAACCAATGCAGTCACAACGGATGAAAAACGATGTGTCGGTTGCAAGTCGTGTCTCTATGTCTGTCCTTATAGCGCTCCGGCACTTCATCCTTTAACTCAGCGCACGATGACCTGCGACCTTTGTAATGGTAAACCTGTCTGTACACAGGTCTGTACTACCGGAGCACTTTCTTATATCCCTGAAGGGGATCTCTCGACGGAAAGGAAGAGGGTTTTCGGCCAAGTCTTTCTTCATGCCGTGAGACCAAGATAAGGAGGTTCGCATATGACCAAAGGATGGACAGGGAAAAGGCTTCGTATCGATCTCAGCCTTCGGAAGGCATGGTCTGAGGACATCCCCCTAAGAGACCTGCATCAATGGCTGGGTGGCAGGGGACTCAATGCCTCTTTTTTCTCGCAACATTTCCAGTCCCCGATCTCCCCATCTTCACCTGAAAACCCAATAGCCTTTGCTGTCGGACCGGTAACAGGAACCCTAGCCCCTTGTTCCGGATGGACCAGTATTGCTTCCTTTTCACCCCTCTCCGATCCTCCAATCTATAGTTTTACCCGGATGCCCGGATACTTTGGGGCTTCATTAAGAGGATCTGGTTTTGATCAGCTCATCCTTCAGGGAAGGGCGGATCAGCCGATCTATCTTTGGATCGACGGCGAAGAGGTAAAGTTCGAAGAAGCGAATCACCTCTGGGGAAAAGAGACAACCGAGACTACTGTTACCATTCAAGAGGAGAAGGAGGATCGAAGCATTGAGGTCCTCTGCATTGGTCCTGCAGGCGAAAAACAGATCCCTTTTGCCAACGTCATCCATCGTCTTTCCTGGACAGGCGACTATCTCGGGCTGGGGTATCTCTTCGGAGTGAAACAGCTTAAAGCCATTGCGATCCGGGGGAAGAAAGAGGTCACCCTTCACGATCCCCGACAATTCCTCAACCTCTGTCTCACTTTGAAAGACCGGATTCAGAAAGACCGGAAAATGCAAAAGCTGAAAGAGGGAGCAAAATTCTCCTTTCTCAGCCGGGAAGGAGAGAGGATGGTAAAAGATGGCACCGGGTGGCTGCACCCCGGACAGGCGAAGCAATGGTCCACCTTTCTGAGAAATTATCTTTCCAGCAAAGAAGGCTGTTTTTCATGCCCGGTCCACTGTGGTCGGAACATTCAGCATCAGGATAGCTACTTCGGGGGAATCCATTTGGAAAAGGCCTGGTATTTTGGTCCACAAATCGGAGTGTTCAATGGTGAGTGGACCTTGAAGCTTCACCGTCTTTGTCAGTCCCAAGGCCTTGACCCTTTCTTAACCAGTTCTCTTCTCGCCAGGATCATAGGGGGGAATGAACCCGGTCTTCTTTTGGAGGAAGACCTGAGGCAAATGGAACATATCGAGGATCAAGGTGAGAAAGCCTTCGTTATTCTTCAACGAATCATTAACGGAAGCGGGAAGGAATATCATCTTGCAGCCCCTCCTGTCTCCAAGAACAAGGACCTCGATGTTCTAGCCGACATCATCTCTTTCTGTCTGATTGTGGTCAGCCACCTTAATCTGAGAACGATTTCGAATATGATCGACCTGATCTATGCTGCTACGGGCTATTCTCTATCCAAGGAAGATCTGCGGGACACCGTATGGAACATTCTGCAAATGGAATTTTGCTTGCAGGATAAGGGACTTCACTTAAGTGACGAATCACCCTTTTCTCGTTTAGGAGGGGGCCAAATCAGTGAGATTTTGAGAAGGGAGGAAGGCAACAATGAATCCGTCGCTCCTAGGACAACTTCCTAATCCAGCCTATTTGAGACTCCTTGAATATCAAAGACAAAGGATGGTGTATCCAGCTTATCATGTGGATTCTCCTTTGCTTTTCTTCATCCTTTTTTCACGGATTGCAGCCGGGCTTTCAATCCTGGCTGTGTTTTTTCCTCCCTCCATCCTCTGGATGAGTACCGCTTTCTTTTGTATGGTCTTGGCGACGGTTGCTTCTATTACTCATTTAACGGTTCCATCCCGTTTTCTCGCCATGATCATTAATCATCGATCACCCATTGTCTGGGAAATCCGTCTGGCCGGGGCCCTTGCGGGTTCGCTCGGAGCGCAACTCTTATCTCGTATGGGCATTCTCCCAGGTTTTGAAGCCCTTTTGCTCTGGACCAGCTTTTCCCTGAGCATCCTTTTCTTGATTTCAACCGGATGGGCTTATCGATTTCATACGCATCCGGCCTGGAAGACCGACATCCTTCCTGGCTACTATCTCGCTTCGGCTTCTATGATAGGCTTTGCGTTTTATTCCATCCTATTCCCGAATCGCTTTTTTGGGCTTATCATCTTCACTTTCTTGTGTGCAGAGGCGTTTCTCATCTTTCTCTATTTGAATCACCTTCGTAAAACGTCGCAGATCTCTCTGGAGAGGATCGTTTCGGGCAAAGACCGCGTGCTTTCGCTGGCCTTTCTTGGATCCGTCTTCTTTCTTCCCGGGCTGTTAGCTTTTGCTTCTCTTTTAACCAGGAATCTAGAATCATATGCTGCAATTCTGGCATTGAGCAGTGGAGCGGGAGTTGTTTTTGAGCGAGTCCTCTTCTTCCGATTGGAGCAACCGATATTCTTCCTTTCAAGAAGCCAGAATTCAGAACCGAATCGGGGTCTGGCTCGTGGGACTCCCTGATCTTAGCAGGAGGCGGTTGATCATTCGGTAGTCTTCCCCCGTTTGGAAAAAAGAGGACAAAATGGAAAGAGAAGAAGAAGGAATCTTCCCAGGAGAACGCCGGAGGTCAGGCAAGAAGCCCCTTTTTAAGAGTCCCTTCAAGAGCTTGTTTAATCTCCTGGATGGTCTTCTGGATTTCTCGGATCACGGTCTTGATTTTCTGATCATCCAGGCTAGAAGTAAATCCAACCACCCATAAGGCCGCCGGGGCCGAGGAGGTGGAAACCAGAGGCGCAGCCACCGCACGGACGCCGGTAATATATTCTTCATCATCCATGGCATATCCCTGCTCCCTCGCCTTTTCAACCTCTCTCAGAAACTGACTCTGATCCATCACTGTCTTCGAAGTGTATCGGTTCAAACCTTTCTTCTGAATAATCTCTTTTGATTTTCCCTTCTCTATCTGGGAAAGCAGGACTCGCCCGGTGGCCCCTGCGAGAAGGGGGAGCCTCGTTCCAGGAGGAGAGGTGATCTTCATTTCATTCCGCGATTCTATCGTATCCAGAATGGTCACATGATCTCCATTTAGAACCCCCAGAAAAACGGTCTCACCTACTTTCTCCATCAAATTCTCCATTGGTTTCCGAGCCAACTCTTTCAGTCCGATCTTCGCATAGGCGGTCCGACAGAGTTCCAAAAGGCTGAATCCCAGGTTGTATCGTTTATGAACCGGCTCACGAACGAGAACGCCCATCTCCTCCAGGGAAGCAGTGATCCCGTGAACCGTGCTTTTCCCAATCTTGAGTTTTTTTGAGAGATCGCTTATGCCTAAGCCGTTTAAAGTGTCTGAAATCGCATAGAGGATTTTAAAGGCCTTCTTGACCGAAGGAGCGGAGTAGGTGATCTTTTTCATGTGTTCACCAGGTTGAACTCCATAATAACATATCAGATTCTTTTCCCTTTTGTCAAGATATCCTTTCTACTCTTTCTCTGTAAGTCTTGTCAGAATAGGCATGTATCCTATGATGAGTCCAATTTATACTTGTTCATTCTATGGAACCCTCTTCTTTCAGCCCCTAAGGAAGGAAGTCTCTATGGGAAGACCAGCACCGCATTGGATTCAGGGCCACTGTCCTGAGAGTCTCTGGGTTCAGGGTCTGACGATATTCTGTGAAGTTCTTGAATCTCCAAGTCTCTCAATTCCTTCATGGTCCCTTCCGCAAGGCGTAGGCAGCAACCCCTGATTGAAGCCACGCCTTGAATATGACATAGTTAAAATGTGATCATCTTTACGCACCACACGGGTGAGCCCCATGGTATCTTGGGGGCACAGGTGGCGGCAACGTTCTTCCAGCGAAAGCTCGCGATACCATCAATCGTCGTTGGGATCGAGAGAGATTTCTCAAAGGAACGACTGCTTCGTTTCATCGACGAATACTACGCGGGAAAGTGGAGTCCCACTGGAGAACGTGCGTCATCTACCGAACAAAAGGTAGCTGCCTTCTCGCATCTCTGTGGCAGAGTAGATATCATTGGGCTGATCCAAGAGCTGAAAAAAAACGGTTTTATGACCATTCTGGGAGGACCCCAGGCCCGCCAGGATTACCACGGCGAGCCCGACACCGACTTATATCCGCATCGGTTCAAGGGGCTGAAACCGGTTGTTGATATTGCCTTCCAGGGCCCGGTTGACGGCCTTAGGTCGGAACATCTGGGGATGGGCAGTGGGCTCCTCGAACATCCGTGGACAAAGAATATATTCCTGGAGGTCGACTGGTCGAACCTCTATACGTTTTCGGACACCCTCAAGAAGCTCGATGTCCATCTGGGACAGGTGTTGAATGCAATTGGCTGCCCTTATGCCAGCAAGCTCCAGGCAGTGGCCCTGCCCCCACCGATCGACCTCCGGGAAAGGGGTATCCCGGGCATGAAAGTGCAGTGCAAGGGATGTATTTTCTGTGACGTTTCAAGGGATAAGGGTTATCATGGCTCCATTGAGCGAGCCAAGGTGATCACTCAAATTGTAGGGCTGCCTGAGGTCGATGGGAGGAAGATTCCCTTTGAACTCATAGATGAATACCCCATGCGTTCTCTCGGTAACCTCCTCGAGGACACTGAAAGCCACGGGGTCAAGCTCTCACAGATCAATCTGGTCTGCCGGGTAGATGACATTAATGCTCACGTCTCTGACCTCGCGGAGATCCTGACGATTGCAAAGAGGCAGAACATAAGAATCATGTTTTCGTCGATTGGCTTTGAATCCTTCAGCGATCGGGTGCTTCAATATTTCTGCAAAGGGATCACCGTAGAGGATATCGTTAAATGTGTCGAAACGCTGCGCCGCCTGAAGGACCGGTTCGGAAGCCACTTCCTCTATCGGCGAGATGAGGGGGCGAATCACGGCTTCATTCGCCCTACGCCCTGGGATGATAGTGAAACGATGCAGGAAATGGACACGAACATATTTCTCCATCGGTTCTTTGAAGATATCCTCCCTGAACACAGTACCCCGCTCATCATACACCACGCATCGTACCTCGGAGACTGGATCCGGCAGATCGAATCGATGACAGGCATAACGTTCAGCAGGGAGGGAACCTGGATAGAATGGTGGAATCCGTCCTTGAAATAGGCAAGTGACAACCTTGAGAATATTCTGCCCGGAATCTTTTAAGAGTTCATTATTGTGAACATGGCCCGCAACTTGATTATTAGTATCAAATATAAACCAATTCGTACAAGAAATTACCTACTATGTTAAATTATTACTCTATCAAAAGCCAAGGGGTTGAACAAATAATCTTTCAACAATACCAATAGCTTATAAGAAAAAAAATACCCTTGACAAAGAAATAAATGTACTGTATTAATCAAGTACTAACGAAATACGTTTCGTCGTGGTTCAATTGTTCACTATAGTGAACATCCAGTATCCGGTCAGAGGTTTTGCGACCTATCTCATGAATCTTTTACTTTAAGCCTTAAGAAAGGAGGTTTTTATGGTAAACGGAAAGGAAGGACTTTCAACGGCTGAAAGTTTGCGTAAGACCCGTACCTATGGACAGGTGAGATGTCATAATCCCAGCTGCATGGGAAGGCTTGACCCAAAACCTGGGGAGCCCACAGTGAAATGTGCTCAGTGTGGTATGGAATGGCGGGTCTTTTGGATCAAAGCCGGTTTTCCTCGCATCAAAGGTCCGGTATGGGATGTAAACACGAGATTAGCGGATGAAACATTTGTACGGAAAATGAGGGAGAAGGAGGAAAAGAAAGATGGCCCTAAATAGAAAGTTAGCAATTATCGATCTCTCCACAGGCAAAATAGAAGTGAAGCCTATTCCGATTGAAGTTCGGAAAAAATTCTTGGGAGGCCGAGGACTGGATGCCTACTTACTATATAATCACACGAAGAAAGGATGTGACCCCCTTGGTCCTGACAATACACTCATGGTCAGCGGCGGAATACTGACTGCCACCCTGGCTTCAGCAACCTCCAGATGCCATGTGATGGCTAAATCCCCATTACAAGGTATGCTGGGAAGCGCTAACGGAGGTGGTTTTTTCACCCCTGAATTAGCCTGGGCAGGTTTTCATCATCTGGTCATCAAAGGGAAGGCCTCAAAACCCGTCTACCTGTGGATTCACAACGGCCAAATCGAGATCCGCGATGCAAGCCACCTCTGGGGGAAAATGGTTCCAGACACACAATGGGCGATCCGGGAAGATCTGGGAGATGAGGATGTTAAGAGTCTGGTCTGCGGTCCGGCAGGTGAAAATCTTGTAAGGTATGCCAATGTCATGACCGGGATCAAAAATTCCGCTGGAAGAACCGGGATGGGAGCGGTCATGGGCTCAAAAAATTTGAAGGCCATTGCTGCCCGCGGCACCATGGATATAAAAATTGCCCATCCAAGGGAAGCACTCGAGTTTAACAAACGATTCATTGAACAAATTACGAGTGCTAAGGTTAACCAAACCCAGGGAACCCTTGGAACTCCTTTTATTTGGGGAGCCACCAACTCCTGGGGTGGTATCCGAACCAGAAATTTCCAGTATAACCAGATGCTCTACTGTGATGAGATTGAGCCGGAAGAAATTGACGATAACGCTGCTAAAACAATAGGGCCCTACCATATGGCCGCTTGCTTTGGTTGTCAGGTCCACTGCCGGGCCAAGTACAGGATTCCTTCCGGACCTTATGCTGGAAGATACGATGAAGGGCCGGAATATACTTCCCAGGGCGCATTTTGCGGTGAGCCCGATGTCGCCAGCTTAGAGCACCTATTAGTGGCGAATCATTTGGTTGATCAGTATGCTGTAGATAATCTTGAAATCGGAAGCATCATCGCCTGGGCAATGGAGCTCTATGAACTGGGAATCCTGACCGATAAAGAGACGGATGGCTTGGATCTACGATTTGGCAATGGTGATGCGATGGTAGAGATGATCAAACGCATTTGCTTCAGGAAAGGCTGGTTAGGTAATGTCCTGGCCGAGGGTGGAGTCATTGCCTCCGAGAAGATCGGGAAGAACTCTTTTGACTACCTGATTCAGGTCAAAGGGGTCAGCAACCTTCACTCTGACGAGAGAGCGACCCCTGGCCTTGCACTGAATATTGCTACGGCTTCCCGGGGTTCAGACCATTTAAGAAGCCGGCCGGCCATTGACTTATACCATTTACCGCAAGAAGTGCTGAGGAAAATCTACAGTAGCCCGGTCCCTTACGATGGGCCATTGAGTTCAGAACATACGGAATACATTGGCAAGCCATGGCAGGTCTTCTGGCATGAGAACTGCTATATGGGTGTGGATTGCCTCGGCATCTGTAAGTACCACACCACCTTCTTGGGTGCAACGCTTCCAAATTTTGAAGATTGGTCCAAAGTGCTTTACTACAATACCGGGCTGGAGCTTACCCCTCGGGATATCTGGGACGTTGCTGTTCGAACGAACATGATGGAGCGACTGTTTAACCTTCGTGAGGGTTTGAAGAGAGAGGATCTTAGAAAGGGAGATATGCTCAATCACCGATACTTTGATGAGCCCGCTCGAAGGGGTGCAGTCGATGTCATCGGCAGGGTCATCGATCGAGAAAAATTTAAGAAGATGGTTGATGAATTCTACGAACACAAAGGCCTTGATCAGAATGGCGTTCCGAAGCCAGAAACACTCAAGCGGCTTGGCCTTGAAAATGAACCGTCCCATCTATTGTAATTACTTTGAAAGGAGAGAACGAATGGAGCCCATGGGTAAAGTTCTTCAAGTAAATTTCGAGAAGTGCACCGGCTGCAGGCTTTGTGAGAATGTCTGCTCGGTTTTTCATGACGGCGTATCAAATCCTGCGCGAAGCCGGATTAAGGTGATCAAATGGGAGTCAGAAGGGATTTATATTCCCATGTCCTGCCAGCAGTGCCAGGATGCTCCCTGCATGATCATCTGTCCTGTGAAGGCCATTACCCGGGATGAAAAACTCAGCCGGGTCATGGTCAATCAGGATAAATGCATTGGCTGCCGCTCTTGCGTAACGGTCTGTCCTTTCGGCGCCATGAATTTCAATGTGATCGATCGGAAGGTCTTCAAGTGCGATTACTGTGACGGAGATCCACAGTGTGTTCGTTTCTGTGACATGAAAGCCGTGGATTTTATAGAGCCTGACCGGGTGAGTATCTCCAAGAAGAGGTCCGCTGCCGAAAAAATCACTGCTGCTCAAAAAGCGGCTCTAGCTTTAGAATCAGAGTTACACTAAGACGAATCCATATCGTCAAACGGTTACTGTAAAGTTTCAGCCTTTATTTAGAGGGCGTTATTTGAGCAAGAACATTGAGCAATCAATGGAATATAATGATAGACCCTCTTATTTAAGACCATATTGATAGGAAGTTGTCATAAAGGCGATTTCCTATCAATTTTTTTTGTATCAATCCGGCAGGGTCGAGGGACGGCTCCTTCAATTTCTTCTTTCAGGCGGTAGCGAACCATGCGATACATCATCAGCATTGATGCCACAAAATGCACGGGTTGCCGAATCTGTGAGATGGTCTGCAGCCTTAGCCACACCGGTTCCTGCTGGCCCGAACGATCAAGACTCCGGGTGGTATCGGAAGAGACGGATGGGCAGATTGACAGCGTCCCGGTTCTTTGCATGCAGTGTGAGGTTCCGGCCTGCCGGTTAGCCTGCCCGACGGGAGCAACCTATGAAGGAGGGCCGACCGGGGCACGTCTGGTGGCGGCGGAGAAATGTATTGGGTGCTCTGCGTGTGTGTGGGCATGCCCCTTCGGGGCTTCCGAACTGGATCTGGTCACACAGGTGGCGCACCGGTGTGACCAGTGTGAGGGAGACCCGCTGTGTGTGAAGCACTGCCCCACGGGTGCGTTAGGGTATATGCCGGAAGATAGGCTGGCAGTCGCCGAGCAGCGGCGGAAGTTGGGGGTACTCATCGGTCTCCAGCGGCTGATTCGGAGCTGAAGAGGCACGTGCATGAAAAATGGATATCTCTACGCAGGCAAGATTCTGTGGGTTGACCTGACCCGTCGGACGGTTTGGACCACCCCAACAGCCGTTTACGCAGAGAGGTTCCTGGGCGGCAGAGGGATCGGCACCCGGATCGTATGGGAGAAAGCGGGCTTCCCGCCTGTCGATCCGATGGGACCGGATAATGTGCTCAGCTTCGATAGCGGCCCACTTTCCGGCACGATGATGCCGGGTTCAGGGCGCTGTCATGTCACCAGCAAATCACCACTTACCGATCTGCTCGGTGTGGCGAGCTTCGGGGGCTCATTTGCACCAGAGCTGAAGTATGCTGGGTATGACCACCTGGTGATCACAGGGCAAGCGGCAGAGCCAGTCTACCTGGCCATCAACAATGAGGAGGTAACCATCCGGTCGGCGGCCAACCTCTGGGGGCTGGACACCCATGAGACACCGAAGGCGCTGCGCAACGACCTGAATGCCGAGGAAATTGAGTGGGCATGCATCGGGCCAGCTGGAGAGAAGCTGATCCGCTTTGCTACCATCATCGGCAACACAAGGGACTCGGCAGGAGCAACCGGTCTGGGTGCGGTCATGGGCTCAAAAAAACTGAAGGCGATCGCCGTGCAGGGGACAGGCGGGCTTCGTATTGCGAGGCCGGAGCGTTTTTACGAGGTGTGTGCGCGGACCCTCGACTCACTAAAAGTAATTGACCCTGATAGAACTGTTTCTATCCAGAAGCTCCGGCGAGACAAAGGACCCCAGATGACGGTCTGCTTTGGCTGCCCAAGCCTATGCCCACGGTTATTCGAAGAGGGAAACTACGTCCCGGGCATGTTACTGAGCGAGGAGTTAGCACTCTGCAGCAATAAGAATGGGTACGATGCCAGTTCCCTGGGTGCCATGATGTCCTGGGTAACCGAATTGTTCGAACAAGGCATCATTAACGAAAAGGATGTCGGCTTCCCGCTGACACGAGGAAATGACGAGGCACTTCTCAAATTGGCAGAAATGATTGCCAGACGCGAAGGGTTCGGTGATGTCTTGGCAGAGGGCCGGATACGCGCTGCGCGGGCGATTGGTCGCGGGTCCGAGCGGCATGTCTTCCGTTTAGACGCAGGCAATAGCGGTGCGGTCTCGGATGAGTTTGTGGAGTTCTACGGACATTTTGCAGAGGGAGTTGAGGGTACCCGTTTGCCCTTCCCAAAGGAGGATGTGGGCAAGGCAGAGACAATCGTCCATGCCGAGGATGCGATCGGCAGGGCCGAAATCGTTGGGGGCTGCAAGTGGCACACGGAGTTCAACGGACTGCCGATAACAGCGGAAGTGCACGCTGAGGTGCTGTCGACCGGTTTAGGCAAAAAGATCACTGCTCGCGAGCTGGCGATTTACCAGCAGCGGCTGCATCAAATCGAGCGCACCTTCAATTGCCAGGGGGGACTACGGCGAGAATACGACACCCTTCCCGACCAATACTTCGCCGCTCCGGTGCCTGAGGGCCGTTTCGAGGACATTGCGAAAGATCGTAGCCATATGGAGGCGATGAAGGACCGTTACTACAAATTGCGCGGCTGGGATCCGACCACTGGAGTGCCTGCTCGCGCCACCCTGGAGTCTTTCGATCTGAAAGATGTAGCAGACATACTTGACAAGAGGAAAGTGAACCCCGTTAGAAAGGACGGAGCTTCCCCACGCACTCAATGATGCAGGTTTTTCAGTATCCAACGGAGCAAACGACAGGGTTTTCTAACGGGGTGAACTGAGACCAAAGAAAGGGTAGATCATGGTCCTGAAGGTTGGGTTCATATATATTGACTTGGCGGTGCTTGGCTATCAGGTAGCGAGTATCTTGTTCGTGGTCGGCTGTTTGTACCGCTTCGTGGCCTGGCTTCGCTACCCCCCGAACCGAACTCTATGGGGGAGGTCAGCGCGCGCCCTGCAACAGCGCGCCTGGAAGCCAAACCTTGTCACCCTGATTAGATCCGTGATCACCCGTTTGCTCTTACAGACCTTCATCGTCCGCCGCAGCTGGCTACGCTGGTTCACCCATTTTGCCATCTTTTGGGGCGTAGTCATCGTCAGTGCCGTCTGCTTTGCCCTCGCCTGGGGCTGCATGAGCTTCTCTCTTGTGGGGCAGCAGACCTACTGTGCCCGTATGTTCAACATCCCATTGATCACGTTCCAAGTTGGAAGTCCGATCGCTTTCCTCGCCTTCAATGCGATCAATCTGGGATCACTTCTGTTGCTCCTGGGGCTCATTCTCGCTTTCTGGCAACGCTTCAGCTTCAGGATGCGGCCGGAGGAAAAAGCAGAAAGACTGAAGGACCAGCTCAGCTCTTTATACCTTTTGCTGGCGATAACGGTGAGTGGCTTATTGCTCACTGTAAGCTATAAGTTTCTCAACGGCATGGGTCACCGTCAATTGGTGGTTCTACATGAAATGATCGTTGTTCTGGGGCTAATCTGGGTTCCGTTCAGCAAGCTCTTCCACATTGAGGTGAGCCCTGCTACCATCGCTCTTGACGCGGCGGAAGCACCTGGCCTTGTTGAGCCAAGCCGCTGCAACCGGTGTGGCAAGACCCTTTCGGCAGTTTGGACCCCGAGAGATTTACAAGGGGCGTTAGCTTCTGCCGGCGTCCAAGTAGCTGGGGATGTGGCGGATCCAGAGGTGTTGTCCCTTTGCCCGTCTTGCCGGCGTCACCGCCAGGCAGCGGGGTTCTCATCGAAGCAGGTAGCGATAGACGCAGGGAACCGGCAGATGCTGGGTGAGGAGGCATAGAGTCGTGTCAGAGGCACAGAGGGAAAAGAGCTTGCAGTCCCGGCCGGACGAGAACTTGTTACCGGAGCTTTCCCTTGATAGCCTGGCTGACACGGTGGCGAGCCGTCGAGGGTTTCTCACGTTCCTGATGGCCTGTTCTGCAGCACTCTTCTTAGCATCCGTCCCCTTTGCACGGCGCTTCGTGAGGAGCAGGGAAGAGCGCTTCCCGAAGGTGGCGCTGGGACAGGTAACAGACATACCGGTTGGAGAAGCTCGACCCTTCATCTACCCGGGGAAGGATGATCCTGCCCTGCTGGTGCATCTGCCGAACGGGGAGTGGCGCGCTTACGAGGGGACCTGTACACATCTCTCGTGTGTCGTCTATTGGGATGTGGTATCGGAGAGATTGATCTGCCCCTGCCACAATGCTGCATTTGCGGCTGAGACAGGTGCGGTGTTGATGGGACCGCCGCGCCGCCCACTACCTGGTATTGAGTTGAGCGTGGAAGGCAACACCATCTACGCGATGGGGATTCAATCATAATGGACCAGATGGACATACAAACGCTCCAGCAGAGAGCGCGACAACTAAGGAAGGCAGCGATCGCACTGGTGGTGATCGTCGCAGCTCAGGTTGTGGCGCTGGAAGTGGTGCTGCGTGGCTGGCAAGGTAAGGACGCCGTGGCCGTCTTTACCGGTATTGGCGCCTCCGCTCTTCTCTGCGCGATCGCCGTGATGATCTTCCTGCGGTCACGGCACAATGGCCCCCCGCAGCCCGGCGGCGATCCGTTTTCGCCCCTTGGCCAGTGATTCAGGACACCATGATCTCATCAAAAGCGTCAACGATCGCTTGCGCAAACTGGGGCGTGTCAAGGTCGGCCTCCACCTCCCTAACTCCAATCTCACTTCTTAGCCGCTTCTTTAATAAATTGCAGCTTCAATTAGAACCGTCATTCCGGCGAAAGCCGGAATCCAGTCCTTTCAAGACCTTCTGGATGCCGGATCAAGTCCGGCATGACAGAAAAGGCTGTTTATGGACAGACACTATCTAATGATGACCATCCACCAAGAGGAATGACAACCCTTACCGGGCCAAGGGCTTTATTCAGTTTTCCTGCCATGGCATCTGCTACCCTAATCATCTCATCTTTAGATAATCTTACAAACGTACGGGCAGCATCATAGTCGCGCTTCTTCCGCACTTTACACTCTGGCTTATAATCTCTTTTCCGTGGACTACCCCAGTTGATACCACATGGAGCAATAATCTGTGGTATTCCTTTCTCGCCAGCAGCTTCGAGCCTCGTGGAACCCGCGGCCCTGGTAAAACCGAGCAATTCCTCGCCGACGCCACCTGGGGCAAGATCAATGACTGCACCGAAAATATCCTGTCGCTCTATTATTTCCTTCATAGCTCTGTCACCAATACCAGCAGCAGAGAAGCCAATGACCTGGTATCCCTTTCCCTCAAGCCTCTTCCTGACATTCTTGGCGCACTCCTCACAAGGGCCGAAGAGTGTCATTGCAATGAAGGGTTTTTCACCCCTTCCAGGAAGTGAGAGAGGAACTTTGGTTGAGCCTTCCACCATTCCACAAATAGCTCCAGCAGCCCTAGCTAGAACGTTTCTCATTAGGTTATTCAGCCCAGCAATCTCCACCACTGAGTGCATCAGCACTATATCAGCAGTGCCAATACATCTTGAAGCAAATCCGGGGAGTGACGCTGTGCTAGACATAGCAAACTTCAGCACACCAAAGGGCAATGACATCATAATACTTGTTCCCATTTGAGTCCCAGTTGTACCACCGATACTGATGATTCCGTTCAGTTTACCTGTAATGGTAGGGGGCCTCACTTTTTCTTTCGCCCCCTAGGTCTTGACACTAGTCATGGATCGTCCTAAAATCTGCGTAGACAAACAGGGCAATGCAAGCGTATTGTATGTGTGATGACGATTGATACTTCTAGCTTAACAGGGAGAAAGGCCGATAGGCGTTTAAGGTTGTCTCCAAGCATTCAGAGATTTCAGCGTTATATCTAAGGAAAACTTGCATGCCTCAAAAACTGGCCATGTTAGGGGCGCCGGTGAGCTGGGACTTCAGAGAAAGGAAGGTAGCTCATTGTTATGGCAGAAGAAACGTGGAAGAATTATAGAGAAAAGAAGCACTCCAAGCCTTTACCATTAGAAGGTATCAGGGTACTTGAGGTTTGCACTCTTATACTGGGCCCTTTGGGGCCAGCTTTTCTAGCGGAGATGGGTGCTGAAGTCATAAAGTGTGAAATCCCTCCCATGGGAGATACGCATCGTGACATGGCTCCCTTCGCGAATTTGTTTAGGGAGCAGGGGCCGGGGTTTGTACACGATAACCCCAATAAATACTGGGTGGGCTTGGATTTGCATAAGATTGAGGCGCAGAAGGTGTTTCGAGAACTCGCGGTCAAATTCGACATCATTGAAGATAATCTGAGACCTGGAGTGATGGACAGCTGGAATGTCGGCTACCAAAAGATCAAGGAAATTAATCCAGGCATTATTTACATCTCCAAGAATGGCTTTGGCCAGTGGGGCCAATATGCCATGGAGAATAGACCTTCTAACGATGGTGCAGCCCAGGCATTTTCTGGATACGCCTGGATGTCGAGTTTTCCTAATCGGCCGCCCCTTAAGAGCCGCCTATTTGTCTGCGACAGTTATGGCGCATTGATGGGCGAATTGGCTGTATTGGCTGCTCTTCACTATCGAGAGAGGACAGGGAAGGGTCAGTATATTGAGCTGTCACAGAGTGAAGCGATTATGCGGGCAATGTCATGGGTCTGGCCTTACCAGCAAATTACTGGCAAGGTAGCTATGCCGGCCGGGAACAGGGACGTATCCATATGTCCGGCCGACACGTTCTGCTGTGCTGATGATACCTTTGTGGTAATAGCAGCACCAGCCCTAGAGGAGTTCCGAGGCTTGTGCACCGCTATGGACAGGCCGGAACTGGCTGACGATCCCAGATTTAAAGACCACCTAACTCGATTGCAGGAGGATAATGCCACTGAAATTATCAGAATCATTGCCAGTTGGGTGAGAGCCAAAACCCCCGAGGAAGTTGAGCGATTAGCCGAAAAACACGGCTTCGCCGCGTCTCGCCTATACACTAGCAAGGATGTCGTGGAGGATAAGCATTTCCGCGAGCGGGGCTTTATGACCGAGGTGGATGACCCTCTCTTAGGTCAGTACTTCGTTCATGAATTTCCAGTGATGATGTCCAAGACGCCACCAAGGGTTAGGTGGTCGGCCAGGCCAGTGGGCTTCGACAATGAATACATAATGATAAATCATTTGGGTAAGAGCGAAGACGAGATCAAGCAGTTGTATGAGTGCGGCGCTTTGGGCAAATGGGCTGACGTGCAGAAACGTCGGCCACCATCTGATTGGGATGGTAAGGCAGGACTTATCATGGTAAAGGACTTGTTATGGCAAGAGACCGAGTCTAGCTCGTTTAGGTCCCGCGAAGAGAAAAAGAAGAGTACAACAGAGAGAGAGAAGTCAACTTTGGCAGATTGGGTGAAGGAGGGAGATAACCCTCGGATTGCGCATACCAAGCCTGAGGCTATGAATGATATAACCGTGTTGGACCTGAGTTATAAAAGTTTCGCAGGATGCTATTGCTCTTCAATGTTGGCCGAATTTGGTGCTGCGGTTGTGAGAATAGAGCCCCCGGAGGGGGATTTCATCAGAACCTGTACCCCTTACGGTATGCTGTACAACGGTGAGGGTCTTAACTATTTGACTGAGGGGAGAAATAAGTTTCACATCACCCTGAACCTGAAGGAGCCGGAAGGCAGAGAGATACTCAAAGGTCTGGTAAGTCAGGCGGACGTGCTTATAGAGACCTATAGACCGGGAGTAATGGATGAGTGGGGTATTGGCTATGAACAGTTAAAGGAGATTAATCCCAGGCTGATATTCGCTTCCATAACAGCCTATGGGCAGTTCGGGCCGATGAGCCGGAGACGGATGCCAGACTACGATAATATAGCTCAGGCCAGATCAGGAATACAGTCAGCTACAGGAGAAGTTATGCCCGAGGGTAAAAACTACAATGAATGCCCTTGGGCGGTTCCCACCAAGGCTGGCCCCTGGATAGGTTGGGTCCAACCGGGAACATTTATGGCAGTTGGTATTCTGGCTGCTTTGCACTGGAGGGGAATGACCGGAGAAGGACAGGCGCTTGATGTCGCTACGGCTGAGGCTTACGCCTGTTTTGATGGTTGGGCTGCGTTGTGGTACCAGGAACACGGAGTTATTGCTGAGCGCTTTGGCCAACTGGATATTACCAGCTGGGTATATTGTTTCGCACCCACCAAGGATGGAACCATTTTCCTAGGCGGCTTAAGGTTGGAGATGTGGCAAGCATTTGCCGACATGGTGGGGAAATGGGATGAGTGGGGCGCCGCGAGTTGGACGACCCCGACAACTTTTATAAAAAAAGAGGAGCAATTGAAATGGGCGCCGTTGATCTTTGCCGAGACATGCAAATACACCAAGGAGGAACTGGTAAGCATGTCGGTAAAATATGCAAAGAAGGGTCGTTTGGCTCCCATTACCCCGGTGCTAGCGCCAGTTTGTTCTCCTGAGGAGGCCATGAAAGATGGCAACTGGTTAGACAGGGGGATCTTTACTCCGGTTAAAGACCCTGTTTATGGAGAACTCGCTGTGGCTCAGGCGCAACATAAAATGACAGAAACACCCATCAGGACAAAATGGGTGTGCCGACCAGTGGGCTACGACAATGAACACATCTACCTCAAATATATAGGGTTTGGACCTTCCAAGCTAAATAAGCTGATGAAAGCCGGCATAATTTAGGAGTTAGCGAAATTAAGTGTATAGAATTTAATCTCTTTATCGGGACTTGAAAAAGGTATAAATGTAGAAATAGCCGACTAGTTATGTTGACCATTGAGCCAAAAGGTATAGCTCTTAACCTTGAGTCATGGCGGCCTTCATATACCCTAGATATGACTGAAGCGTGGCACCGTAGAATCTTTTTCGCAGGCTTGGTTGGTGAGGGAACGTGAAAAGCCTTCGATAAAGCTTGTTTTCCTCTTGAGACACAAACGAGAAAACGGCTTTGGTTCTTACCCAGTCTGGAGTATATCTCCAATACCGGCGCACCAAGGTTTTTTTCGCATCAATTAATGGGGCCTTTAAGAGTGGCTCCCCCAGAGTTACAATTAGTCGAGAGGGGAAAAGTGACAATTCTTCTTCGAGAAGGGGAAGTCAGTATTGGCTAGATTCGTGTAGAAGATTGCATTCCACAATCTGGGATCGTTGTTCCATCATCTCTTGCAACCTCTTCACATGGAATGTCAGCTGGAATTT